>JAFVCL010000075.1 GCA_017479285.1 Lachnospiraceae bacterium
ACAATATAATGATAAATACAACACCATACAACACAAAATGTTGAAAAATTTGACAAAAAAATAGCGCTTTTACGCGCTTTGAATTAATTTAGGCTGCTATAAAGTGTCGAAGACCCGATCACTAAGAAATCAATATTATGATGGTGTGACTTATTTGTTTGATGAGTCATTGATTTTTTGGTTATCATGGACTAAAATATGGGCATGAAAGTGATTATGTGAGACTTCTATGATGCTCACTAGCAAAAAACCGAGGCTGCAACCTCGGGTTTTTTGGTTGTGCGCCTAGCGGCGCACATTTCTAACGGGTTAAAGCCCCGAATCCGCCCGGTAGTGGGAAGGATATAGCCGAAGGCAAGGGTGTCCGTCGCGAGGCGGAATCTAAAGGAAGCTGGATGTGGGGAACATGCTAACCCACGGGCAAATCTCTGGTCTGACGAACAGAAATCTCATATGAGGTTACGCATGAGGGTAAGACTGCGACACAAGTTGAAGCTCGATAACTACACGGAATCATGCGTAATAAATGAGACAGATGGATGGAGAGGAAGAAACAATGTGAAGGATGAACGTGTAGTCAAACTGATAAAGCGCTATCTGAAAAGGGGCGTACCTTGAATAAGATATGCAGATGACATAGTTCTTCTGGTAAGAAGCAAAAGGGCATCAGAGAGGCTCTTGGAAAGCAGTACAAAAATTTAGCCACAGCCTATCAGTCCGTGCACGTCAACTATTGAAAGCGCCGTATACCGAACGGTACGTACGGTGCTGTGAGAGGACGGGAGCTAATCACTCCCTCCTTCTCAATCATAAGAAGGAGGTAAGAATGGGAATAGTAGCTGCATTTATGGTACCGCATCCGCCTCTTATCATTCCGGAGGTCGGAAGAGGGAATGAAAAACAGGTCCAAAAGACAATAGAAAGTTTTGAAGAAGTGGGGCGCATGATAGCGAAGATCGCCCCCGATACCATAATTATCTCCAGTCCTCATTCCATCATGTATGAGGACTATTTCCATATTTCCCCCGGGGAGTCGGCAACGGGGTCTTTTAGAAACTTCGGGGCACCGGACGTATACTTTACGGAAAAATATGATACCGAGCTGGTGAGGGAGATAGAGAGGCTCTCGGAGGAAAACGGAATCCCCGCCGGGACCCTTGGGGAGAAAATGCCTGAGCTTGACCACGGAACCATGGTTCCCCTTTACTTTATCAGAAAATACTATTCTGGCGCTCGTATAGTGCGGATAGGACTTTCGGGACAGTCTCTTACGGATCATTACAGGCTGGGACAGATAGTACAGGAAGCAACGGAAAAACTGGATAGAAGGGCCGTGTACATCGGGAGCGGTGATCTGTCTCATAAGCTTCAGGAATACGGGCCGTACGGATATGCCAAAGAGGGGCCTGAGTATGATGCGCGGATAATGGATGTGGCATCACGGGCAGCTTTCGGCGAAATGCTGGATTTTGACGAAAATCTCTGTGATAAAGCGGCTGAGTGCGGGCATCGATCCTTTGTGATCATGGCGGGAGCTCTGGACGGATACGAAACGGAAAGTACAGTTTATTCCCATGAGGATGTGACAGGAGTGGGATACGGTATCTGCAGCTTTTACCCAAAAGAAAAAAACCGGGACAGATCGTTCCTGAAAAAATATATAGAAAAAAGAGATCGCGAGCTGGAAGAGAAAAGGTCAAGGTCCGATGAATATGTCAGACTTGCAAGGCTGACCATAGAGACATATATAAAGGATGGATTTCTCATAGATGTGCCTGATGATATTCCGGAGGAAATGAAAAACAGAAAAGCCGGGGCTTTTGTTTCCATTCACAAATTTGGAAGACTAAGGGGATGCATAGGCACGATACTTCCGACGACCGGCTGTGTTGCCCGGGAGATCATAAATAACGCTGTCAGCGCATCCACCAAGGATCCGAGGTTTAATCCTATAACGCCTGACGAACTGCCATACCTTGATATAAATGTTGATATTCTGGGGGACCCCGAGGATATATCTTCACCTGATGAGCTGGATGTCAAAAGGTACGGAGTTATAGTGACAAGCGGATACAGGAGAGGACTGCTCCTTCCTGATCTGGAGGGAGTCGATACGGTAACCGAGCAGATCTCCATTGCAAAGATGAAGGCGGGCATCGGTGAAGATGAGCCTGTAAAGCTGCAAAGATTTGAGGTAGTCAGGCATTATTGATAACAGCGGGAGAAAAAATGGCAAGATGTGAGGTATGCTTCAGGCATTGTGAAATAAAAGAAGGCCGTACGGGTGTATGCGGCGCGAGAATATGCCGGGAGGGAAAAGTGGTTCCCGGAAATTACGGGAAGGTCACTTCGCTGGCGCTGGATCCTATAGAAAAAAAGCCCCTAAACAGATTTCATCCGGGTTCGAGGATCCTTTCTGTCGGAAGCTACGGATGTAACTTAAGATGCCTTTTTTGTCAAAACGATGAGATTTCCTGGTCCGAGAAAGCCTTTGCTTATTCAGAGAAAGCGGATTCTCTTTCACCGGAGGAATTGGCAGATATAGCATACGGGTGTCGGGAAAGAGGAAACATCGGAGTTGCCTTTACCTACAATGAACCTCTGGTGGGCTATGAATACGTGAGAGATACCGCAAAAATAGTTCATGAAATGGGGATGCTTAATGTGATGGTGACAAACGGCACCGCTTCGCTTGAGGTATTGGAAGAACTGACTCCTCACATCGATGCCATGAATATTGACCTGAAAGGATTCACGAAAGAATTCTATGAAAAAATAGCGGGCGGAAATTTAGATATGGTCAAGGCTTTCATAACAGAGGCCGTTAAAAGATGCCATATTGAACTTACGACGCTGATCATACCCGGAGAAAATGATCATATCAGTGAGATCATGGAGATCTCTTCCTGGATAGCCGGCCTTAAAAACGGGCAGGGTGACAGGATAGGAGAAAGCATTCCACTTCATGTATCGCGCTTCTTCCCGAGATTTAAAATGACTGACCGCCCCGCAACGGATACGGGACTTATCTATAAATTGGCCGATGCAGCCCGAGAAAAACTTAGATTTGTATATACCGGAAACTGCTGAAACAAAACATTTAAAGCTTGCAGAGCTTGAGCAGGCGGGAAAGCTGAAGGCGGTCATCACTCAGAACATAGACGGTCTTCATCAAAAGGCCGGAAGCATTATCCCCATGTGTTAACCGGCGCGTTCAACCGAAGAACTCTCAGGGGATATTGAATATAAGATCTTTTCTTCAACCGATAACGCATCTTACGAAATGTACGAGGATGAGGGCGACGGATACGGATATGAAAAGGGAGAGTATAAACTAACGCTGCTTACAAAGGAGTCCGTACTGAAATAGTGCTCAGGAAGGCAGGGCAGCAAAAATAAGGTAGAGGATACGAAAGGATATGACAGACAGGATATCGGAGATAATTGAAAAAAGAAGAAGTATAAGAAAGTTTAAGACGGATGAGGTTCCGGAGGAGTTTATCAGGCAGATGCTGGAGGCGGCAAGGGTGGCTCCGTCTGCCAAGAACCGCCAGCCATGGAGATTTATGGTCATAAAGGGCGAGAGCAAGGAAAGAATCCTCCTCGAGATGGAGAAGGGAATAAAGGCATCGGGGAGATCGCTGTTTATCCCGAAGAAATTCAGGAACGGGCTTGTCAGCGCCGAAAATACGCTGCGTATCATGCGGGAAGCGCCGGTGGTTATACTGGTGTTTAATACTTTGTCAAAGAACCCCTACCCGCCGGTCTTTGCAGGAAAAAGAATATCGGAGATACACAATACGCTCTCTATCGGAGCGGCAATAGAGAATATGCTCCTGTGCGCCACCGGGCTGGGACTGGGTACTCTCTGGATAGGAAATACCGTTTATGCCCATAAGCAGATAACAAGGTATCTCGGCACAAAGGAACAGCTTGCCTCGGCTGTGGCTGTGGGTTATCCGGACGAAGAGCCGGAAGGAAGACCGAGAAAAACGCTTGACGAGATCTGTGGGGGAGTCTGATTCTTGCGGATTGAAAATATATTTGAAATTTTTTACAAATATTTTCAAAAAGAGCTAAAGTTTTAATATAAAGCGACCGACAAACAGAGTGAGATAACCATAATTATCTCTTTTTGTGCTTGTCAAGGATGAGAAGCACTGTCACGGAGCAGATAATGCTCATGGGCTGTCGGGGAAGGAACCCCGGCAAAAAAATCTACAAGGAGGTAGAAAAGTATGACAGGACTAAGTGGAGTGTCTGCGTATCAGCAGACGAACAAAGCCTGGGAAGCGAAAAGCAAGGGTACGGATCGCGCCGTCCAGACCCCGCCCGGGAAAGAACAGGCGCAGTTCTCAAAGGAGACTTCCTCGAAGATCGAGATGAAGAGCTGGTCTCCTGTCAGTAACACGGGTTCTCTCGTGCCAAGTAAGACCGATTACGGTTTTACCATCGGCGATGTTCAGCTTTCGGAAAAGGCTTCCGATTATCTGAGCAAACTGAAATCCAAATTCGGTAGTATGGAATTTATCACCGTTAGCAAAGACATGAAGGCGCAGGTTCAAAAGAATGCGGCTTCTTATGGCAATGCGAACAAAATGGTGGTACTTATCGATGAGGAGAAGCTTGAGCGGATGGCTACGGACGAATCCTTCCGCAAAAAGTACGAGGGAATAATCGAAATGTCTCGGACGAAGCTTTTGCAGGCGAAAAACAGCCTTGCGAGCAGCGGAGCGGATGTAAAGAACTTCGGAATGTCCGTGGATTCCGACGGCAAGGAAAGCTTCTTTGCAACTGTCGGAAAATCCCAGGAGCTTCAAAAGGAGCGCATCGAGAAAAGGGCTGCGGAAAAGAAGGCGCAGAAGGCAAAGGAAAAGAAGAAGGCCGAGAAAGAAGCACAGGAGGAGCGTATCCGGAAGTCCCGGGAAAAGAAAGCCGAAAAGGAAGAAAAGACAGAAAACGAAGAAAAGATCGGAGAGGAGTCTGAAAAGATCGCCGGGGAGGATGACAGAGAGTATGTTATCTTTGAGGCGGGGACTCTTGACGAGCTGTCCTCAAAGGTCAGCGCTTACGGCCTGGAGAGCGCCGCATCCCGTGTTATGACTGAGTCGGAGAGAATGGTAGGAACCCGGATCGACTTTAAGGGTTAGAGTATGAGGAGGGATAGGTATGAATGTTGCATTTAATGCCAAAAATCCTTACATGGAATATTACTCTTCCGAGCGAAACGAGGTCAGGACACAGCCGGTATCCCGGTTTTCCGCCAAAGGAAATCATAAGACATCCGGCGGGTATGCTTTTCAGGCTTCTTCCGGCGATTACAGCGGATACACCTACGAAAAGCCGAAAATATCCGAGCAGTTAAGGACTCAGCTTCGCGAATTAAAGCAGACCGAAAGGAAAAAGACCAATCCCTTTGAGGCGGTATCAGATGACAGGGCTAAAGGTTTTCCGGGACTTTCCGGAGCGCAGGAAAGCGATAAGGACGAAAAAATCGAAAAGCCAGTGAACTATAATTACAAGGAAGTCGCCTCTAAGATTCAGAGAGCAAAGACATCCTTGAGCGCAGGGCAGGCGGTTTTGTCCGCAAGGAGAAAGGTGCTTGAGCTTCGAAGAAAAATCTCTGCCGGAAACGGAGATGCGGAGGATCTGCAGGCAGCTCTTACCCATGCAAAGCGTATGGAGATGGCGGCCCGCAAGAAAAAGCACCATCTTGAGCTTGAGGAGATGGTTGTAAATACGCAGCGAAGGGATGAGAGGCAGGATGAGATGGAACAGGCTGCCTCCGATATGAAGAATGCTCTAATTACCGCCGAGGAGGAAAAGCTTACCGAAAAAGAAGACGCCATCTTTGAGGAGCGTGAGCAGATGCTGAGCGAATCCATAGAGCAGGCCCGGGAGACGGGCAGGGAGATGTCTGAGGAAGCGCTTGCCGAGCTTAATGATATGATTGCCGATTTCGGTGAGGAAGAGTTAAAGCAGCTCGAGGAAGCCATGGAGATGCTGGAGAATATGGAGATCGTGGATCCCCATATGAGCAAGGAGGACCTGGAGGAGCTTAAGCGCAAGCACAGGGCGGCGGAAAACAAGGCCATTATGAAAGCCGATATGGATTATCTTAAAACCACGATAAAGCATCAGCTTGAGAAGGCTGCGGGCGCTTCGGGTACCGGACCGGCGGGCGTTTCGGGATCTTTACCGGGCTTTTCACCGGGCGGTGCCCCGGATGCGATGACGGCAGGTGTGGATGTATCCCTTTCCGGAGCCGCAGCTTCCGGCGGAGGGATCGATATTCAGGTGTAGAGTGTAGAGAATAAAAGTATTCCCGGGATTGTATGGCTGCCGTATGGTTATCCGGGAATGCTTTTTGTGTTTAATTGTGTTATAATAAACAGGTATGATCCTGATTATGCGAATGGGCGTTCAGACGATTTCTTTAGTGACAAGGGTGGGTAAAATATGCTTGTTTTGAAGGTGATCTTCGTGCTCCTTACTTTTGTTTCCGCAGGGTGTGTTATATGGGGAGCGATATACAAAAGAAAAAATACGGGGTTTCTTTTGACGGCTGCGGAGGTTGCGGTATGTGATGTATTAAGCTTTATGCTGATCGGAGTACAGAGCGCGAAGGATGCGAAAAACATCCTCCTTGTATATTACATTGTTCATGCATGGCTCCTTTTTACCATCCTTATAATGATACTGCGTATCGAGCGTCACAGGGGCTTTATAACGCTTGTCTGCATCTCGGGAGTTACCTGCGCGTATCAGACCTATCTTGCCGTCAGTCAGTTTTTCGGAGCCCGGATATTCTCCTTTGCAAAGAAAATATATTTCCTTAACGCCTGGTGGGTGGCTACTGACACCAAAAACACCGGGCTGTTTCTCAGCTATCGCTCATACAGGATAATGACCTATATCAATATCGGTTTGATATTGGCCGTTCTTATAGGATGTATTCTGCGTTCACACAGGATATTCCGGTCGAGATTTATAATTCTTGTCATTATGCTTGCAGGGTTTGCCCTGCTTGAGACATTGACTCTGCTCTTTATGTTTCCTGTACGGATACCAAATATTTTATACAATATAATTTCAATCATCTGTCTTTATATAACAGTCATGTATCCAAGGGAGCATCTTCGCGAGTGGTCGCTTGACAGTTTTGCCAATGATATGAGTGACGGACTTATCCTGTATGATGAGCACAACGACCTCATACATATAAACGATACGATAAAGCGGACTCTCGGGGAGGAACTTGTGGAGGGCTTTGAGGATAAGGAGAAGCTTGATACATGGATCAAAAATACTGCTGAGAGCGACGGGGACGCGGACATACTTACTTATGAGCGCGACGGCAATCTCTATTATTTCAAGACTACCGTCAGAGAACTGGGGGAACGGTCAAAAAAGATAGGTACGCTCTATATCCTGCATGATACGACAAGTTCCATAACCAGGATAAAAACCATGGAGCAGGTTAACTACGAACTTGAGCGGGCTGCGAAGATGAAGTCCGATTTCCTCGCAAATATGTCCCACGAGATCCGTACTCCAATGAATGCGGTTATAGGAATGGCCGAGCTTGCGCTGAGGGAGGAAAAGTCTCCGGCTGTAATGGATTATCTTTTGCAGATACAAAGCTCCGGCAAGAACCTCCTTAATATAATCAATGATATCCTTGATTATTCCAAGATCGAATCGGGGAAGATGGAGATAATCGAGGACGATTATTCTCCCTGCACCGAGCTTTCGGATATAGCGAATGTTCTCTCAACAAGGATAGGCGACAAGAAGCTTTCTCTTTTCGTAATAGTGGATCCAAAGCTGCCCAAAACCCTATACGGGGACGCGATGCGGATCAGGCAGATCATAATAAATCTCGCGAACAACGCAATAAAGTTCACAAAGAAAGGACTTGTAAAGATAATCGTAAGCTGCGAGAGGGTTTCGGAGGATTCGGTCAGGCTTATATACCATGTTATTGATACGGGAATCGGCATAAAGGAGGAGGACATATCAAAGCTCTTTGTAAGCTTCCAGCAGCTTGACTCGAGGCGGAACCGCTCCGTCGAGGGAACAGGACTGGGACTTGCGATTTCCCAGAGACTTGTGGATGCCATGCAGGGACGGATAGGGGTTGAGAGTAAGTACGGGGTTGGCTCGGACTTCTGGTTCGAGATACCCCAGAGAATAGTCGATGATTCCTCAGAGCTTTCAGTCGAGGATGCCGCAAACAAAAAAGCCTTTGTTATCTGCGAGGACGAGCTTAAGACCGGAATGTTTGACCGGGAGATGGAGAGCCTTGGGGTAGAATCGGCAAGGATAAATTCTCTTGAGGAGTATGTCCCGTCGAAAAAGAAGGATTATATTTTCTTCGGCCGGGATAATTACAATGAGGACACGATAGCCTTCTTCAGGGCTAACCCTGATACAAGGGGTGTGGTGATCGTAGGCTATGACTCTGATTTTGAGACAAATGTACCGAATATTCACATCCTGCGCTCGCCCGAGACCACTATGACAATGGTTGGGATACTTAACGACAGGAATGTGGAGGAGTCCCACAGAGAGAGCAGGCAAAGCTTTGTTGCGGATTTCCGCTCTCCGGATGCAAAGATACTTGTTGTTGATGATAACGCCATCAATATCACCATCACCGAGGGGCTTGTGGCACCGATGGATATAAGCATCGACAAGGCATACGGAGGAGGAGAGGCGGTAGACAAGGTTAAAAACGGAGACTACGATATAGTATTTATGGACCATATGATGCCGGAGATCGACGGAGTCGATGCCACGAGGATGATCCGCGGGGATGGGAGCATAAGACAGCCGGTAATAATTGCTCTTTCGGCAAATGTTATGGAGGAGGCAAAGAGGCTCTTTGAAGAGGCCGGAATGAATGATTTTGTGGCTAAACCCATCGATATAAGAGTTCTTGCCGCAAAGCTGAAAAAGTGGCTGCCGCCCGAAAAGATCATCGAAAAGAGCGGTGAAGATATGGCGGTGGACAGTGGGGATGAGCCCGTTCTCCAGATAGAGGGACTTGATGCAGAAAGTGCGGTAAAGGCTTTGGGGTCCGCTTCTTTGTATATGAAGGTGGCGGGGGAGTATTACAGATCCGGGGAAGATAGATATGCGGGTATCGAGGAAAGTTACAACAAAGAGGATTGGCAGGAATTCACCATAAAGGTCCACGCATTAAAGAGCAGCTCAAGGCAGATCGGTGCGGTCTCGCTCGGGGATATGGCAGAGGACCTGGAGAAGGCCGGAAAGGCAGGAAATGTCAGCTTTATCAGGGAAAAGACGGGGGACGCCCTGAATGCTTTCCGTGAGCTTCTCGGTAAGCTTAAGGAGTACTTCGGAGAAGATGAAACGGAGGACTCCGGTAAGCCTGTGATAGACGCTGAAACCCTGGGAAGGCTGCTTGATGAGCTTGCCGAGGCCTGCGATAATCTTGACAGCGATGCAATGGATGAAATCGGGGAGAGACTTAAAGAATACAGCTTTGAGGAGGACAAGCGAGGAACCGTAAAGGCTCTGATCAAAGCAATCGGAGATATAGATACGGATGTATGTGCGGACTTATCCGAAAAGCTAAGATAGATGTTTTTAAACCATGCCTGTGTTAAAGCGGATACAGGCAGATCATGGAGGCGGAAAATGAAAAGAAGAGTATTACCACTCGCTATGGCCTTTGTTATGTCAGTCGGTCTTCTCGGGGGATGTTCCGGTCAAAAGGAGACAGAGGGGCTTAACGACACAAACCTTGTTGACAGGGCGATCGAGAATGCTTCACTCATAGAGGATGCATCCGGATTCACATACACGGGAGAGGGACCGATTTCCCTGGAGGGAGGAACGCTTAAGCTGCTTGCCCAGAAATCAAACTATCCGAATGTTGATATAACCAGGGCACCCATCGTGTTAAAGGTTTTTGAGGAAGCCGGGGTAACTCCCCTCTGGGATGTGCTCGATTATAATGAATATGAGGCTTTGGCCGGTCCCGTTATAAGCTCGGGGGCTACCGATGCGGACATAATAAAGATCCCGGACAATGACCCCAACCAGATATATATCAAATCCGGTCTTTTTGTCCCTCTCGATCAGTTCTTTGATTATATGCCGAATTTCGTGGCGTGGCTTGTGGAACATCCGGTGGAAAAGGCTGAGCTTACCGCCGAGGACGGACATATCTATTATGTTCCCGGTCTTAATGTTGCGGACGATTACCAGCCCTGCCTTATGTACAACCGGGTATGGCTCGACAAGGCGGGAAAGAGCGCTCCGGATAATCTTGATGATTTCGTTGAACTGTTGCGGTACTTCCGCGATAACGATATGAACGGAAACGGGGACGCGACGGACGAGATTCCCATGAGCGTTGCCGCAGAGTTTTTACCGTATATGTTCGGCCCTGCATTCGGACTTGACCTTGTGAGCGGATTCCAGGCGGATGATGAGGGAAATGTATCGTACGCCTATGCGGATGCGGAGAATTACAAAAAGTATCTTCAGTTCCTGAACGGTCTCTATGAGGAGGGACTACTTGAGACGGATTTTGCAAAGCTTGACAGAGATACCATAATCGACAGGATTTCAAAGGACCTTACGGGAGTAGCCTTTGACTTCAGCTGGGCCATGTCGATGATGTACTCAAATGTACTTCCTTACTATGACGGTACCGAGGAGACGGCCTTTGTCGGAGCCGCACCTTTAAGTGGGGACAGCACGGGATTTTATGTCGGCAGGAATTCACTCGCGGGGATGTTCGGCGTAAGCACAAAGTCCTCGCAGATAGAGCTTGCGGTGAAATTCCTTGATTATGCGATGAGTGCTCACTGTCAGGACTATTATCAGTGGGGAATCGAGGGCGAGAGCTATACAGTGAATGCGGACGGCAGCAGGGCTTATACGGAGCAGGGTAACGACAACGACTGGCTTCAGGCTTTCGGAATCAACCCCGCATTTGTCCTTCCCGCAGCCCAGTCTGTGGAAGCTACGGACATCCTTGTGGCGGACTGGCATGCGCGGATAAATAAAGAACTTCGCCGGTATATAAGACATCCCTGGCCGGAGATTTACGCTACAAGCAAGGAGAGTGACACGGTAAACCTTTATCTGCCGGATATCCAGGCAAAGACCGGCGAATGCTCCGGGCTTTTTATAACGGGACAGCTGAATCTTGATTCGGATTTTGATAATTATATCGCAGAGCTTGATGCGCTGAATTTAAGCGAGGTACTTGAGGTAAGACAGACGCAGTACGGAAGGTATCTGAAGGCTCTCGGCGCGGAATGAGACAGGACAGCCTTTGTAAATGTCTTTAAGACCTTGAGCCGCGGCCGCTCTTAAGAGTGGGACACCACAAAGTCTGCGATGACTTCAAGGACATGATCAATATCTTTGAAATCGCTGAAGGTCAGACCGAAGATAGAGAGTATTACTCTTACGAGAATAAATACTATAATTACAAGAAGGATGGATATTATCGAAGTTATTATCCCCGGCATGTAGAATCTGCGTGCCGGGGTTTCCTTTGCGGAGGCAAGGATACCGAGTATAAGCCCGGGGACTGAAAATACCGGAAGAAGCAGCAGGGACATTATCCCAAAGGTGAGGGAGAGCCTGCTAAGGCGGTAAGCGACCGGAACTTCGGAAGGGGATACGCCGCCGATCTTTGTCTCGTTTATTGCCATTTTTTTACCTCCGATGAACATAATCTCTCAGATATATGCGGATACGGCTCCTGTCGCCTGTTTACGCGATATTTCCCCGTAATGCCGCCATAAATATACTATCACAGTTTGCAATGCTTTGCCATCGGCAGTTTATGCGCCGCTTTTATACATTTTTCTTGATTTGAAAGCGCAATCATGGTATAATCAACAACTGATTATGGCATTTAACAAGCCGTGCTTAAGGAGGACGACGCGAAATGAGCGTACAGGTTGAAAAATTAGACGGAAATATGGCAAAGCTTACTATCACGGTAGAAGCTGATGTCTTTGAAAAGGCACTGGACAGCGCGTTCCAGAAAAACAGAACCAGAATAAATGTACAGGGCTTCAGAAAGGGAAAAGCTCCCAGGAGCGTCATCGAGAAGCTGTACGGCCCCGAGGTATTCTATGAGGATGCCGCAAATATTGCGATTCCCGATGCTTATGAGAAAGCGTATGATGAGTGCGGTGAGGAGATAGTTTCCCAGCCGGAGATCGAGGTTGTCTCAATGGCAAAGGGAGAGCCCTTCGTATTTACCGCAACCGTTGCATTAAGACCTGATGTAACACTCGGAAAGTATAAGGGTGTTGAGGTCGATGCGGTGGATGTTACCGTAAGCGATGAGGATGTTGAGGAAGCTCTTAAGAAGGAGCAGGAAAAGCAGGCAAGAAGGATCGATGTAACCGACCGCGCCGTAAAGTCCGGCGATGAGACGGTTATCGACTTCGAGGGCTTTGTTGACGGAGTAGCCTTTGAGGGCGGAAAGGGTGAGGATTATCCCCTTACCATCGGCTCAGGAGCATTTATCCCCGGATTCGAGGATGCACTTATCGGTGCTGAGATCGGTAAGGAGACCGATGTAAATGTTACCTTCCCCGAGGATTACCAGGCCAAGGAGCTTGCAGGCAAGGCAGCGGTATTTAAGTGTACCGTCAAGTCGATAAAGGAGAAGCAGCTTCCCGAGCTTGATGACGAGTTCGCTTCCGATGCAGGCTTTGATTCGCTTAAGGACTACAGGGAGAGCATCAAGTCCGATCTTGAGACCAGAAGGCTTTCCGACGCGAAGACAGCAAAGCAGGATGCAGTGATCGACAAGATCATCGAGGATTCCAAGATGGATATTCCCGACGCGATGCTTGAGACCGAGCAGAAGAACATGGTAAATGAATTTGCCCAGAGAATGCAGGGACAGGGACTTACCTTCCAGCAGTATCTCCAATTCTCCGGAATGACCATGGACAAGTTTATGGAGCAGGTTAAGCCCCAGGCTCTTTCAAGGATCCAGTCGAGACTTGTTCTTGAGGAGATCGCCAAGGCTGAGAACATCACCGTGAGCGAGGAGGATTACGAGAGCGAGCTTAAGACTATGGCTGAGGCATACGCTCTTGAGGCTGACAAGGTTAAGGATATGGTCGGTGCTGAGGGCAGAAAGCAGATCGAGAAGGACATTCTTGTTAAGAAGGCTCTCGAGTTTGCCGCTGACAATGCAAAGGAAGTTAAGCCTAAGAAGACCTCAAAGAAGAAGGCAGAGACCACTGAGGAATAAATCCTTTAGGCTTATTTAATAAATATTTAACTATTAGTTTAAAGAATATTTTGCATATTTAGTATAAAATATAAGTGCTAAGAAGACGCGTAGTCCGCGAGCCCTTAGCACTTTATTAGAATTTAAGGAGGCAGGTCAATGAGTTTAATTCCTTATGTCATTGAGCAGACCAGCAAGGGCGAGCGCTCATACGACATTTATTCAAGACTTTTAAAGGACAGGATCATCTTTCTGGGTGAGGAGGTTAATGATACTTCCGCAAGTATTGTTGTAGCACAGCTTCTTTTCCTCGAGGCGGAGGATCCCGAGAAGGATATCCACCTTTACATCAACAGCCCCGGAGGAAGCGTTACCGCAGGTATGGCAATCTATGACACCATGCAGTATATCAAGTGCGATGTCTCCACCGTTTGCATCGGTATGGCGGCAAGCATGGGCGCATTCCTTCTCTCCGGAGGAGCAAAGGGAAAGAGATATGCCCTTCCCAACGCGGAAATAATGATCCACCAGCCCCTCGGCGGAGCGCAGGGACAGGCTACCGAGATAGAGATTGCTGCAAAGCATATCTTAAGAACAAAGGAGAAGTTAAACAGAATCCTCTCCGAGAACACCGGTAAGCCGTATGAGACCGTTTGTGCCGACACCGAGCGTGACAACTGGCTCTCTGCCGACGAAGCCAGGGAGTACGGACTTGTAGATAAGGTTATAGCTCTTCACGATCAGGGCGAGAAGAAGGAGTAAAGATGGCTGGAAAGAAGATGGGACCGGACGGGGGCGTCCGCTGTTCCTTTTGCGGAAAGAGTCAGAAACAGGCGAGAAAGCTTATCTCCGGCCCTTCCGGAATATATATCTGTGACGAATGTGTCGATATCTGCCGCGATATAATCGACGACGAGCTTGATGATGAGTACTCGGACGGCCCTTCAAATATGGGGGTGGGAGATATCAAGCTCCTTAAGCCCAAGCAGATAAGGGAGTTTCTCGACGAGTATGTCATCGGACAGGAGGAGGCAAAAAAGGTCCTCTCCGTAGCGGTCTACAACCACTACAAGCGCGTGATGTACAAGAAGAATGTCGACGATGTGGAGCTTCAAAAGAGCAATATTTTAATGATAGGACCTACCGGTTCCGGTAAGACCTATCTAGCGCAGACACTTGCAAAGATAATAAATGTGCCTTTTGCCATCGCCGATGCGACCACACTTACCGAGGCAGGATATGTGGGCGAGGATGTGGAGAATATCCTTCTTAAGCTTATACAGGCTGCGGATTATGATGTTGAGCGGGCACAGCTCGGAATTATCTACATAGACGAGATAGATAAGATAACAAAAAAGAGCGAGAATGTATCAATTACCCGTGATGTTTCGGGTGAGGGCGTACAGCAGGCACTTCTCAAGATAATAGAGGGAACCGTTGCCAGTGTTCCTCCCCAGGGAGGCCGTAAGCATCCCCATCAGGAGCTTATTCAGATCGACACCACGAATATCCTCTTTATTGTCGGCGGTGCGTTTGACGGGCTTGAGAAGATAATCGAGAGCAGGCTTGACAGAAAAGCTATCGGCTTTAATACCGAGGTCAGCAAGAAGAGCAATCTTGAGCTGGATGAGATACTGAAGGAGGTAAGTACCCAGGATCTTATAAAGTTTGGTCTTATCCCGGAATTTGTTGGCCGTGTTCCGATCAATGTCTCCCTGCAGGGGCTTGATAAGGAGGCGCTTATCAGGATCCTCCGCGAGCCGAAGAATGCGCTTATCAAGCAGTACAAAAAGCTCTTTGAGATGGATGGCGTCGATCTTACCTTTGACGATGACGCGGTAGAGCTTATCGCCGAAAAAGCTCTTGAGAGAAAGACGGGAGCAAGAGGACTTCGCTCGATCATGGAGAAGTCCATGATGGATGTTATGTATGAGATTCCTTCGGACGATAACATTACAAGCTGCCGGGTTACCAGAGAGGCTGTCGAGGGCGGAGCAGAGCCCGAGGTTCTTCGCATAGAGGACCATGAGATAAAAAAGAGCAGTTAGTTTTTATATGCGAGCGTGAATTATGGTTATAAAATTCGTAGAATTGGAAACTGTATGTGGCGTAACAAGTAAACTTCCGGACAACACCCTTCCGGAAGTTGCTTTTGCCGGGAAAAGTAATGTCGGAAAATCTTCGCTCATAAATGCGCTTGTATGCAGAAAGGCACTTGCGAGGACAAGCTCACAGCCCGGAAAAACCCAGACGATCAACTTTTACAATGTGAATAAAAACATATATTTTGTCGACCTTCCCGGCTACGGATATGCATCCGCCGGGAAAGAGATAAGGGCTTCCTGGGGAAAGATGATCGAGAGATATCTTCATAACTCAAAGCAGCTTAAGCAGGTATTTCTTCTTATCGATATAAGACATGAGGCATCGGCTAATGACAGGCAGATGTATGAATGGATATGTTCTCAGGGATATGAGCCGGTCATCATTGCGACAAAGCTGGATAAGCTAAAGCGCAGTCAGGTGGCAAAGCAGATAAAGCTTGTAAGGGATTCCCTGGGGTGCGGGAGTGAGACAAGGATCATTCCGTTTTCTGCCGAGACAAAGCAGGGCAGGGATGAGATATACGAGCTGGTAGAAGAAATCATCGGATGAAAAAAAAGACCGAAGCGCATTCGCGTTTCGGTCTTTTTAAGGGTTTTACATCATTTATTTAGCAACGGTAACATTAACTGCTCTCTCTTTGCCGCCCTTTGACTCGTCTACTTCGATATCAAAGGTAACCTTAGCGCCTTCGTCGAGAGTCTTGTAACCGTCGGAAACTATTCCACTCCAGTGTACAAATACATCCTTGCCGTCAGCCTCATTAGTAATAAATCCGTAGCCCTTCTGTGCGCTGAACCACTTTACAGTTCCATTGTTCATTTTTCTGGTGCCTCCTTGAAAAATCATGGGCATTTGCCCTATATCTTCAGATTTTAGCATTACGCTTGTGGAGTGTCAATATATTTCAAAATAAATTGTTAATAATTATTTAAGATTTTTTTTATAACGGGCACCTTGAGTTTTTATATAGCTGTGTTATAGTTGTAATAGAACAGAAAGGAAATGCAGATATAGGGAGGAAGTGGAAACTATGAACATCAACAAGTTTACGCAAAAATCGGTGGAAGCCGTTAATAATCTTGAAAAGCTCGCCTATGAATACGGAAACCAGGAGATCGAGCAGGAGCATCTGCTTCTTTCACTGCTCACTCTTGAAGACAGTCTGATTAAGAAGCTGATCGAAAAGATGGAGATCGACCCGGAGCATTTTATATCCAGGGTAAAGGCAGGTATAGAAAAGCGTGTCAAGGTAAGCGGAGGAGACCTCCGTATTGGACAGGCTCTGAATAAAGTCCTTATAAACGCGGAGGATGAAGCACATGCAATGGGGGATGAATATGTATCCGTCGAGCATCTCTTCCTTGCGATGATAAAAAGTCCGAACCCGGAGATTAAAGCCATATTAAAAGAATACGGAATTACGACGGAGAGGTTCCTGCAGGCGCTCTCAACTGTCCGCGGCAACCAGAAGGTTGTAAGCGACAATCCCGAGGCGACATATGATACACTCGAAAAATACGGACAGGATCTTGTGGAGAAGGCGAGAAACCAAAAGCTGGATCCGGTAATCGGACGAGACAGCGAGATAAGAAATGTCATAAGGATACTTTCGCGAAAGACCAAGAACAATCCCGTTCTTATCGGTGAACCCGGTGTAGGTAAGACCGCTGTTGTGGAGGGGCTTGCTCAGCGTATCGTGCGTGGCGATGTCCCGGGGAATTTGAAGGACAAAAAGATATTTGCGCTTGATATGGGTGCGCTGGTTGCGGGGGCAAAATAGCGCGGAGAGTTTGAGGAAAGACTAAAGGCCGTGCTTGAGGAGGTAAGAAAGAGTAACGGACAGATAATACTCTTTATTGATGAACTCCATACCATTGTCGGCGCGGGAAAGACAGACGGAGCGCTTGACGCTGGAAATATGCTAAAGCCCATGCTCGCAAGGGGAGAGCTTCATTGTATCGGTGCCACAACACTTGATGAATACAGGATGTATATCGAAAAGGACGCAGCTCTTGAGAGGCGTTTCCAGCCGGTTATGGTGGATGAACCCACGGTGGAGGATACGATCTCCATACTCCGCGGACTTAAGGAAAGATACGAGAACTACCACGGGGTTAAGATCGTTGACAGTGCGCTGGTATCAGCGGCTGTTTTATCCAACCGTTATATTTCCGACAGATTTCTGCCCGATAAGGCTATCGACCTTGTGGATGAGGCCTGCGCGCTTATAAAGACGGAGATGGATTCCCTGCCTGCCGAGCTCGACGAGATGAACAGACATATAATGCAGCTCGAGATAGAGGAGACAGCGCTTAAAAAGGAGGATGACCAGCTGAGTCGTGACAGACTGGCAAATCTCCAGAAGGAACTCTCCGAGCTCCGTGAGAGCTTTGCGACCCAGAAGGCTCAGTGGGATAATGAGAAGGGAGCTGCGGAAAAGCTTTCGGCAATCCGTAAGGAGATAGAGGATGTAAAGGATAATATAGCCATCGCGCAGCGTGACGGAGATTACGAAAAGGCTTCGGAGCTGCAGTACTCCAAGCTGCCCGCTCTCCAGAAGGAGCTTGCCGCCGAGGAGGAAAAACAGGAGAAGGCAGGTGGAGAAAAGCTTGTGCATGAGCGCGTGGAGGAGGATGAGATCGCAAAGATCATCTCGAGATGGACAGGTATTCCCGTTACCAAGCTTACAGAGAGTGAGAGAAGCATGACGCTGCACCTCGACGATGAACTCCACAAGAGAGTCATGGGCCAGGACGAGGCCGTTACAAGGGTAAGCGAAGCGATACTCCGCTCGAAGGCAGGTATAAAGGATCCGAGAAAACCCATCGGTTCCTTCCTTTTCCTCGGACCTACGGGTGTGGGCAAGACAGAGCTTGCCAAGTCACTTGCGGCTTCGCTCTTTGATGATGAGAACAATATCGTAAGGATCGATATGTCGGAGTATATGGAGAAGTATTCCGTATCAAGGCTGATCGGAGCGCCTCCGGGATATGTGGGATATGAGGAGGGCGGACAGCTTACCGAGGCGGTAAGGAGAAAGCCCTACAGCGTAGTGCTCTTTGATGAGATAGAGAAGGCACATCCGGATGTATTCAATGTGCTGCTGCAGGTTATGGAGGACGGCCGTATCACCGATTCGCAGGGGCGTACCGTGGACTTTAAGAACACGATCCTTATCATGACATCAAATATCGGAGCGCAATATCTTCTTGATGGGATTGATGAAAACGGTGAGATAAAGACAGAGGCGGAAAACCTTGTCATTGACGAGCTTAAGGGTCATTTCAGGCCGGAGTTTCTTAACAGACTTGATGAGACGATACTCTTCAAGCCGCTTACGAGGGATAATCTTTCCGGTATTATCGATCTTATAATCAAGGATATCAACAAGCGCCTTGAGGAGAAGAGGATAAGCGTGCAGCTCACGGATGCCGCTAAGGAATTCATTACAAGAGAGGCATACGATCCGGTTTACGGTGCAAGACCGCTCAAGAGATATGTCCAGAAGCATGTTGAGACAATGGCTGCAAAGCTTATTCTCTCCGATACGGTTTCCGAGGGCGAATCTATAAGGATAGATGAGCGCGGCGGAGAACTTGTCGGAGAAGCGGTCAAAAGACCGGCTGTGTGAAACTGAAGATATTTGACGGATTAATTTTAAAGCGGACTGTAAAGTTTCGGGCTCCTGTGGGAATTGTTTTCACGGGAGCCTTTTTATGCTATACTGAAGAGTGTGCGATTTTGGATCACATATTCGTTTTACGGAAGGCATACCGGGCGAAAGCAGGACATAAAGCCCCGGGACGCAGAGAGGATATATAATGAATGTAAATGATATAGCATATATGTACAATTCGTCTCTTACAAATTCTGCGATAGGTGGAGCGGCTTCGTCGAAATCCGTGGCACAGACTCTTAACGCCGCGAAGGAGGCTCTCGAAAAATCCGGAAATACAGGCTTCTCGGCTTCTCTCGGAGAGGAGATATCAAAGCTGACGGCCGATGGACTAAGCAAAGAGGAGACCGCAAAGGTTACCGAGTTTCGTGAGCTGGCCGGCGCGCTGGATCATTCTGTCCTCGGGAACATGGTGGAGGGAGCGACCGACAAGGAACTGGCCGCGCTCTCGGAGGACCTTCTCGGAAGCGGTAAGGGAAGGGAGGTTCTCTCTAAGCTGATGGAGGGACATTTTGAGAATATAGTGCTCTCGGATTATGAGGATGATGATAAAAACAGCTTCAGCGAATCCTCCGATACTTTTTCCGACACGGTTACGAGAACACAGGATATAATAGATAAGCTTGAGGCTGCGGCAGATACCATAAATACTGTAAACAATAATGAGACTGAAGAATAGACCGGATAATTTTAAAACTTTTATAAAGAAATACTTTGCGGTAGTCCTCTGTCTTATCCTTACGGGAGTATGCCCGGCGGTTATGACCGCCTGCGGTACAAAGGTCGTTATAACGACCGGTTTTAACAAGGATGAGGTGTTCAGACTGGGGGATCATGGCTGTTATCTTCCGGAGGTTATGGTTTATCTTACGGACATACAGAATCAGTACGAGTCGGTCTACGGGAGCGGGATATGGGACACATCCTACGAGGGAACGACGCTTGAAGACAATGTAAAGGATACCGTTCTTGCAAGGATAGCGCAGATAAAGACAATGTATCTTATGGCTGTGGAGAGAGGGATTACCCTAACGGACGAAGAGGAGGAGCTGGTAAGCAGATGTGCCGGAGAGTATTATTCCAAGCTTTCCGATGAAAACAGGGAGTACCTCGGTATCGATGAAGCGACCCTGGTCTCAATGTACCGCGAATACGCTCTCGCGGACAAGATAGTGGGGATACTCATCGAAAATGTCAATCCGGAGATCAGCGACGATGAAGCGAGAAGCGTCATTGTGCAGCATATATTTATCGCAACCGGAGTTGTTGACGGAGCGGGCAATTTTGTCAGCTACGGGAGCGAGGAGAAGGCTGAAAAATACCTTCTTGCCACAGATATAAGGGAACGGGCGTCGGAGGGCGAGGACTTTGAGGCGCTGGCTGCGGAGTACAGTGATGAGGATGAGATAACGCTTTCGTTCGGACGCGGAGTGATGGAGGAGGCTGTGGAAACCGCGGTTTTCAACCTCGGAAACGGAGAAGTGAGTGCCGTTGTAACCAATGAATCGGGTTATCATATATTTAAATGTATAAGCACCCTGGACAGAGTCCAGACCGACCTTAATAAGCAGGCTATGGTGGAGGAAAGAAGGCAGAACGCCTTTGCCGAAGAATACAACAGCTTTGTCTCCGGAATAGTGAAGAACCTGAACGAGGATCTGTGGGAAAGCGTGAAGCTTTCCGAAGATGTACGGATAGAGGCGGACTTTTTCGGGATATATGACGGCTTTTTCGGAATAGATAATAAAATATGATTTTGCGGATCAAGGGAAAGAGAAATGAGTGAAGAGACACTTGTACTTGTAGTGGATGACGCAGAGATAAATTTAAAGATCGCTGAAAAGATAATATCAAGGGAATATACCGTAGAGTGTGTGGCAAGCGGCGAGGACTGTCTTGCTTATCTTGTTGACCACACGCCGGACCTTATATTGCTTGACATTCATATGCCGGAGCTTGACGGATTTGAGGTTATGCAAAAGCTGCGCGCTTCATCCAACTGGAAGGATATTCCGGTTATCTTTTTGACGGCGGACAGCGACCATGATTCGGAAATACAGGGATTCGAGCTCGGGGCAATGGATTTTATAACAAAGCCCTTTGTCGCAGAGGTTATGATGAAGAGAGTGGCAAGAGTACTCGAACTGAGCACTCTTCAAAAGCATCTCATCTCCGAGGTCGAAAAGCAGACAGCGGTGGCGGAGGAGAGAAGGGAAAAGGTTGAGAGGATGTCAATGAAGACATTCCACACCTTTGCTACTGCACTTGACGCACGGGATATCTATATGAACGGACATTCCGAGCGGGTTGCGCAGTATGCCTGCAGGCTTGCCGAAAAGCTCGGATGGGACAGGGACAGGATCCAGGACCTTCGCGGGGCGGCCATACTCCACGATATCGGAATGATAAGCATACCTGACCGGGTTACCTCAAAAGCCGGAAAACTGAATGATGATGAGTACAGACTGATAAAGAATCATACCATCATCGGCGGAGATATACTTGAAAAGGCGGATATATTTGAGCTTGCACAGGATGTGGCAAAGAACCATCATGAAAGATATGACGGCAAGGGTTATCCGGAGGGACTTGCAGGAGAAAATATCTCCATAGAAGCCCGGATCGTTGCCATAGCTGATGCGTATGACGCCATGAGCTCCAAGAGGGTGTACAGACCCGCTATCCCCGCAAGCGGAATAAGGGAGGAGCTCTTAAGGGGCAAGGGGACACATTTTGATCCGGATCTTGCGGGAGCCTTTATAGAGCTTTTGGAGACCGGGGGACTTAACGATATTTTAAAGACGAACAGATCGCTCCTTATAACGGACGGGAACGAAACGGACGATGAGGAAAACAGGCTTGAGTCCGGGGATACCGTGCTTTTAAGAAGTGAGGGTGTAAGAAAGATAGAGAACGCGATTTCCGAGAGCGAGGGCTGTCTTATCATATTTGATATCGATAATCTGCGTGCGGTAAATGAAAACGAAGGCCATACTGCGGGAGACAGGGCAATCGAGCTTCTTACGAGGGTTTTTGCGGATCACAATACAGGTATTTCCTGCCGTTACGGAGGGGACGAGTTTATAGTATTTTTGCCGTATGCGGACAGGGATGCCGCCTCAAAGTATGCTACCGGTATATGCGAGGACTATGCTACAAGGATGAGCGGGCTTCATGAGTTCTCAAGGCTTTCGCTCTCCGCCGGAGCCTGCCTTACGAAGCCTTCGGATGTTTTCGGTGATATATATACGATGGCGGATAAAGCTCTTTACAGCGTAAAGTGTAATGGCAAGGCGGGAATGTCTTTCTATGACAACGGGGAAAGTTCCGCAAACAACAAATCAAATATTGAGCTGCTTCTTCTCATGCGGAAGGTTAAGCGCCTTAAGGCAGGACAGAGCGCCGCTTACGGATACCAGGCAAAGGAGATGGAAAAGCTCCTTACGGGAGTACTGGAGGAACAAAAGGCGGCAGCCTCCGATTATGTATTTGTAATGTTCACTCTCGAAAATGTTCTCGGTAAGACCCACTATTATGAGGAGTTTGAGAGCGCGATGAAGACCTTGGAAAATTCAATAAAGGTTATTGTCGGGAATGACGGGGAGTGTGTACGCTACAGCAATATCCAGTATCTGCTCGTATATAAGGGCGCTGACGCGGGACAGATAGAGAGGCTTATAGGCAGTATAAAGAGTCTTTACGACGAGAATAATAAGGCTATCGGGATATTCCCGGTATATGCGGTAGAGCCGCTTCCCTATGAAGGGTAATCACGGATGTTTTTGAGAAAAAAAAAGTCTTGCGGATCGCTAAAAAAAAAGCGAATCTTCAAGGCTTAATCGACAGTGAGACACGCGGGAATCGAACCCGCGACAACTTGATTAAAAGTCAAGTGCTCTACCGACTGAGCTAGTGTCCCAAAAAATAAAGCGTCCGATAAACGAAACGCATTCGCAGGGCTAGGCGGATTCGAACCGCCGAGATGCAGCAGTCAAAGTGCTGTGCCTTACCGCTTGGCGATAGCCCTATATGGGCCCGGCGATTAAAAATGAATCATTACCTAAGCTCGAGGGTGGGTAGAGGGATTCGAACCCTCGACCTTCAGAACCACAATCTGACGCGCTAACCAGCTGTGCTATACCCACCATA
>JAFVCL010000076.1 GCA_017479285.1 Lachnospiraceae bacterium
ACTAGATATGTATCCCCACCGCAAGGAAGCTTGAAAAAAACAATGAGGATGAACAACTCCTTCTTGAGATATGCATAGAGGGCGTTCTCTCCATTCAATCAGGAGAAAACGCCCGTATTATAGAGGAAAAGCTGCACTCTGTCGTCCAGATGAAGCAGGGCGGCAACGACGCAGCTTAAGTCCGGGAAAATTTCCGGGAGAAATATTATTTTTCCCTGTTTTCCAGGGCAAGGAGCCATACTGTCGCTATGATAAATATGATCAAAGCATAGAGGACAGGGATTGACGCGACATAATAACTGATATTTGTTTTCGAAATATAAGCCAGAGTATCCTCATTCGCAAAGGGCTGGTTTGACCATAACCCGATAAGTCCGATAACAGTCTCGAGGGCGCCCACCGGCAGCACCGTCAGCTTTATTGTTTTTATAATATCCTTAAGGGAGCGTGCTCTTGATATGAATATTGCCGCAAAAAGAAGGAGCGCCATGATAAGTGCTGTCGGTATATCCAAAAAAGAGCTATAAATCCTGTGGTGTCCGCAAATCCAAACACGCTTCCAAACATAATAAACAGCGCTATAAACGCAAACACCGCCCCTAATATCGCGAGGAAAAGCTGACCCTTCGACAGCCTCTTGTTTTTCTGGTTTTCAGCGTAAATGCCTATCAGCGTCTCCTCCGCCTTCGTGACATAATCCTCCGGAAGGCATCTCTCCGCAGCCAGAAGTTCATTCACACTTATCCCGAACTCCCTGCAAAGCGGCTCAAAAAGCGCGGTATCCGGCATTGACTTTCCGGTCTCCCACTTAGATACAGCCTTGTCGCTGACCCCCAGCTTATCCGCCAGCTCCCGCTGGGTCATATTCTTTTCCTTTCGAAGACTCTGTATAAATAAGCCCACCTCTGCCTGTTTCATTCCGGCCACCTCCGTTTGCAGTATGCGAATGCAAGAATAAACTACTTTTAATAAACCATACAAGCTGTTTATTACATACAGTATACTACATTTCCTGCGCGGATTAGCCAATAAACCGGCGGTAGAATCCTGTCGAAATTCGGTAGAAGGGCAGCCGGTCCTCCGGGTACCCGCATATTATAATCACAAGTTTAACTAATTACAGCAATACGGATTTCATGTGATGCCGCCGGCAGGTAAGTCATTGAAAAGCTTTACTGCTGTCGCCCCAATGTCTCATTAAGACTTCCGGTTCTGTATCCCTTTAAATCCAGCGCAACATAATCAAAGCCTGTTTTTTTGAATTCTTCATACACCCGGGTTCTTGTCTCTTCATCTATTATTTTTCCGAAGTCCCCGGGAAGAAGCTCTATACGCGCTATTAAAACGCCGGAGGTCTTTTTTGATTCTCCGGTATTTTTTGCGTCTGCGTTACTCTCAGAACCTGCTCCCTCATGCAGCCTTACCCTGAACTGCTTAAAGCCTTCACAGATAAGTATCTGCTCTGCCCTATCAACCATCGAAAGCTTTTCTTCTGTAAGCCTCTCTCCGTAAGGAATACGGCTTGCAAGGCAGGCAAAGGAAGGCTTATCCCATGTGGGAAGCAAGAATGTCTTTGAAAGCTCTCGTATCTCCGATTTTGAAAAACCCGCACTGCGAAGCGGGCTTAAGACTCCGAGCTCCGCGATCGCTTTAAGTCCCGGTCTGTAATCTCCGTTATCGTCGAGATTTGAGCCTTCTGCCACGGCAGCTATCCCCTCTTTTACAGCCAACTCCTTTATCTGCGTAAAAAGATTCTTCTTGCAGTGGTAACACCTATCGGCAGGGTTTGCGGCAACGATCTCGTTTCCAAGGATATCCGCGGACAGGATAATATGTCTTACGCCAAGGCCTTTACAAAACTCTACGGCCTCATCATACTCTCTCCCCGGGAAAAAGGCGGAATCCTCCGTAACCGCAACGCAGTTTTCTTCGAGTGCTTCGTGGGCCGCATACAAAAGGAAGGTTGAATCCACGCCCCCCGAAAAGGCAATGGCGATACTTTTCTGCTCCTTGAGGTACTGAAGAAGTCCATCATATTTTTGTTTCAAAGCCTCGCTTATATTCTCCATAGTAGTCTCCGTGTTTTTCTTAAGGCCGGCTTACGCCAAGACGCTTATTGCTTTAAATCCATTAACAAGCCTTACCGTTACCTCTGCAATATAACACAAACTCCGCCGCTGAACAATCAGCGACGGAGTTCGAATTGTCTTTCCGTTATACTTTTTCTTTATAGTAATTACTCTACTACGCTTCCGGCAACTGCCTCGCCGATCTTATCGGAAACAGCCTTGGATGCCGCGCTGTTATCAAGTCCGGTCACATTTACATTGTGATTTACCTTGGCGTCGTAGGTCTGAGCCTTCATAACCTCGGTAAGGTCAAAGCCTGTGGTCTCGCGGACCGACTCAATAACCTTTGCAAGGACTGCGGGAGTATAACCGCCAACGCTTGCCACACCGCCCTGTCCGTTTCCGGAATCGATAACGGTAACCTTGTCGATGGAAGAGATGGGCTCTGCAATAGCTTTCGCGATATCAGGCAGCTGCTTGATGATCATCTCTGTAATAGCGGCATTGTTGTACTTTGCATACGCCTCTGCCTTCTTCTCCATTGCCTGTGCTTCCGCAATACCCTTTGCTTCGATTGCTTCCGCTTCTGCGCGTCCTACGGCAGCGATACCTTCCGCTTCCTTCTGCTTTGCGTATATGGCGGCATCAGCCTGTGCCTTTACCGCTTCAGCCTTCTTTTCCTGTTCGTACTTTGCAGCATCTGCTTCACGCTGTCTCTCGATCATGGCAGCTTCAGCCTCCTGCTGACGGCGATACTTCTCTGCTTCCGCTTTCTTTCTTATCTCTGCGGTAAGAGCCTGCTCTGCAACCTGCGCTTCCTTTGCCTTCAGCTCAACTTCGCGCTCCTGACGGGCGATGTCGGCGTTGGTACGGGTAACCTCGATTGTCTTTCTCTGCTCTTCCTGCTGTATCTCGTAAGCAGCGTCCGCAGCAGCCTTCTTGGTATCTGATACCTGCTTAAGCTCTGCTCTCTGAATAGCAAGGTCATTCTGCTTCTTGGCAATCTCTGTCTGGGATTCTACCTGTGCGTCATTTGCCTGCTTATCGGCCTGCGCCTGTGCAACCTTGATATCTCTCTCGGACTCGGCTCTTGAGATCGCTGCTGCCTTCTGGATACGAACAACATTATCAACACCGAGGTTTTCAATTACATGGTTGTTATCGGTGAAATTCTGTACATTGAAGGATGTGATCACAAGACCCATTGCGGCGAGATCGGGATCAGCATTTTCCTTAACGAGAAGCGCAAACTTCTGGCGGTCGGAAACCATCTCCTCAAGTCTCATCTTACCGACAATCTCACGGACATTACCTTCAAGAACCTCTCTTGCAACTGCCGCGATGTACTCGGGCTTCTTATTGAGGAAGTTCTTTGCTGCCAGCTTGATAAGATCCGGGGTATGTCCCACCTGTACATTTACCGTCGCGTCCACATTGATGTTGATGTAGTCCGCCGTAGGTACCGCGCTCGATGTCTTTACATCGATGGGGATGAGCTGGAGCTTTAAGACATCCTTTTTCTCAAGGAAAGGAATCTTAACTCCGCTTCGTCCGATAAGGATCCTTGGCTGCTTGTGAAGACCCGTGATGATGAACGCCTCGTCGGTCGACGCCTTTACATACCCTGCGAGCATCAGGATCAAAACGATGATTAAAACTGGAATTCCGATGATTAAGTATTTTAACATTTTACCCTCCTTCTGCAGCGACCTTTTTCGCTTGCCTGTAACCAAAGGATAGCACAGCCGCTTATTCCATTAAAGCACAAAAAAAGCGAAATAGAAACCTCTATTTCGCCATATATTTGCAGTACTCTTTGGGACTTTTTCCCAATACATAAATATGTTTGACCCGACTACGCCTTTTGTATCTTCATTGTAAGGGCGATTCTCTTCTTAGCGGTATCAACTGAAATAACCTGCACATCAACTACATCTCCTACACTTACAGCTTCAAGGGGATGCTTGATGTAGCGGTCGCAGATCTGTGAAATATGTACGAGGCCGTCCTGGTGTACGCCGATATCTACGAATACGCCGAAGTCGATAACATTTCTGACAGTTCCCTTAAGAATCATACCGGGCTTTAAGTCCTTCATCTCAAGGATATCGCTTCTAAGGATGGGCTTTGGCATGTCCTCTCTGGGGTCGCGGGCAGGCTTTTCAAGTTCCTTAAGGATATCCTTCAAGGTAAGCTCACCGATTTCAAGCTCTTTCGCTGTCTTAGCCTTATCCAGCTTACCCGCCATAAGCTTAAACATAGCATTTTCATTGGTTCCGGCTTTGCGGATGTTTACAACCTGGCTCTTGTCAAAGCCAAGCTTCTTAATAAGCTCTTCCGCGGCCTTGTAGCTCTCGGGATGAACGCTTGTCGCGTCAAGGGGATCCTTTCCGTCAAGTATCCTCATAAATCCCGCGCACTGCTCGTATTCCTTGGGTCCCAGCTTGGGAACCTTTAAAAGCTGCACTCTTGAAGTAAACTTTCCGTTTTCTTCGCGGTATTCGACGATATTTTTAGCGATGGTCTTGCTTATACCGGAAATATATTCAAGGAGTGAAACAGATGCGGTATTAAGGTCTACGCCAACTGAGTTTACGCAGTCTTCGACAACGCCGCCAAGGGTCTCTCCCAGCTTTTTCTGGTTCATATCGTGCTGATACTGGCCGACGCCGATGGACTTGGGATCAATCTTAACAAGCTCCGCGAGAGGATCCTGAAGACGCCTTGCGATAGACGCTGCACTTCGCTGTCCAACATCGAAATTGGGGAACTCCTCGGTGGCAAGCTTACTTGCAGAGTATACCGAAGCTCCCGCCTCATTCACGATGATATACTGAACCGGCTTGTTGATTTCTTTAAGAAGCTCAACTATCACCTGCTCCGACTCTCTCGATGCCGTTCCGTTTCCGACAGATATAAGCTCAACATTGTATTTGTCAATCAGCTTCTTTAATTCCGCTTTAGCCTCATTTACCTTAAACTGGGGCGCTGTGGGGTAAATAACCTTTGTATCGAGAACCTTTCCGGTGGGGTCAACAACGGCAAGCTTGCATCCTGTCCTGAATGCCGGATCCCAGCCGAGAACGACTTTTCCGGCGATGGGCGGCTGCATAAGAAGCTGGCGGAGATTCTTTCCGAATACGCTTATCGCTCCGTCCTCAGCTTTTTCGGTAAGCATATTTCTTACCTCTCTCTCCACAGCGGGAGCGATAAGTCTGTCGTAGCTGTCCTTTATGACATCCTTTAAAACAGGTGTTGTAACCGGGTTATCATTTACGATTATCTGTTTTTCAAGGTAGCGGATAATCTGCTCTACGGGAGCCTCAACGGATACGGATAATATTTTCTCAGCCTCGCCTCTGTTAACGGCAAGAATCCTGTGACCTGCTATCTTGCTTACAGGCTCGGAGAAATGGTAATAATTCTCGTATACACTCTCCGCCTTATCGTCCTTTGCCTCCGAGACAATATTTCCCTGCTTTACGGTAATATCGCGGATATAGGTTCTGTAATCGGCATCGTCGGAAATCTCCTCGGCGATAATATCCATAGCCCCTGCGATAGCATCCTGCGGAGTCTTGACCTCTTTTTCCTCGCTTACGTATTCTTCGGCAGTTTTTTCAAGAGGCTCCTTTGCATTCTGAAGCCTTATATAAAGAGCAAGAGGCTCAAGCCCCTTTTCCTTTGCTACGCTTGCTCTTGTCTTTCTCTTTGGTCTGTATGGGCGATAGAGGTCGTCTACAGCTGTAACCGTCTCCGCTGCGATGATCTTTGCCTTGAGCTCATCTGTCAGCTTTCCCTGCTCCTCGATGCTGTTTAATACAGTCTGCTTCTTCTCCTCGAGATTTCTTAAATACTCAAGTCTCTCCCCGAGGGTTCTAAGCTGCTCGTCATTAAGAGCGCCCGTCGCCTCCTTACGGTATCTTGCGATAAAGGGGATCGTGCAGCCCTCGTCAATAAGCTTTATGGCAGCCTCAACCTGGGTCTTTTTGACTGACAGTTCTTTTGCAATTACTTCTGAAATTTCCATTTAAAACTCCTATCAATACTCCTAAACAGAGTTTACTTTTTGACACGATATTTATGTCCTTAGATATTTTAATAAAGCAGCTCCTTCCGGTCAAGTAAAAAAGCCGCGATTGCGGTAAACATGGAGTTTCCTCGCGATCACGGCTTTCTATACCTAAAGCAGAGCACGGGAGTCGAACTATTACCCTATATGCCAAAAATATTGAATTTACAAGGATTGCTTTTTGTTCGTGGATAATCGTGGATAATTCACCCCTATCCCATACACTGCTCTCATAAATCGTTCTTTTAAATTGTA
>JAFVCL010000077.1 GCA_017479285.1 Lachnospiraceae bacterium
ACACATACTTCTTTATATCCTCGTGAATCTGCTCCTGGGTAACATCCTCGTCATGCTGTGTCGAGCATACCACAGCCTCAAGTCTTACCGGCTTACCCTCCTCGTCATACTCTACAGAAACCTGTGTCTTTCCGTCAGGTCTCAAATATTTCAAAGTTCCGTCCTTGCGAACCTTGGTGAGCTGGAACGCAAGCTTATGCGCAAGGGAGATCGGATAGGGCATTAGCTCGGGAGTCTCATCCGTGGCATATCCAAACATCATACCCTGGTCTCCGGCGCCGGTATCGAGGTCATCCTTAAGGCTTCCCTCTCTCGCCTCAAGTGCCTTGTCCACGCCCATCGCGATATCCGCGGACTGCTCATCAAGCGCAACAAGCACCGCGCAGGTATTTCCGTCAAAGCCGTACTCGGACTTCGTATATCCGATTTCCTTTACGGTTTCACGGACTATGCTTTGTATGTCCACATAAGCATTCGTTGTAAGTTCTCCGGTAACAAGAACAAAGCCCGTGCAGGCAGCCGTCTCGCAAGCTACCCGGCTCATGGGATCCTGCTTCATGCAGGCATCGAGGATTGCGTCGGATATGGCATCGCAGACCTTATCGGGATGTCCCTCTGTAACAGATTCCGATGTAAATAATCTTTTTTCCATCTTTCCTTCTTTCTGTGCATTTGCACTGTTAAAACAAGCGTTCCCTTATGGAAAAGTTCGGAGAACTTTCCTATAAAACAAAAACCGCTTCCTGATACTCTGATCAAGAAGCGGATTCATAACTGTATCAAATCCTCCTATTGATCGAATATATGTCCCGCCATCGGCAGGCTCGGCTACTCGCTCAGGTTGGCACCTTCCTTAAAGGGGTTGCCGTGGCTTCTTAGGTCCTATGTACCTCCACCAGCTCTGAATAAGAGAACGCTATTTAATTGTTATAATACTAAATTACCACCGCAAATACGGCTTGTCAATCGGATTATCAGATCGCCCTCAATTTAAACTTGCTGACATCCTTCTCGCTCTCAACAAGCTCTATATCCGCTCCGAGTTTTTTAAGCTTCAGATGGAAATCCTCATATCCTCTCTGGATGTACTTGATCTCGTCTATGGTACTGAAGCCCTCTGCGGATAACATGGCAAGTACGAGAGCCGCTCCAGCCCGCAGATCCGGCGCGCTTATATCCGCTCCGGTATACTTTGAAACACCATCGATTATGGCGGTACTGCTCTCCACCTTTATATTGGCGCCCATCCTTGTAAGCTCGTCAACATACTTGAAACGGTTTTCGTATATGCTTTCCGTAACGATGCTGGTACCTTCCGCAAGTCCCAATGCAACCGTTATCTGGGGCTGCATATCCGTAGGAAATCCGGGATACGGAAGTGTCTTTACATTTGTGCGGCGCAGGGGCTTTGAGGATACAACTCTGACGCTGTCGTCCTCCTCCATAACCTCACAGCCTATCTCGATAAGCTTTGCGGAAATAGACTCAAGGTGCTTGGGAATGACATTCTTTACGGTTACATCGCCATGTGTTATCGCAGCGCCGAACATAAAGGTTCCGGCCTCGATCTGGTCCGGGACTATCGTATAGTCGGTTCCGTGGAATTTGCTCACGCCCTTGATGCGGATAACATCGGTTCCCGCGCCCTTTATATTTGCGCCCATGCTGTTAAGGAAGTTTGCAACATCAACGACATGGGGTTCCTTTGCAGCATTCTCGATAATGGTTTTACCCTCTGCCATCGATGCCGCCATCATAACATTAATAGTCGCTCCGACACTTACAAGGTCCATATAGATATGGTTTCCGACAAGCCTGTCGGAATGAGTCCGGATCATTCCGTGCTCCAAAACGACCTCGGCTCCGAGAGCTCTAAATCCCTTGATGTGCTGGTCGATTCCTCTGCAGCCTATGTCACACCCGCCGGGGAGCGTGACCTCAGCCTTCCTATATTTACCGAGAAGCGCACCGATAAGGTAGTAAGATGCCCTTATCTTGCGCATATTATCGTCTTCAACTATGAGATTGTGGATATTCGCGGCATTGATCGTAACCTGATGTCTGCTCTCGCGCCTGACGATAACTCCTATCGCCTCCATAGCACCAAGGAGAACATTTATGTCCCTGACATCCGGTATATTGTCCAAATGGACAGTCTCGTCAGTCATGACCGCTGCTGCAAGTATAGGGAGAGCCGCATTTTTCGCTCCGCCTATCTCGACCTCACCAACCAGCGGTGTGCCGCCTTTTATAGCATACTGCTCCATCATACACCTCAGTTTTTGACCCTGTCTCTCTTCCCAAAAGACAAATAAGCCAAACATATTGTGTGTGCAATGCACACACTTATTTAAGTTTATACCATATTTTGTGGCTCTTGTAAACATTTATAATTATTTGGTATAATGTCTGCTGAATATTGCTGTATTATATAAGGCTTTTAATAAAGACAGCCCCAAAGTATTCAGAAAGAAGGACACGATATGATCAGACTTATACTTGTAGGGATATTTCTCATTGTTTTTCTCGTCCTGTCGACTCCGGCGATGCTTGTAACCTGGATCATCGGTAAATTTAACAAAAGAGCGGGTGACAGAGCCTCTCTCTGGATTGTAAACAGGATTGGCTTTAGAACTGTTCAGTTTCTTGCCGGTGTTAAGGTAAAGGTCATCGGACACGACCGTATTCCGGATGAGCCGGTCCTCAATATCTGCAATCACAGAGGCTTTTTTGACACCATTACCTCCTATCAGCTTGTCAAAAATCCCACCGGATATGTTGCAAAGAAAGAAATACTCTATGCACCCCTTCTCAATCTTTGGATGATTCTTTTGCACTGCCAGTTTCTCGACAGGAAAAAGCCCCGCTCCGGAATGGATATGCTGCTTAAATCCATTGACCTTATAAAGAGCGGAATCTCGGTATGTATCTTCCCGGAGGGAACAAGAAACAGGGATGCGGAGAGTGACGAACTGCTGCCGTTCCACGCAGGTTCCTTTAAGATTGCCACAAAAACGGGGGCGCCCATAGTCCCTGTTACCCTTATAAACGCCGGTAAAGTCTGGGAAGACCACTTCCCATGGATGCACGGCAAGAATATGGTTATCGAATACGGCGGGCCCATAATTACAAAGGATCTCTCCAGGGAAGAGCTTAAAAATGTCTCAGAGATCACAAGGGACATCATCCAGAAAACCTACATCAAAAATAAAGCAGAATATGCAGATTTCCTTAACGCACGATAAATAATCAAAAAATATAAATATCCAGACATACCCAAAAAAGGAAGACGCCGCAAAGCGCCTTCCTTTTCTGTCATCAAAAAACTTTAGTCTCTGTAGAAAACTATCTTACTCGGAGGAGCGATATAATCATTCTTATCGCCTTCAAAATCATCAGAAAGCTCATAGGATATATCATATTCCCTGCCCGGTTCTATTTCTGCAAATGTCATTTCCTCGTCGAAGGAAGGGATATATTCATATATCTGTTCATAAGTGCTTCCGTCAAATACCCTGAGGAAAATGCAATCCAAAAGCAAAGCGTCCACAGGAATATCCGTTATACTGTCTGTCAGTTTAAATCTGATAACACCATCCGATACCGCCACAATACTTGAAGTATACCAGTTGTCATCACCCTCCTCAGCGGGATATCCGTTATAATAAAGATTTTCATCATGTATGAACTCTACATCTTTTGTATGCGTAGTAAATCCGTTTTCTGAAGTAAATGTAGCGGTATATGTCTTTATTCCCGGCACAGTCCCGTTAAGCGGTCTTGTAATCTCACAGGTTATGTCTACTGTGGTTTCACTGATTTCATGTCCGCATACTGTACATATCTTTACTCCGGTACATGATTCATAATTACTTCCCCAGGTGTAAACCGGATTTCCGTATGTATGCAGCCCTGTAGCAGACTTTCCTTTTTCTGTTTTCTTTTCGCCACAGTTCTTACATGTATATGTTATTTCCTCATCATGCACACAGTCTGCATGGATCGTTATTTTTCCCGAATCCCAGCTGTGTCCTGTGGCAGGTATTATTTCCGTATAAGTCGCTTTGCAGTCCCTGCAAGTATAGGTCATCACTCCGTCATGTTCACAATCCGCTTCGGTGGTCACTACTCCGGAATCCCAGTTGTGTCCTGAACCCTTGACTTTCTCTACCCTTGTTTCACCACACTCGGAACATGTATATGTTATCTCTTTTTCACGCGAGCAATTACCCTCAAATGTGACAACTCCATCATCCCATTTGTGACCTGTCGCAGGTATGCTTTCCGTGTAGGTTTCCCCACAATTCTTGCAGGTAAATGTCACCACGCCTTCACTCTCACATCCGGCCTTCTTTGTTACGGCTCCCTCATACCAATCATGTCCTGTCGCAGGTATGCTTTCCGTGTAGGTTTCCCCGCCATTCCTGCAGGTAAATGTCACCACGCCTTCACTCTCACATCCGGCCTTCTTTGTTACAACTCCCTCATCCCAATCATGTCCGGTTACCGGTATGCTTTCCGTGTAAGTGCTGCCGCAGTTAAGACAGGTAAATGTCCGTGTGCCGTCTTCGGTACAGGAAGCCGCTTTTGTCACGCTTCCACCGTCCCATCTGTGGCTGCTGCAATACCAGTCAGCTGTAAATACCACATCCATATACGGAAGCACAACATTTTGACCCGGATCGTACTGCTCATCCGACATTCCGGAACCCTCCGGCGCATGGAAATGCCATTTCAGTCCGTATCCCTGACCGGATCTTGTGGTGTTCTCGTAGTCCGGAGTTGTTACGATCCGCCTGCCCTCCATATCGACCTTCTCTACCAGGGTATCTCCGTCCATGAAGGTTGCGGTGTAGCTAACAGGTTCATACACAACCTGAAGCTTTATATCTCCTGCGGGAACAGTCATTGAATCCTCAAGTTCTACAAGACCCTCCGCAGTCTCCAGATACCACTTATCTGTAAGATTCCTGTTTATATTTCTCGGGAACCATGGATTGTTCCTTATTACGCTTCCGTATTCCGCATAAGTCGACGCAAGAAGCCTATCCTCGAAGTACCAGCTTATCCTGTACTTTTGCGGCTGAAGCTTTGCGGTTATAACCGCATCCCTTGCAGGCATTACATATTTATAGCCCTCTGTAAGGATATCCGGAACATAGTACGGAAGGGCAAGATCCTTTGACATATCCGAGGTATCCCAGTACAGAATGTAATACCCATCCTCTGCATCTGTATCCGGAGCCGAAAGGGGAATCCTGTAATATGCCCCAACCTCCTCGGTTTTTATCTTATTATCATCAAGCGCCCAGCTGAGGTTATAGGTCTTTGCCTTGACATAATAGTCGACAACAACGGACTTATCCTCCATAACGGAATTCTCGTCAAACTCCTTAAACTCGGCGTTTGCGGTATCCTCAGCTGTTTCCTTTCTGTCAATCAGGACAAAATCCTCATATTTCTTTAAAAGCTCATCGGCATCCGAAAGGGCGGAAGCTATTTTTTCTCCCATTGCGACATTCTCTTTCCTGCCGTAACCGAGAAGTGTTCCCATCTCCCCTGCCATATTCGGGTCACCCCATACACGCCATGTGACATCGCTTGCAATATGGTCGTAGTAGATCTTGACAACGGTTTCTTCGGCTCCCATCAGGAAGTAGAGAGTACCTTCTCCCTTCTCTATCGTGTCATAGATGTTTTGTCCGTAGTTGTTGAGGTTATCGAAGGCGGCATCGAGATTATTCTTCATCTCTTCTATCTCCGCCCTATTCTTTCCGGTACTATAGTATGCTTTAACCTGGCGGTTGTATTCTTCCAGTAGTTCATTATATTTTTCACGAAGTACCGAAACATCTTCGAATTCCGCTTTTGCAAGACGATATCCGTCGTACTTGTATGTGAAATCCTCATCCACGATAATATCGTATTCTATTCCGTTAAAGCCGTCGAACTCGCCTTCCTCCTTAAGCTCATACTCGCCTGAACCGGGCTCCTTTTCAACATAGTATTCAACCGTTGCGGCAGCCGGAGTGCCCTCCCAGTGGAGCTTTACTGTACGCCGGATTTTCATAGTGTTAAATCCGAAGGTACTGTTCTTATATGTGAAGGTAACCTCGCCCCAAATCTCCTTAGTAACTGCACTTGCGGGCTTAACGAGAACTTCGTTTGTCGCAGGAAGATAGACAAAGGAGCAGGTATCGAGTCTTTCTCCGTCCTCATCCGTGTCATGGCACTCTATGATGAAATGCTCCTCATCATACTGGGTATAGGTACGACCGCGTGTCGTAAAGGATGTTCCTTCACCGCAGCTTTGTGCCGAATCCATCTCCTCCTCGGAAACCTCGCCGGATTTCATATCCATCATATTTATCTTGTAGAGGTCATCCGGCATTTTTACACTGCTCTTGCCCTTCTCGTATTCTATGTCAAGGCTGTCATCGTTCTTCTCGATCGTAAAGTCAAGAGGCACCGCCTCTGCTCCGAGCTTAACCAGAGGCCAGGTGTTCTCATAAAGCGATATTTCCTTCGAAAACCTGCCTTCTCCAAGCTGCGCCACGAAATTGATCTCGAGATATATACCGACCTCAAAGTATAGCGAGCCCATAGCCCCCGAGGTCGAGCCCTGACCGGAGGTCCACTCGTACCACACATACAAAAATCCGTATACTTCAGCATAAAGTCCAAGTTCGGCGGTCACACCGATGGAAGCGAGCTTTGTGCTGATGATTCCGAGGCGCACATCAATCCTTATACCGACCCTTATGCCGATCATACCGAAAGCATAGAAGTCTGCCCTGAAGTGAGGTGTTGCAAGGTCAGCCTGACTCGAGTACTTCTCATCCTCGCCCCTTGCGAACACATATTTCCTTACATGGTAGGTAAACTGCTTTGCGTTCTCATATGATATGCCTGTACCTATCATGGCATTAAGCTTGAAGGAAACCACGAAGTATGCGCCGATGCTGAATTCTACAAGGTGGAAGGGATCCACGGGTGTAGCGAATGTACCGATCTCCTTATTTACAAGATCAATATACTCAGCGTCATTTCCGAGCATTGCGGAATACTTATCGGGAAGACTGCCACCCACTCCGGGAGAGCTGTTCTCCATAAGTCCGCCTTCCTCGTTTTTCTGGCCGCCTTCCCACTGTGCGCCGGCTCCTGAACCCGCTGCTTTCTTAAGGTCTGCCAGCTTCTTTAATGAATCCCCGGACTTTATGAGATTCTTTACTGTATCCTCTCGCTTATACTTTCCGTCGCCGGCATTGTCGTTGTACTCCTTGACCATGTCAGCAAATTCGCCTTGGTTTTCATCCTCTGCGCCCTTGGTCATAATGGTTACATTGAGACCGATTCCGGTATAGGTTCCGCACTCAAATGTGGGGTCTATATCAATATACGCAAGATAAGGGATGAATCCTAAAGCATACCCCCACTTACCCTTGACATTGATCGCAGGGCTGATAAGAACCTCCTGCTCAAAGACAACCATGGGAGTTATCTCAATATTTCCCGCCTCGCCGAGGGAAATGGTTATCTTTAATGATACCGTCACCTCAGCCCTCAGACCTGCTTTTCCTTCAAAATGCTGGAGCGCTCCGCTTATCACAAAGGCGACATTTACATCATCAACCTTTACCTTCTCACCGCCATCCGCGAGACGCCTTACCTCCTCGAAGGTAATCTCCTCACCGTCAGCAGTCTTAAACTGCATCTGCTCAAGCTTGTCCCTGTTCTTATACTTTTCAAGGTCAGCCTCATCGGAGAGGATTGCCGTGCACAGATAATCACTTGCCTCATCTACCAGATTGCTTCTCTCGATCTCCTCAAGCATTGACTGCTTGATCTCTTCCTCATCTATCTCGCTGAGCTCGGGAGCAACCTCGCCGGTCTTCATATAAAGATTTACTGAGGAAACCACCTCTTCGACAGGTGCGTCGGCAAACTCAACTGTATAATTTCCGCCATCCCCGCTGACGGATAAAACCTTCGCGTATCCCTCAAATTCGATGCCTTCGGAGGAATCTATACTTGAACGGTCATCCAGATTTCCTACATAAAATGCAAGATAATCTCCCTCTTTTATCGTCTCCTCCTCGGAAAATCCGAGGACATCTCTTAATTCCTTATCAAATTTAAGCTCCGCATAAGGGATGACCGCAGCGGAATCCCCACTTCTTCTTTCGCTCTTAACGGGTATGATCCTCGGAAGCGCGATAACTTCTTTTAAGTCCGCGCTTTGATAATCAAACTTTCCGCTTCCCTTATCAGCCGTGATCTCGAAATATCCAACCTCCCCGTCAACGCTTCTGTCCACGTTAAGCGTCCCGTCATAAACCGCGATAACGGAGCCTTCCGTAAGAGCTTCCGGACCTTTGTACTCTAATGTACCCTTTATCTCCCTTTCGGTCGTTACACTGTTTCCGTCACCGTCCACGGATATCTCTAAAAGACTCCCGAGAGTAACACCGCTTACCTCATTTGCAGGTATAAAGATCACATCACCGCCAACCGCAAGGTTCTTCTTTTCCTCGCAGCCCACCGTGAAATTGTAATAAGTTATATACTGCGAGCATATCTCCTCCCCGAAAACGAAGCGCAGACGCTCGGTGTTTAATATCTCAGCCTGGAAGAGGTCGCCCTCGGCCCATCCCTCCTCTGAAGGTCGTATCGTATATCTCGAAGTCTCCCTGAAGGTGGAATTTGCCTTTACGATATCGCTTAGCCTTAGCACCTCCTCGATGCTGAGCCCTGCATCCTCTCTCCAGTACCTCTCAAGGCTGTCATCCCCTGAGAGTCCATATATCTCCTTAAGCTCATTTTCCGTATAACTGCCTATCTCCGCCATCTCCGAGAGCACGGATTCTTCAAGCTGTGCATCCCCTGTTTTCCCGGCCTGATCCTTATAGAAGGCCTCTCTCTCCTCAGGCGCATAAATGAGCACAAGCCTGTAAACGGTATCCATATCAAGACCCATTGAATAAAGCCTGCCCATTACATCGGTCTCGGGCTCCTCACGGTTTAAATCTATAAGATTTCTGACATAAAAAACCAGTTTTTCCGGAACCATTCCGCTCAGTGCCGCATCCGTATTTTCTTCGATGATATACGGCATTTCCTCATCACCTGTGGTAAGATCCTTAACTTTAAGTATCTGCTTCAGTTCTTCGGGCGAGAGACCATAGGCGGACACCTCGATGCTGTAATCGGAGCTGACATCGGTTCCCGATACAAAATTCATATCAAAGACATTCGTCATACCCTCGGGGCTGTCGAACATAGGATACAGAGTAAGGTTTTCAATTATCTCCGCGTCATCCGGCGCCGGCTTTAACCCCTTCGAGTCATAGGAATATCCCATGAATATGCCGCTTGTACGGTTAGAAGCGGGAAGCTCCCCGATAAGAGTTCCCTTCTTTACCGTAACAGACTCCGGAAGCGAGGTCTCCTCTATATCAAACTCGGATGCATCCTCTGCGAGGGCGAAACTGACTGTGAAGTTTTTCTTAAAGATGTCAAAAAAACTCCCGCCGCCATTTCCGCACCCGGTAAGCACGGTCGAAGCCTGTGCCACGATCAGTATTACAGATAAGATTTTTTTAAGCTTAAGTTTCATGATTCTTCTCCGGTATCTTCTTTATCTCTGTTTTTTTCTTGGAATCTATCTTTGCTTCTTTGTTTAAAGATCAATATTGCAACCACTACTCCGACCACAAACGAAACCACAGCCGCAAGCACATATCCCCCCGCCGAGCCCGGCATGAGAAACGAGCCGTAGGAGGTTAGCCCCGCTTCATGCCCTCCGCTGCCGGCCGAGAGATATCCCGTACCGATCGTAGCCAGCGATGTAAGCAAAATGCCGGTCAGCAAAAGGTATATCTTTAATTTTTCCCTTTTTCTTTTAATTTTCCTGCTTCGTTTAAGAATCTCCGAAACAGCTTCATCCTTTGTATATTTCATATAAAAATACCTCTTATACTTGTTAATTGCGGGAATCTGCATTTTTACTCACTTAAATCTAAATTTTTTTCCACAGGTTTTAAGTACATCTGTTTTATACATAAACTTCGCTTAAAGAACAAAACTCCTCGCGGAGCGTTTAGCATTAAAAATAGTTCGGATAACTTTCCTGTAAAGTAAAAACGCACCCCGAAGGGTGCGCATAATATATATACTATGAATAAAGTCTTAATTTATGTTTTGTTATCCCTTTTATAATTATGATATTAGGGATTACAGTTTTTTTACGAATCTCCTGTAGGGAATAAAAAGTACGGCTGCGGACAGAAGCGGCATTGCATACCCTATATAGGACGAAACACCGGATTCGGAGACCAGAAGGTTATACAGCGCGTGGAATATCATCGAAAGAGAGAGCGCTCCGACAATACCCGAAAAAGACAGCGCCTTGAACTTCTTTAAAAGTACCAGCGCCAGGGACAGCATGAGAGTACATACTATATGCATAACTCCCACCGCAAGTCCTCTTATAAGGATGTAGAGCAGACTCCCCGCCCCGGAGGACAGAATGTAGCAACAGTTTTCGAAAGTGGCAAAGCCTGCTCCTATGCCCACCGAGAAGAGCATAAGGTCACCGCTCTCAGGTATAAACATAACAAGATAAAAAAGAATCGGGAGCAGCTTCATGATCTCCTCTATGATGGGAGACAGGAAAACAGCGGTCTCGTCAGCGGTCATCTTCGATACATATTCCATAAATCCGCCGATATACGCAGCGATAAGACATATAACCATCCCTATAAGAAAGGCCGTAACAAACCGCCTTGCACTCTTTTTCAGAAAAAATACCGACACAAAAAGCGGCACCGCTATACATATAAGGATATTTTCAGCATAGATCATTTTTCATAACCTCCCTTCTGAAGGTCAGATATAAAAGAGGCAGAATAAGAGTCAGCGTTATAAGCGAAACAAAGTAAACAACTCCCGGACTCATATACATCGTAAATACATTCCATACAAATGCGATCAGACTGAAAGTGAACGCGGCGGGATTTTTATTCTCCCTGTACCTGCGGACAGTCATATATACAAAATATATAAGCACAAGATACATTAAAGCATAGCTTACATACTCAAGCACCCGGGTCAGCGGATTACCGATATATGTGGAGAGAGCCTGAAAAGCAATCACAAGAGTCGATACCGCTGCGATCACCGGTCCTGCCGGTCTTTCGGGAATTCCCTCCTTTGGAGCTGTCCGAACGATCGATACGGCAAGTACCCCCACCGCAAACCCGGTCATTATATCCTGCAGCCACTCACCCGACCATATTATCCAGAGCGCCGTATTTACAGCGGTAAACAGGATCACATACAGCATTTCCGGCACGGAAGCCCCTGCTTTTTCCTTTTTCAGCGAGGACAGACCGGTTGCCAGAAGCAGAAAAAAAGCCCATTCTCCTATCTCATTGGCGGCGATCGGCATACGCATTCCATAGCGGAGTGTGTCGAAAGTCAGCCAATACAGATCGCTGAGAAGCAGGCTGACAAACGCAAATGTAAAAAAAACCGTGAGAAGCACATTGTTTCCACGGGTTACAAGTCTTGCGGACAAAAAAATGACCACAACCACCACAAGTATCTGAAAAATAGAAAACACATTGTTTACTACAGTCATTTCAATCCTCGTTTGAGTCTTTTGAGCCTCTTATCCTTCCGATCTGTATACACAGCATTGTAACTAGAATTCCCAGTACAAAAGCAAGCACACCTACTATCGCATATCCGACATAAGCGTTATGTAGTATAAGGCTTCCGTAGCGGATCAGTTCCTCAATACTTCGCATAGTTAAAGCCATTCCTTTCCAGCGCCTTTTTCAGAGCCTCTTTTCCCCTCGCCGTTAAATTATAGACCTGCTTGCTGCTCTTCTTTAATACCCGTGCTATTTCCTCGGGCTTCATGTCCTCAAAATAAGTAAGAAACAAAACCTGTCTGTAGTCTGGATTTATCTCCTCCAGCGCTTCGTACAGCTGCCGTCTCTCTTCCTTTTCAAACAGCTCCGGCTCCGGCAGCGAGGTCTCCGAGCAGATTTCCTCATCCAGCTCCGTAAACACGAGCCTTCTCTTTCTGAGAAGCATTCTTGCCTTATTTTGGGCTATGGCAAAAAGCCAAGTTTTAAAGCTGCAGTCCCTGCGGGGCGTATAGCTTACCGTCTCGGAGGCGATAACCGCAAAGCTGTCTATCATAAGCTCCTCGGCATCCTCCATGCTCTGCACCATCCCGTTCAGGAACAGAGTAAGACTCCTGCCGTGCCTTTCGAGCAGCTCCCTTAGCAGACCTTCATCATGCTCCTTCAAAAAACGGCTGTATAAAATTTCATCAGTAATATCTTTGTAGGATGTCATGCAGACCGTATCCCTTTTCGCTTAATAAGGTCTCAAAAAATAACGGCAGGGCATTTGTCAGAAGGCTTCCCTGATTGCCCTGACGATCTCCTCAAAGTGCATGCCGTGGGATGCCTTTACAAGCACGGCGGAGCCCGGAATAATAAGCTCTCTCTCCTCAGCGGGACGGGCAAGATCCTCTGTGATCCCCTTTATGGCATCATCCCTTGTCTTCCAATAGCCGATGTATTCGACATTTTTATCCTTCCCATTTTCAAAAGCTTCTCTGGCTCCTTCGGAGATATATTCTCCCAGCTCTCCTACGCAGTATATCCTGTCTATTCCGAGTCCTGCGGCATACTCTCCGACCTCGCGGTGCATATTCTTTTCGTTCTTTCCCAGCTCAAACATATCGCCCATGATGGCTATCTTCTTTCCCTTGGCCAGCATGAGAAGATCCAGCGAGGATTTCATCGAAACGGGATTGGCGTTATAGCAGTCATCGATCAGGGTAATATCACCGACGGTTACTATATTGTTCCTCCCGGCGATGGGTTTCATATTCTCTATCCCGGACTTTATCTCCTCCGGCGTCAGCTCCATAAGTATCGCTACCGCGGAAGCCGCCGCCGCGTTTATAACCATATGATGTCCCGGAAGCGGAACATTTACCCTGAGCCTTTCGGAAATATCCATCTGCTTTCCGGAGCGCACTCCCTTCCCGGAATAATTCAGTTCAAAGACAGCGTCCGACCCGAAAAGACCGTTATCCGTACATTCGCTGACAGAAACCGCAAGGGATTTTACGGATTCCTTTTCCCCGAAAAATACAGGCTCATTATCCGCCACCGGACCTACCGTAACCAGCTTGTCATCCCCTCCGAAAAGCACCGCTCTGCCTCCCTCGCGAAGAGAGCTGAATATCTCGGTTTTTGCCTTAAGGATCCCATCCCTGGTTTTAAGATTCTCCAGATGGCACTGACCGATATTGGTGATAACCGCGATATCGGGCTGAACCATCTCCGTCAGCCTCGTCATCTCCCCGAAATCACTGATTCCCATCTCTATCACGGCAAGCTCATGCTCCCCGCGTATCCTGAGAAGTGTAAGCGGAACACCTATTTCGTTGTTAAAATTTCCCTCGGTCTTAAGTACATTATATTTCTCTGACAATACACCCGCGATAAATTCCTTGGTACTGGTCTTTCCGACGCTTCCGGTTATCCCGACGAAAGGAATGGATAGCTTTTCCCGGTATGCCTTTGCGATCCTTTTAAGAGCGATAAGCGAGTCCTCAACGATTATATAACTTCCCCATTTTTCAGGCTCTGTCCCAAAGCAGACCTTAACCTGCTCCGGATCCATCTCGCATATTACCAGCGAGGCTCCCTTTTCAAAAACCTGTCCGATAAAGGAATGTCCGTCGCTTCTCTCGCCCTTTTGCGCGATGAAGACCGCATCCTTATCCACAAGTCTCGAATCAAGATACACTCCGCTGACCTTTTTTGACTCCGCGTCTTTATCTGTAAAAACGGCTCTTCCGCCGCATGCCTTAGCTATATCTCCGATCGTCAGTTCCATGTTTTTCCCCTATCTTTATTTTATCGCCATAGCTATTATCTTCTCGCAGAGCTCTTCGAAGCTCATTCCCACAGCGGCAGCCTCCTGCGGAAGAAGTGAGGTCGGGGTCATTCCCGGCAATGTATTGCACTCAAGGCAATAAATGTTTCCGTCACTGTCCATCATAAAGTCCATTCTCGCATAGCTGCGGTATCTTAACGCTCGGAAGGCTCTTTCCGCAAGACTCTTAAGCCTTAAAGCGGTCTCCTCCGGGATATCCGCCGGACAGGTCTCAACGGTACTGTCTGCCTGGTACTTGTTCTTATAATCGTAAAATCCCTGCTTCGGAGCTATTTCAATAGCGGGGAGCGCCTCTCCGTCAATTACGCTGACGGCAAATTCTCTTCCCTTGATATACTGCTCAACCACAGCCTGGGTGTCATACTTAAACGCTTCGTCACAGGCCGCATCAAACTCCGACCTTTCGTTTGCGATACTTACACCGACGGAGGAACCGCCGTTTGTGGCTTTTACAATACAGGGAAATACAATATCTTCCTCGCTACCGTTCTCGGCTACGTATTTATCAAAGATCACGCTGTGCTTATGACCGCTGCCTGCATCCTTGAAATTCTCTTTTCTGTAGATCACTATTCCCTTGGGAGTCGGAATATCCCATGCCCTGAAAAGATCCTTGGTAACGGTCTTGTCCATCGCCATGGCCGCGCTCTCAAAATCCGTTCCGGTGTATGTAATACCCAGCAGTTCGAATGCCGCCTGAACCTTTCCGTCCTCTCCGCCTACACCGTGAAGCGCCATAAAGACCACATCCGCCTCCTGGCAAAGCTTTATTACATTAGGTCCGAAGAAATTCTTATCTCCGTCCGGACGCATTGCCTTTATCTTTGACACATCGGGATTTACGGAGGAAACAGCGCTTATGGAAGCGGCCCAGTCCCTGTCGGAATCAAAGATACCTTCGGTCTCTCCCTCATATCCGAGATAAACATCAAGTATTATCGCCCGGTGTCCGTTTTTCCTCAGCGCTTTATAGATCATGCTTCCCGTGACGAGAGATACATCTCTCTCCGTACTGATTCCGCCTGCCAAAACTACAATTTTCATTTTCTGCCACTTTTCCCTTTCTACCAAGAATAGTTCCATATAACGGGGGCTGAAGGATCAAGCTTTCCGTTATTTTCAAGCCACGCAAGCCACGCAAAGACCGCGATCGCGTCCGAAGGATAGCTTTCGGTCAGATCATAAACACAGGAATCGCTGTTTCTGCCGGAAAGATAGTGTACGATGTTTATGATATTCTCGTTATACTCGTATCCGTCAAGAATGTAATTCATCGCGGCAAATTTCTGCGCGTCCAGAAGAAGCTCTTCAGGATCCTTTTCCTTTATCCCATCCACCTCATAGAGAGTCCTATCTTCATTCATATCCCGGCAATTATACAGCAGAGTCTCCATAAGGACATCACAAAAATCTCTGTCAACAGGGTGTCTTGTGGTCATATACCCCATTGCTCCGTTCAGTAGATATTTCGAGGAATACAAGTCCTCGACGGCCTCTATAGTTTCCGACATCCGGTATAATTCATCCGCATACGCCTTTATTGCGGAGGTTCTGTAAAGCTCCACCAGTGCAAGGAACGCCACATATCCTTCTTTTCCGGCATCTGCCCTCTCCCCGGTCTGTGAAGCTGTTTCTCCCGGGATCGCTGTATTTTGGGCATCCCCGACTTTCTTGTACATAGCGGATGCCTTCTGGATACACTCGGTGGCGAGTTTTTCCTCCACCGTATTATAGTTGTATCCGAATTTTGCAAGGATCGCTATCGCAATATAACCATCGGTTCCCTCAAAGGAGTCGAAATCGGTTCTTCCTATCCACTCCCCTACTGCGCCGAGTACATCGGGCGCGTCCTCCTTGAGGGCATAGAGAACATCCTTGTACCTTTCGAAAGTGTATAAAAGCGAGTATACCTCCCAGAGCTCCGCATTACCGTCTTTTATCTTCTCACACTCGGAGTTTATAAGATTCCAGTATATATCACGATAGTAGCTCCCGCTTATATCAAACGAATATGAACTGCCTATACTTTCCGCGAAAATGTAATATCTCCCATCCTCCGGGATATTCTCGAAGGGCAGCCTTGCGCTGTAAATCCCCGTAGTCCCGTCATACTGGATTTCCTCCGGGGTTCCGATATACACGCTCTCCTCTGTATCAACATCAAGGACACAATATTTCTCCGGAAGTCTCGTCGAATAACAAAGGGCATATTTAACTTCGTCCTGGCAGTACCCTTTCCTGTCTACAAGCACACCCGGAAGCATCTCCGGAAGCTCGTACTCAAGGACCGGCGAGCTCTCCATCGAAAGCTTTTCGTTCTCCTGCTTTTCATAGGTGTATGTAATAAGCGCATTATCGCTGTCCGTTGTAAGCCCGCAGGCCTGGAAAAACACTGCTGACGCCAATAAAAGTGACATCACGGAATATGCGGTTTTTCTTTTGAAAAATCTACACATAAAATAATCATCCCTGTATGCGGAGCCCGTCTGAATATCTTTCAAACATGTTATTACCCATACAGAGATGATTATACCATAATTACATTACATTTGCGATAATTATTACTTTTTAAGCTTCCTGCATATACTTTACAAGATCAAGATGCTGCATGGTCCCGGCCATGCCGTTCTCGTAGAGAAAAACTCCCGTGCTGCGGATAAATGCCTTTGCCCTGTTGGAGTCGTCGGTATCCGAAAACTCTGTAGAGCGCCTGTTAAGACAGAGAGCTCCGACTCCGGCCTCCGCAAGTGAATACAGCTGCATACGCCCCTTCTCGTCCGCCGCCCAGATCTTCAGCTTATCCCATATCCCGTCATCCTCATCGATCCAGCCGTTTCCGTCGGTATCGTACTCCTCAAGATCGGCGAAACCATCCCCGGACTTCGAGCCGAACAATTCATTGCCGTCATTTATGGTTCCATCGCCGTTTTTATCAAGGGCAATAAAACCGCTTCCGGCAGCAAGCTGATTTATCGTATCAAGCTCCCCGTCCCCGTCGATGTCGAATCTTATCTTCTGGTCCGTAACGGTGGAGACTCCACCATCAAGGTTTATGACCAGTGGATCGCAGGTCTGGACAGCACTAATATCAAGGCTGTGTGCGGTTTCCCGCATAAACCTCCTGCTCATCGAGACATCGATGTTAAAGTCGATCTCCCTTCCGTCAGCCGTCCTTACGATGCCTTTCGCGGAAAATGTCGTATCTTCGGCTTCCTCGTACCTGTCAACAGACTGATAGGAAATCCTCTTTACAGGCGTCTGCATGATCCGGGATACATCTGTTGTAAGAAGATCCGCGGCACTCAAAGTACCGGTGTTTGCAGGTGCGAATTCTTTAAAATAACCGTTTCCGGATGAATTTCCGTTTACGGAGATTCCCTCCGAATTCTTTTCGATCCAGTCGTGGAAGCGCGCTCTTGCGTCCTTGAACAGAAGCTCGAGGATATACATTATCGAGTTTTGTCTAATGGTCTCTTTGTCCGTTTCCTCTTCGGATCTGTATACCCGGTTTTTGTTTACCCCCTCCATCTTTTTTTGAAGATCAAGGATCTCCTCTTTGGTGATCATATTGTCACCGATGGCATTTTTCTTTTCCTTACTGTTTCCTTTGTCTTCTTCCCCGAGAGCATTACCCTCCCCTTTAAAGGCATCTCCCGATAGTACGCCTGTGAAGTCCTTTTCCTCAAAGCGCCTGAATGAGTAACTTGCAGTCCTGAAACTGCGGGCGGATTCCATTCCTACGGTAGCTGAGCTTATTCTCAATACTCCTTACCATAACATCTTTCTCTCCCTGAAATCCTGTTAATGCAATAATGTGGCGCAGCTCGCGCCACTTACGGTTACATATTCTTTATCGGGTGGGGAACCGTTTTTCTTTAGTCTTTGGGATTATTCCTTCCGGGTCCGGGGAACCGGATTACCTTACCGGGATCCTCCATGGCCCTTCTTGCGTTTTCCGCCTTTTTCTTAAGCACCTCGACCTTATGACGGAAAAGCCCGATAGCCATCTCTTTTCCCACCACAAAATTTTCGTGGAAGGGATTTATCACAACTCCGTCGGCGGCTGCGGGCTGCATCCGCTCGGGAGTTGCCGCCATCATCGCCCCGAGCTCGTCAAGCTGCACCGCGGCAAAATGGTCTCTGAATATCTCGGGGGTTGCGTTGCCCTCCTCGTCCTCCGCCTCATCCATACACCTCTTGTCGGTATAGAGGACGAAAAATCTTTTCCCGTCCTTTGTGTTAAGCATCGGGAACTGAACCTTCGCACCGGGCTCCACCTTCACATTTCCCTCCTCATCGGTCACAGGCGCGGGATCTACATAAATAGGCGACAAAAACACTGCCTTTGCCAGTTCATCCGTTATAAGCTTCCTGTGCTCCGGCGTATCCTCAGCCTTCATAAGCTGCATAGCTCCCACAAGCATGGGATTCGAGCTTTCTACATCAAATTTCATAATTTTCCTCTATCAGTCTACCTGTCAGTCTACGCGGTTGTAATTGATGAGACATCCCTTGAGGATTATCTGTCTCTCCTCATCGGTAAGCTCTCCGAGCTTTAACTCAAAGGCATCCGAAAGCTTATGTCCTTCGGCATCGATTCTGTATGCCTTAATGACCTCCCACTTTTCCTCGACTGCCTTCTTTATCCCGGGGATAAAGAGGAAATCAAGGTTCTTAAAGGGAAGCTCTCCCTCGGGAATAAGGAAAGGAAGCATACCCCAGTTTATAAGGTTTGAGCGATATCTCTTGGTTGCATATTCATTTGCGATATTTGCCCATCCGCCGAGAACCTTCTGGCAGCTGGCGGCCTGCTCACGGGCAGAACCGTCACCGGGCTTCACCGCAAAGATGGTCGAACCGAAACCGGTGTTGTGAGGACTTGCCTCCTCAAAGCCGTTGTCCTTCACGGTATGCATTACGCCGTGAACCCAGTCAGCCTTCTCGCAGAGATGTCCTTCACCGGCTACTCTCGCATCCTCTATCTTCTTGATCTCCTTTGCGCGTCCGACATACTGCGGATCCTTTCTGGAAAGCGCAAACTCGGCGAGTCCCAAAGGATTTGAACGGTAGCTTGATGTCTCTCCGGAGGGGATGAGCTCATCTGTGGTTGTAACCGGGTCGTGTATCTCGGAGACAACTCTGAGGATAAGGTTCTCCGGGAGAGCGCTCATTTTGGGCCAATCCTTGATATTGGGGCCGAGCACAAGCTCTGTGTCCGGATCTGCTACGCCCTTTGAATCGAATACACGGTTCTCGTATATATTTGCATCGTAGTGATATTTATAATTCGTAAACTCACCGTCAAATTCCGTTGCAGGAGTGAGAATACCTCCGTTTGCGGCAGTTGCGGCAATGGAACGCGCATCCATAAGAGCAACGGAAGATATCTGACCATTCTGGAGCTTGCTTCCCTCACGGTTAGGGAAGTTTCTTGTCGAGTGGCGGATACTGAAGGCATTGTTTGCGGGAGTATCTCCTGCGCCGAAGCAGGGACCGCAGAATGCTGTCTTCATAACTGCGCCGGTTTCCATGATGTCCGCAGCACATCCGTTTTTGATAAGCTCCATATAAACAGGCATTGATGCAGGATATACGCTTAAGGTAAACGCATCGGAGCCGATATATCTTCCCCTTAAGATATCCGCCGCGGCACAGATATTCTCAAATCCTCCGCCGGCGCATCCTGCGATGATACCCTGATCCACCATGAATCTGCCGTTTCTGACCTTGCTCTTAAGCTCGTAGGGAACAGCGCCGTCAAGGGAAACCTGTGCTCTCTTTTCAGTCTCGTCAAGGATGTCAAGAAGGTTTGCGTTAAGCTCCTCAATGGTATATGTGTTGCTGGGATGGAAGGGCATTGCGATCATGGGTCTTATGGCCGAGAGATCCACCACAACCATTCCGTCGTAGTATGCGACCTCTCCGGGATTAAGCTCCCCGTAATCCTCTGCTCTTTCATGTATCTCGAAGAATTCCTTTATCTTTTCATCGGTTCTCCAGATTGAGGACAGGCAGGTGGTCTCGGTGGTCATTACATCCACTCCGATACGGAAATCTGCGGAAAGACTTCCCACACCCGGTCCGACAAATTCCATTACCTTGTTCTTTACATATCCGTTTTTAAACACGGCGCCGATGATGGCAAGCGCAACATCCTGGGGGCCGACGCCCTTTACAGGCTCTCCCTTGAGATATATACCGACAACACCTGGCATATTGATATCGTAGGTCTGGTTTAAAAGCTGCTTAACAAGCTCAGGTCCGCCCTCGCCCACAGCCATTGTTCCAAGTGCGCCGTATCTGGTGTGGGAATCCGAGCCCAGGATCATCTTTCCTCCCCCTGCAAGCATCTCTCTTGCAAACTGGTGGATGACAGCCTGGTGAGGAGGTACATATACTCCGCCGTACTTTTTGGCTGCCGAGAGACCAAATACATGGTCATCCTCGTTTATCGTACCGCCCACAGCACAGAGTGAATTGTGGCAGTTGGTAAGCACATAGGGCATGGGGAACTTTGTAAGTCCCGATGCGCGTGCGGTCTGTATTATTCCGACAAATGTAATGTCGTGGCTTGTAAGCTTGTCAAATCTTATCTTAAGCTTATCAGGATTTCCGGATGTATTATGCGCCTGCAGGATGCCGTAAGCGATGGTCTCTTTCTTCGCATCCTCCTTCGCAACATCCTTTCCGGTCTTTGCTTTGATGGCAGCCTGCGCCTCTTCGTTATCGGCTATTAATTCTGTTCCGTTAAGGAGATAGGCACCTCCCTCGTACAACTCGATCATGCTCATTTTGTGTTTTCCCTTATGTTATATTTTTCCTAGTTACTTCGTACTCTTAGCAGGCTTGTTCTCCTTGAGAACCACCTTGTCAAGATGCCATATCTCGTCCACATACTGCTGGATTGTTCTGTCCGAAGTGAATTTACCGGAGCATGCCACATTAAGGATCGCGCTCTTTGCCCATGCGGACTCGTTCCTATACGCCGCCTCAACCTTCTTCTGCGCATCCGCATAGGACTTGAAATCCTTGAGGATGAAGTAAGTATCTGCCTTTGAAGTTGACTGCGTATTCAACAGGCTGTTATAGAGAGGTCTGAACAGCTCGGTATCCGGATTATAGGTTCCGTTGATAAGCTGCATGAGAACCTTTCTGATGTCGGGATCGTTGTTGAAGATCTCCATCGGATCGTATCCGCCGTAATTCTCAAAGTGGATGACCTCATCGGATGAAAGACCGAAGATAAATGCGTTCTCCGCGCCTACCTCCTCTACGATCTCCACATTCGCGCCGTCCATTGTTCCGAGGGTAAGGGCACCGTTTAACATAAACTTCATGTTACCGGTTCCGGAAGCCTCCTTGGAAGCGGTTGAGATCTGCTCGGATACATCTGCTGCCGCAAAGATGATCTCCGCGTTTGAAACATTATAGTTCTCGATAAATACAACCTTTATCTTGCCGCCGATGGAATCATCGTTATTGATGACATCAGCAACAGAGTTGATAAGCTTAATGGTAAGCTTTGCGTTGCGGTATCCCGCTGCCGCCTTAGCACCGAAGATGAAGGTGCGGGGGAAGAACTCCATATCGGGGTGCTCTTTAAGTTCATTGTAAAGATACATTACATGGAGGATGTTAAGGAGCTGTCTCTTGTATTCATGGAGACGCTTTACCTGTACATCAAATATGGAGCGTGGATCAACCTCTATGCCGTTATGCTCGAGGATGTACTTTGCAAGGCGTACCTTGTTCTGGTACTTGATATTCATAAACTCCTGCTGTGCCTTCTCGTCATCGGCGTAAACTTTAAGCTTGCCGATCTGGGGAAGGTCAGTTATCCACTCGTTTCCGACATGGTCGGTAACCCAGTCTGCAAGAAGCTGGTTTCCGTGGAGCAGGAAACGCCTCTGGGTGATTCCGTTTGTCTTGTTGTTGAAGCGCTCGGGGAACATCTCGTAGAAATCGCGGAGCTCCTGCTTCTTGAGTATCTCTGTATGAAGTCTTGCAACACCGTTTACGGAGTAGCCCGCAACGATGGCAAGGTGTGCCATCTTGACCTGTCCGTCATATACGATAGCCATCTTGCGGATCTTCTCGTTTACATCAACTCCCGGAGTGCTTCCGTACTTGTTCTTGATCTCCTCGATAAATCTGCGGTTGATTTCCTCGACGATCTGGTAGATTCTGGGAAGGAGTCTTGAGAAAAGCTCAATGGGCCACTTCTCGAGAGCCTCGCTCATTATCGTGTGGTTGGTATATGCACAGGTCTTCGTTGTAACCTCCCATGCCTCGTCCCATGTGAGATAATAATCATCCATGAGCACACGCATAAGCTCTGCGATGGCAACGGTCGGATGAGTATCGTTAAGCTGGAAGGTAACCTTCTCATAGAACTTGCGGATATCGTCATGCTTTCTCATATACTTCTCAACTGCCTCCTGTACGGATGCGGAGATGAAGAAGTACTGCTGTTTTAGGCGAAGCTCCTTACCTGCGTAATGGTTGTCATTGGGATAAAGAACCTCAACGATGTTTCTTGCAAGGTTAGCCTGCTCAACGGATCTCTGGTAATCACCCTGGTCGAAAGCGTCAAGCTGGAAGCACTCGATAGGCTCTGCGTCCCATATTCTCAGGGTATTTACGATGCCGTTTCCGTATCCGACGATGGGAAGGTCGAAGGGGATAGCCCTTACCGACTGGTAGCCCTCCTGGGAGAAGACGCTTCTTCCGTTCTGGTCGGTCTTTACGGAGACATAGCCTCCGAATTTTATCTCCTTTGCATACTCGGGGCGGCGGAGCTCAAAGGGATTTCCGTCCGCAAGCCAGTTGTCCGGAACCTCAACCTGATATCCGTCCTCGATCTTCTGCTTGAACATACCATAGCGGTATCTTATACCACAGCCGTATGCAGGATATCCAAGAGTCGCAAGCGAATCAAGGAAGCATGCGGCGAGACGGCCGAGACCACCGTTTCCCAGAGCTGCATCCGGCTCCTGATCCTCGATCACATTGAGGTCAAGGCCAAGCTCCTTGCAGGCCTCCTTTACGGGCTTATATGCCTGCATATTGATGAGGTTATTACCCATCGCGCGCCCCATAAGGAACTCCATGGACATATAGTAAACCATCTTGGGGTCTTCCTTCTCATACGCCTTCTGGGTCTCCATCCAGCTCATGACGATCTGGTCCTTGATAGCGTATGAAACCGCCTGGAATATCTGCTGGGGAGATGCCTCCTCAAGTGTCTTTCTGTAAAGAGTAGTCACATTGTAAAGAACGCTTCTCTTAAACAGTTCCTTGTCGAATTTTACCTTTTTGGTAGTAGTAGTACTTTTCACGGTAGATCCCTCCTATATTCTTTTATCCTAGTGACAGTGGAAATCTTGATATTTCCACCTGTAAATAATAGGCTATATTTATACAACTTCTATAGAAATAGATACCTTCTCTCCATTGATATCCCAGTCCTTGGATACTGCAAAGGTCTTATCCGAGGTGAATTCATCCGCCAGAACCTTACCTGCGATGGAGTCAAGATTGCGGGCTGCAATGTCTGAGAGCTTGGCATTTCCGTTCAGGGATATGCGGATGTGGTCGGTAACATTAAAGTCGGAATCCTTACGCATGGTCTGGATCTTGGATACAAGCTCTGCTGCGAAACCTTCCTCGATAAGTTCTTCTGTAAGGTTGGTGTCAAGAACTACGATAAGCTTGTTGTCTTCCTGGGAGACATAACCCTCTTTCTGAGTCATCTCGATAAGAAGATCGTCCTTTGTAAGTTCAACTAAAGCTCCGTCAACCTCAAAGCTGAGCATTCCTTTCTCGTTAAGCTCGTCCATGGCTGCATTTCCGTCGAGAGCCGCCAGAGTATTCTTGATTCCGCCGAGCTGCTTTCCGTACTTGGGTCCCACGGTGCGGAGCTGGGGCTTGAAGGTGTAGGTTGTAAAGTCTCTCACATCATCCGCATATACAACCGTCTTTACATTGAGTTCGTCGCGGATTATATCCGTGTAGAAGCTCTCAAGGGCTCCCTTGTCTTCTCCGACAGTCTTGATATACATGGTACTGATCGGCTGACGGTTCTTTATCGCTGCGGCATTTCTCGCTGCGCGTCCCATAACGACCGCGTCAAGCACCTCATCCATGGACTTCTCAAGCTCTGTATTGATATAGGCCTTATTAACCTCCGGGTAATCACAGAGATGGATTGACTCCGGTGCGCTACTGTCAATGCTGCGGACAAGGTTCTGGTAGATATCCTCGGTCATGAACGGTATCATGGGGGCTGCAGCCTTTGATATGGTGACAAGTGCGGTGTAGAGGGTCATGTATGCATTGATCTTGTCCTGCTCCATGCCCTTTGCCCAGAATCTCTCACGGCTTCTTCTGACATACCAGTTGGAAAGGTCGTCAACAAACTTCTCAAGAACAGCACCTGCTTCGGGAATCTTGTAATTCTCAAGGTTATTATCAACTGCTTCCACTGCTGAATTGAGTCTTGACAGAACCCACTTATCCATAACGGGAAGCTTGTCATAATCAAGTGTGTACTTTGTTGCATCAAAATTATCGATGTTTGCATAGAGTACAAAGAAAGCGTAGGTGTTCCATAAAGTACCCATGAACTTTCTCTGACCTTCTCTTACAGTCTCACCCGAGAATCTCTTGGGAAGCCAGGGTGCTGCGGATGTGTAAAAATACCATCTGATGGCATCTGCACCATAGGTCTTCAGCGCATCAAAAGGATCCACCGCATTTCCCTTTGACTTACTCATCTTCTCACCGTTCTCGTCAAGAACAAGGCCGAGAACGATGACATTCTCATAGGGCGATTTATTGAAAAGAAGAGTACTCTCAGCCATGAGTGAGTAGAACCATCCTCTGGTCTGGTCAACTGCCTCGGAAATGAATGCTGCGGGGAACTGTGACTCAAATACTTCTTTGTTTTCAAAAGGATAATGATGCTGTGCAAAGGGCATCGCACCTGAATCAAACCAGCAGTCGATAACCTCGGGTACGCGCTTCATGGTCTTTCCGCACTTAGGACACTTGCAGGTGATCTCATCGATATAGGGGCGATGAAGCTCAACAGTCTTTGCTGCCGGATTGCCGGAGAGCTTCTCCAGCTCTTCGCGGGATCCGATAGCTTCCTGATGTCCGCACTCCTCGCACTCCCAGATATTAAGGGGAGTACCCCAGTAACGGTTTCTGGAAACGCCCCAGTCCTGAATGTTTTCAAGCCAGTTTCCGAAACGGCCTTCACCGATTGAAGGGGGAATCCAGTTTACAGTCTTGTTGTTTCTCACAAGGTCGTCCTTTACAGCGGTCATCTTGATGAACCAGGACTCTCTTGCATAATAAAGAAGAGGTGTGGAGCATCTCCAGCAGTGAGGATAATCGTGCTCAACCTTGGGAGCCGAGAAGAGGAGCCCTCTGCCGGAAAGTTCTTTTAATACCTCGGGATCGCAGCTGACAGCGCCTGCGTCGATCTCCTTCTGAGTGGGCTTTGCACGCATACCTGCAAAAGGAGTCTCAGGCTTCATTACACCGTGCTCATCTACCATCTGTACGAAAGGAGCATCATATTTGCGTCCCACTCTGGCGTCATCTTCACCGAATGCGGGAGCGATATGGACGATACCTGTACCGTCTGCCATGGTTACATAGTCATCGCAGTATACAAAGAATGCTTTCTTTTTCTGCTTCTCGGCAGCATCGGCGGCACAAGTGTAAAGGGGCTCGTACTCTTTGTACTCAAGTTCCTTACCCTTGCAGGTTTCGATAACCTCGTATGCGGGAGTTCCTTCCTCTCTCTCGATTCCTCCGAGCACGCTATCCAGAAGGGCCTGTGCCATGATGTATGTATATCCGTCAGCGGCCTTGACTCTTGCATAGATCTCCTCAGGGTTTACGCAGAGAGCAATATTGGATGCCAGTGTCCAGGGGGTGGTGGTCCATGCAAGGAAGTATGCATCCTCACCCTTTATCTTGAAGCGGACGATGGCGGTGCGCTCCTTTAAGGTCTTGTAGCCCTGGGCAACCTCATGTGATGAAAGAGGGGTTCCGCAGCGAGGGCAGTAGGGAACGATCTTGAATCCCTTATAAAGAAGGCCCTTATCCCAGATAGTCTTTAATGCCCACCATTCGGACTCGATGAAATTATCGTCATAGGTAACATAGGGGTTGTCCATATCAGCCCAGAATCCGACTGTTCCGGAGAACTCCTCCCACATTCCCTTATATTTCCACACAGATTCCTTGCACTTTGAAATGAAAGGATCGAGACCATACTCTTCAATCTGCTCCTTGCCGTCAAGTCCCAAGAGCTTTTCAACCTCGAGCTCTACGGGAAGACCGTGAGTATCCCATCCTGCCTTACGGGGAACGCGATATCCCTTCATGGTACGGTATCTGGGGATCATATCCTTAATTGTTCTGGTCTCAACATGTCCTATGTGAGGCTTGCCGTTTGCTGTGGGCGGTCCGTCATAGAAAGTATAAGTGGGGCAACCTTCACGGATGTCGATACTCTTTCTGAAAATATCGTTTTCGGCCCAGAATTTCTCTATGTCTTTTTCTCTGTCTACAAAATTCAGGTCGGTTGAGACTTGCTTGTACATCTTAAAACCTCCGGATGTAAATATAATCTAAATATCGTTTCGAACTATGAAATCCGACCCAGGGTACAATACCCCTAGTTTTCGATAATCCCTATAATCTTGCCACAAATTGACTAATATGTCAAGAAAATGCAGTATCTGAAAAAAGTGGCAGAAGGCTGAAAAAACGCCTTCTGCCACTCTATCTTAATTCAACTGATAAGTCTCTTTTGTCATTGAAGGACACCGGTCACCTCGTCAAAGTGATATGTAGTTCCTCCTAATGTGATAAAGCCTCTGGCCATCAGACCGGTTTTCGTATCGTAGTAATAGGTATTGCCGACCTGATCCGGATACTTCTCCGCAAGGGCTCCCTCGATAGTAACCCATCCTTTGAGCATCGCCCCGTTTTCATCATAGCGGACCCACTTGCCTTTTTTATTCTTGATGGTATAAATGACCAGGTCCTGAAGTCCTGCATCACAGCCTGCTGCGACACTTTGTATTTCATCATCCGAAAAACCGTCTTCGTTACTGAATACATATGGCATCCACACTTCTTTGCCTACAGCTTTTGCACCATTATATATAGCGTCAAGCCAATACCACTCGTTAGATCCGGGATCATATATCTCTCGACCTCTGATAGTGTTGTCTCCCATTACACCTTTTTTATCATCATATGTTCCCTGTCTGATGCCGTCTTCGTACCAGTACCATCTTCCGGAAAGTCCCTGGCACCACCCGAAAAGAGGCGGCAGCATCGCCATATCTATTTCATCATTGAACCTGTCCTCAAGGGTCTTTTCTTCCTCCGTGTCGACTACTATAGTCGCATCACCGCTGAATAATCCGGAATTTGCATTACTGTTATGGGAAGGATTATTGGTAAAAAGTGCTATATAAGGGTCGTAGGCTTCATGATCATCATCCCAGTATGAAACTTCTACTCCTCCGCTCTCACATACCGGATAATAATTTATCCCTCCTATATACCCTTCCCCTTCGGGATCGTCCTCAACCAGAAGTTTAACATCCTTTGAAAAATTGATGGTGACGGTAACAGTGGTAGCACTCGCTGTAAAAATATCTTCATCAAGGTCTATGGTATAATACCCTGCATAATTGGTATCCACATGACCCATTGTTCTCTGAGTTCCCGCTGTGACTGTGGCAGTGGCACGGAAATCCGTACTTTGGGTTTCAAAGCTGACTGCTTTTATATATTCCCCCGCTCCTACATTAAACCTTATGGTGGCATCAGGGACAGTAACCATCGCCCTGGGAGTTATAGTCCTTGCATAGCAGTATGCATTGTCATAGGGATCCATGTTCGCATCAAAGGCTATGCACTCCAGTCCAAAGCCCTTATCTTCATAAGACATCCAGAAATATCCTTCAAGACAGTATCCTTCACGGCCCCAGCTGTTTCTCACAAGCCATGCTCCGTTTTGAGAAGGTCTTTGGCCTTCCTTGAAATAAGAGGCGGGGAAATCATCATCCCACCCCACGATCATGATTCCATGATTGGAATAATCCTCTTCTCCGACTGTAAAACTGTCATGATAAGGTTCATAATCACAATAATAAGCATTATGCTCCTTATTGTAGTATTTGTTATCATCATATAAATCTGTGCGCATGCCGGCAGACACAGCCCCATGACTTAAAATTGCCGATTTTATACCCGTTCTATCCGTACTTTTTATGGTATAAGCATTTTCAAGACCAACTACATTGTGACCGTAAGCATACTCATCCGGAACAGTATAATCCCAGGATTCCCTTTGTGTTTCCAGATACGGCATATCGCTTTCCTTTATCGCACCTATCCCGTTCATCATGATCTCACATATGCTTTTCGGAGAACCTCCGGTATCGGCCCACAGGCCACGACCGCTGTTTTCAACGATCCTGTCTCTGTCATGGCAATCTTTCGGGTCATCACAGGAATGACCGTGATAATAGACTATCTGCAATTCCGAGAGATCCACCGAGGTTCCGACCTTTCCGTCATGTATAAGATCTGCCTCTATAGCTCCAATACCTGAAAATGCCCAGCAGGCTCCAAATGGATACTGATCCCTGATGGGTGGAAGTTTCTTTAATTCCTCAACATTGTATCTTGAAGGTAATCCCGAGGTACTTATTGCAGCCACATCATCTGCTGCATAAGCCGTCCCGGAGCATAAGAAAACTCCTGCCGTGATCACCCCGATTAATATCGGGATCTCATTCTTTGCTTTGATCAAAAGATCCCTTACTACACTGTTTTTCATCGCTTTATCCCCCTTTTTTGGTGGTTAATCGTCAAGTATCCGGGATCTGCCTGCAATGAAGGGCAGTTCCACATCTCCTAAATCCGTGATGCTTCCCGCACTTATATTTTCTTTGGCACTGAACGCATTAGCCTTTACGACCTCGGATACTTCCTCATATTGTTTCTTCTCTTGAAAACAATGAATACCTTTTATGTTCAAAGTCAATCTATTATTTGACCCGTTTATTATCTCACGGCACCGATCAGTTCCTTTATGTCTTCAACATGATTCTTTTTCATGTACTCTTCTATTCCGTTTATCACCTCTACAGTTGCATAGGGATTTATGAAATTGGCTGCTCCCACACTTACCGCACTAGCACCTGCCAGAATAAACTCCAGCGCATCTTCGGCGTTAGAGATACCTCCCATTCCGATGATGGGTATCTTGACGGCCTGAGCTACCTGATAAACCATTCTGACCGCCACGGGCTTGATGGCAGGGCCGCTCATTCCGCCTGTTTTATTGGCCAGGGCAAAGGTGCGGCGATTAATATCTATCTTCATTCCGGTGATGGTATTGATGAGTGAGAGCGCATCCGCCCCAGCAGCTTCTGCAGCACGAGCCATCTCAGTGATATCTGTCACATTGGGGGACAGTTTCATGATGATGGGCTGCTTTGCATGATTTTTGATCTCTTTTGTGATTTCAGTGAGCGCCTCTGCTTTCTGACCAAAGGCGATGGCTCCCTCTTTTACATTGGGGCAGGATACATTGATCTCCAGCATGTCCACTTTCTTTTCATCCGAAAGTCTCTCTACCACATCAACATAATCCTGTATTGATTTTCCGCAGACATTTACTATCACACGGGTATCATATTTTTCCAGAAATTTTAAATCTCTTTCACAAAAAACATCAATTCCCGGATTCTGAAGTCCGATGGCGTTCAGCATTCCGCCGTAAACCTCAGTCACTCTGGGTGTGGGATTTCCGGGCCAGGGCACATTTGCAACGCCCTTGGTGGTGATAGCGCCCAGTCTGTTTAAATCTATAAATTCATCATATTCCATTCCGGAGCCAAAGGTACCCGAACCAACGGTTACAGGATTCTTCCATTTTACTCCGGCGATCTCTATTTCAGTGTTCATGTTTTCACACTCCTGTTTCTTTAATTGTGCTTAGCTTTTGGTACGCGAAGACTGTATTCAGATGCTCAGATATCCACGTCCTCCGCGGCAAAGACAGGTCCATCGGTACAGATCCTGGCATTGTTCACATGGGAGTGATGATCCACTTCCTTCGTCTTTACCACACAGCCAAGGCATGCTCCCACTCCGCAGGCCATACGTTCCTCAAGTGAGATGTATGCGGGAATCTGTTTTTCTTCTGCGTATACTTTAATGGCCCGGAGCATTGGCATTGGGCCGCAGGCACAGATGATGTCTGCCTTGATAGTGTCCTCATTATCGGCTGTCTTATCCGCAGATTCACCATCAGAACCCTCTGACGCCATCACATTCATAACATTTCCTTTGGTGCCTACGCTGCCATCCTCGGAAGCAATATATACTTTTCCGTATTTTTCAAAATCTTCTTTGAGGAAAGTCATACTGTCTCTGTATCCCAGGACAATGCTGACTTTCATCTTATCACCATCGGTTAGTGCTTCATTATGAGCATTTATTTCCTTTGCAAGCTCCAGCATGGGAGGAATACCTATACCTCCGCCCATGAGAACTACACTTTTTCCGAGCAGTTTGCCTATATCATAGCCGTTTCCGAGAACGCCCAGAAGCTTAACTTTTTCTCCTGCAGAATACTTTGAAAACTCGTCGGTACCTCTGCCTGCCACTCTGTAAACAATACGAATGGCATTTTTCTCATGATCCACCTCACAGATACTTATAGGTCTGGGGAGAAGAAGGCTCTTATCTTCTGTGTATACGCCCACAAACTGTCCTGCGTGAGCATTTTCTGCAAGATCTGTTTCAAGCCACATATCAAATATACCCGGCGCAAGATTTTTTTGTGAGATTACGATTGCTGTAGTTTTCTTTTTCATGGTTACCTCGTTGTGTACTATTTTTTCCCCTCATCAGTCGGCTCCCCCGTCAGTTTATTCATATGCATCAGTCGGCAGAGTAAACGATCTTTCCCCGGCATATGGTGTAACATACCTTACCGGTCATCTTCTTTCCGATGAAGGGGGAATTGCATGCCTTGGAGGCGATGCTCTCCTTTGTATAAATATATGCTGCTTCAGGATCAAAAATGCAAAGGTCCGCGGGTCCGCCTGCTTTAATGTATCCCGCATCCAGCTTATAGAGCTTCGCAGGATTCGTGCTCATGGCCGCCAAAACATCCTGCAGTTTCATTTCATTTGAATCCACCAGATACTCTATTGCCAGAGGAAGAGCTGTCTCCAGTCCGATTATTCCGCTGGGTGCCTTTGTGATCTCACGGGACTTTTCCTCAGCGGTGTGGGGCGCATGATCCGTTGCGATCATATCTATGGTTCCGTCAGCCAGACCTCTCACTATAGCCTGTCTGTCCGCTTCCTCTCGAAGAGGCGGATTCATCTTTGCCAGTGTGCCGTGTTCTATCGCAGCCTCTTCCGTCAGTGAGAAATGGTGAGGCGTTGCTTCCGCATGGATATTCACGCCTGCTGCCTTCGCTTGTCTTACCAGTTCCACACCCTCTTTTGTAGAGATATGCTGGATATCGATGATCGCACCGGTCTTTTTAGCAAGTTCTATATCCCGAGATACCATGTTTATCTCGGCCTGCCTCGGAGATCCGCCGATACCAAAATACTCACTGGCTTTCCCGCGGTTTATTCCGTTGTTTTCAATGACTGAAGGATCCTCCTCGTGAAAGCTTAAGGGCATTCCGAGAGCTTTGCTTCTTTTCATCGCCTCTAAGACGATTTCTTCTTTTACAAGAGGGATTCCGTCATCCGTAAAGCCCACCGCCCCTGCCTTTGCAAGGGTCTCCATGTCAGTCAGGGTCTCGCCCTTCATTCCAATGGTTACATTTGCGCAGGCATAGATATTTATATCCGTCTGCTTTCCCTTTTCAAGGACATACTTTAAGGTTTCCGTATTGTCGATGGTCGGATTGGTGTTTGCCATCATAACGACACTTGTATATCCGCCCTTTGCGGCCGATCTTGCGCCGGTAAAAATATCCTCTTTTTGCGTAAAGCCCGGATCGCGGAAATGCACATGCACATCCACAAATCCGGGAGCGACGATCATCCCGGAGGCATCTATGATCTCATCGACCCGGTTTAGTCCGTCACAGTTTAATTCATCCCTGTTTTCTTCATTCCGGTTTTCTTCATTCCGGTTTTCTCCTTCGTCATTTCCCGGATCATTCCCGGAAGCCTTTTTCTCCGGCTCATTTTGAGGTATTATCCTCTCAATTTTGCCGTCCCGTATAAGTATATCTCTTATTCCGTCCAGTCCGGATGCAGGGTCTATAACTCTCCCGCCCTTTATTAAAATACTTTTTCCCATAAAATACGCCCGCCAAATCTGTGATTCTTATATAGGTTAACTACCATACCAGAATTTTACCACAAACTTGGGCGGGCGTGAAACTATTTATAATTTACTGTTCTTTATTATCCGATTTGTCAAGGTCGGACGGAATCTCACTCGTTGCTTCGCCCGGGTTTTCCCCGGGTTTTGCCTCTCCTCGCTCGAGCCTGAGCTGTTCCATAAACTCCTGGGCATCATCGGGAATATCATCGAGATTATCCTTTCCCACATCAATATTGAGAGGCGGTTTCTTGAAGAGGATATCATACATAACGGGAATGATGAACAGAGTCATCAGCGTAGCGTACAAAAGTCCTCCCGCGATAACAAGGGCCATAGCTTTACCCATCTGGCTACCCATATCGTCTCCGAAAATAAGGCTTGCCTCCGCGAGGATCGTTGTAAGCGCAGTCATAAGGATGGGTCTCATACGGGTCTTACCCGTTGCAATAAGAGCGTCCCGCCTCTCCATTCCGCCGATACGGAGCTGGTTCGTGTAGTCCACATATACGATACCGTTGTTTACGACAGTACCCGTAAGGACAATGAATCCCATAAGAGCCAACATCGATATATTCTCGCCGGTAACCCAGAGAGCGATAAATCCTCCCGTGTATGCAAGGGGCAGGGTAAACAGCACGATAAATGGTGAAAGGAGGCTCTGGAACTGCGCTACCATTACGAAATAGATAAACGCGATTCCCATAAGGAATATAGGCGCCATATCCTTTATCATCTTCATCGTAGCCTCGGACTCTCCTCCGAGATCCACGGTGTATCCCTCGGGCGGATCATAGGCCTCGATAAGCGGCTTAAGATCTCTCGCAAGAAGGGTTCCGTTCTTTCCTTCCTCGATTCCCGCAGTTACCGTAATATATCTGGTCTGGTTTACTCTCGAGATACTTGTAAAGCCGTCCTCTATCGTAAGGGTTGCAAATTCGCTTAAGGGCTTTGTCTCTGTCTTTGTGCCGGTAGAACCCGCAGAAGCAGACATTCCGGAAGCGGACATTCCCATAGATGCTCCGCCAAAGGAGCTTCCCATGGAACTGCCACCGAAGGATCCAAAGGAACTTCCTCCAAAGGAACCGAAGGAGCCGCCACCAAGAGATGACCCCATGGATCCGAAGCTTCCCATGCTTCCGAGGCCTGCGGAAGTCATTCCCGTTGAAGCCTGTCCGGATGAGGAGGACGCGGATGTATCCGCCGGGTCATCTTCGGATTCCTCGTCCTTCTCCTCCTGCACTGTAACCTCGATCCCTATATCCATAAGGTTTTCAACCATGACCGGATCGAGCTCGTCTATAATATCAACCTTCATATCCACGCCATCAACCGTTACCGTAATGGCGTTCTGGGTCGTTGCCATTTCCCCGGCAATGGTTTGATATATCTGCGCAACGGTAATTCCATTTCTTATGGCCTTATCCTTGTCTACCTCAAGGTGGAGAACCTTATCCGCCTCCTCCTGTCCGTTGTTAACATTGACATATCCGTCGACGCTCCCAACAATATCCATAACATCTTCGCTAACATCGATAAGAGTATCAAGATCCTGTCCGTAGATTGAGATTGAGAGGCCGCTTCCGAGTATCGTACTCATCTCCTCGAGACCGCTCGATAGGCTGATATTTATCCCCAGCTCATCCGCGATTTTCGTGATCGCGTCATTTATCTGTTTTACTTCCTTTGCTCCGGCCTTCTCGTTCTCTGTCGTTATCATAAGAGAGAAAGAACCGTATGCTCCCTCGCTGCCTCCAAATCCAAAGAGACTCTCACCGCCGCCGGTCATCGCGCCGATTGAATCGATTCCTTCTATCTCGACAGCCCTGAAGATAAGCTCGTCCACCAATTCATAGGCTTCCTCGCGGGTTATCTCCTCCTCATCAAAGACGACTGTACCCTGGATCTGGTTGCTTGTAATATCCGGTATCATTACGATGCCCATTCGAAGCACAAGCCAGACCGTAAGACCGAGCAATCCTATGGCAATTCCCAGCGGAACCGCCTTTACCTTGAGGCAGAACGCAAGCACCTTTCCGTATACATTCTGGATCCTGTCAAAGATCTTGTGTTCCTTCGGCTTTGTCTTTCTAAGAAGGGTCGAGCTCGATGCAGGAACGACGGTCATGGCCACAAGAAGCGACGCAAGGAGACAGTATATGATTGTCAGGGACATGGGCAGCATAAGAGATCTTACCATACCGGTCGTGTATACCATCGGGAAGAAAACGCAGACGCTGGTAAGAGTCGATGCAACCACCGCCCCCGCAACCTGCCTTGTACCCTGTACCGCGGCTCTCGGCGCGGCAATGCCCCGCCCCCGCAACCGGTATATATTCTCCATAATAACTATGGAGTTATCCACCAGCATACCTATGCCAAGCGCCATACCCGATAAGGACATCATATTAAGCGATATTCCCGAGAAGTACATCGCAACAAGCGACATGAGCACGCTTAAAGGTATGCTTATGGCAACAACGATGGTCGGCATTACATCCCTTAAGAATATTGCAAGGATTATTACAGCCAGCGCCGCACCGACTACCATGCTCTGCATAACGCTCTTTATGATAAGCTCGATATAATCTCCCTGATCCACAAGCACCAGAATATTCAATCCTTCATACTCTTCCTCGAGCTGACTGATCTCCTCGCGCAGAGTTCTGCTTACCTCATTGGTTCCTGTTGTACTTGCCTTAAATATCGAAAGGATTACCGCGCTGCTGTCATTAAGTCTCGTAAAGGTAACATCGCTGTTATCGATAACAACCAGATCCGCAACGGAATCAAGGGTTATATCCCCGATACCATCGATGTTGGCAAGCAGCATATCTCCGAGATCCTCGATTGAGTCATAGTTGTTACCGACCTTAAGGAGCCATGAATTATCCTCCTTATCGTCTATATAACCCGCAGGCATCTCAAAATTCTGGGCATATATAAGCGCGGAGATGGTCGAAAGTGTAAGCAGTCCGTCCGCATTGGCGCTCTCAAGCACGCTGTCCTTTGACTTTTCAAACTCCTCGGCTGCATCATTATAGCTCTCCCAGCCTGAATCAATCTGCTCCTGGGCACTCTCAAGCTGGGTCTTTCCGGCATCAAGCTGTGCCTGGGTGCTCTCCAGCGCAGTCTGTCCGGAGGCAAGCTGTGCCTGGGCTGCTGCAAATCCCGCAGCGGCCTGCATCTTTGCAGCCTCAATATCGGTATATGAAACCCCCAGCTTTGCAAGCTCCGCCTCAAAGCCGGAGACCATTCCCTTTGTAACCTCTATCTCAAGCTGCAGCGCAGTAAGCTCGGATTTATAGCTTGTAACCGTTTCCTGCAGAGTCTTTAGCTGTGGAATATACTGCTGAAGCTGGTTTACAGTTTCTTCCGTCTGGGTTCTTATACTCTTTACCGAATCAGTCACCTGTTTTACGGATGCCCCAAGCTCCGCAGACTTTGTATTATAATCCGTCTCTGCGGCGGTAAAGGCTTCCTGCGCAGCCGCAGCGGTGAGCTGTTTTTCCGTGTTTTCGGGATCGGCTTCAAGCTCCGCAGCCGCATTTGCAAGGGCAGTCCCCGCGGATTGATATGCAACCGCGGAAGCGGCAAATGCCTGGGTCTTCGCGGTAAGATCCTGAGTCGGGGACTGAAGCTCCGAAACAGCACCGGACATCGCGGAAACCGTAAGCAGATATACCTGTAGATTTGTAGAGCCGGGAACAGTCTCATTCTCGGCAGTTGCAAATGCAACATCAAGTGCACCTTCGGGGGCAAGCTTGTCCCCGAGGGCGATTATCGTGTCAAGCGTGGTCACGGTATTTTTCGCAGTCGTAAGGGACGCGTCAAGGGTGCTTACCGTGCTGTCTATATCATCGACTGTAAGAGTATTGTAAGGCTCCGGGAGCTGCTTCATCCCGTCTTCCACTGCCTTTAAAGCTTCCTTTAAGACGGTTTCCTGGGTCTGCTGCATAAGGAGCTGTGCCTGATATGAGGAAAGCTGGTCCAGCGCAAGGCTTGCCTGGGCAAGCTGGTTATAGGTTTCCGTCTGCTGCTTTTCAAGCTCTGCCTTACCGTTCTCCAGCTCGTTTTTTGCCTTATCAAGCTCGGCCTGTCCGGTAGTCATTTCATTTTTGCCCTTGTCAAGCTCAGCCTGTCCGTCCTCTAACTGCTGACGGGCATCGTCAAGCTGTTTTTCGGCATCGTCAAGTGCCTCCTGTGCCTTGGCTTTTATCTTTTCATTCAGTGCATCTATCTTTTCCTGATTGAGCCTTACCTCAACACTCTTATCTATAAGCCCGCTCTCGGAAACACTCGCAACACCGTCCTGTCTTTCAAACCGGGGAGTCAGTGTATTTTCGACAAATCTCGAGAGTTCCTCCATATCCTTTCCGTCATAGCTTACCGCAATATACATCGAAGCCAGCATGTCCACGCTAAGTTCGAGCACACTCGGGGTTCCGACCTCCTCCGGGAAGACGGTCTTTACCGTATTTATCGCCGCCGTTACTTTTACAAGGACGCTGTCCATATTGGTATCGTCCTCGAACTCCAGCTGAACCATGCTGTAGTTTTCATAGCTGTAGCTGTTTACATTTTTAACGCCTGTTATTGTTCCAAGACCGCTCTCAAGCGGCTCGGTTACAACCTGCTCAACCTTCTCCGGGCTCGCGCCGGGGTATGTGGTGATCACAAGGAGATACGGAAGACTGACCTCCGGGAGCAGGTCAAGCTGCATCTTGGTCACGCTGACCACTCCGAGTATAAGTACCACCAGAACCGCTATCAAAATTGTGTAAGGTTTCTTAACGCTAAACTTAGCCATTTTCTTTCAAAGCCCCTTTTATAGCTTTCATTGCCGTAATCAGTCTGTCTTCCGCTATTTCTCCGTAGCAGATAAGGTATTTGTTTTTATAGCTTAATTCGCTATTGTAACAATATAAATCAATCGGATTTATTTTTACATAATCATCTTCTAAAAGTTTTATGAAATTTTTATTAACCTCTTTTTTAAACTCTATCATAAGATGCAGTCCCGCCTTTGACTCATGAAGTATCGCATCCCTGTCAAGACCTGTCTCCTTAAAAGCCCGAAGCAGCCTGTCGTGACATTTCGCAAAGCGTTTCCGCATTCTCCTTATATGTCTTTCGTAGTATCCCTCTCTTATAAAAGCCGCCAGAGTATATTGTTCAAATGCCGAGACTGTCCCCGAGTAAAAATCAAGCCGCTCGCTGTATATTTTATCAAGCTTCTCCGGCAGGACCATATACGCCACCCTTATCGACGGAGCCAGGGTGCGGGTAAAGGTGTTCATGTAAATAACCCTGTCGCTGCCCATGGAATACATCGGAAGGAGCGGTCTTCCCTCAAACTTAAGCTCACTGTCGTAGTCATCCTCGATAATATAGGCATCCTGCTCCCTTGCCCATTCGAGCAGTTTTCTTCTCCTCGAGACGGGCATTATACAGCCCGTCGGGAAATGGTGGGAGGGGGAAATATGAACCAGCTTTGTTCCTCTTGAGGGGAGCCTGTCTATGACCATCCCATCCCCGTCAACAGGGATGTGCAATACTCTTACTCCGTTTGCCTCATAGATTTTCCCCACCTTTTTATACCCCGGATCCTCGACTGCCACAAAGCTGTTCCGCCCGATAAGCTGGATGAGGATGTGATGGAGGTATTCGGTCCCGGGGCCAATTATAATGCGCTCCGCCGGCGCGGATATTCCCTTTGCCTCGTAAAGATACCCGCTTATGGCACTCCTGAGCTCGTACACTCCTCTTCCTTCGGGTGCCATAAGAAAGCTCTCCTCCCTGTCAAGCAGGACCTTCCTTGATATCTTCGCCCAGGCGTCAAAAGGAAAGCTGTCAGCGCCGAAGGTATTGACCGAAAAGTCAGCTATGTACTCCCGGTTTTCTTTTGTATCCCCCGGATCTTGGAACAATTCTCTTTCCTCTTCTTTTGAAAACTCCTTCACATATCCATTGCCAAAGGCCGTCACCGCATCCTCCGACACATAATATCCCTTCTTTTGAAGCGTATAGATAAACCCCTCCTGTTCAAGGAGCGAGTATGCGTTCTCAACCGTAATGACAGAGACGCCGAGATTTCCCGCCAGTGTTCTCTTCGAGGGAAGGCGCTCCCCCTTTGGGATTTTTCCGGATATGATATCTCTGCGGATGCATTCATATATGTATTTGTAAACCGGCTTTTTCCCGCTTTCCTCTATCGGATAAGTCAATACCTGCATAGTTCCTCCTTATATCCGGTAACTCACACTTGCATTATTATTTTATCTGGTCTTATTTTTTAGTTTAATAATGGCATTATGATTTATACCAGAACTATCCTATACTATGTCAGGAACAGTTGTAAAGAAAAACTTTCGCCAAAGGGGACGGAACATAAAAGTTCATACAGGCACATAAAGGAAAGTTTTTACAAAACCCGGATAACGGATAAATCGAAAGGATATGTTTAATTATGAAAAGAGTAATGACAATCCAGGACATTTCATGCATAGGAAAGTGCTCTCTTACCGTTGCTCTGCCCATCATCTCGGCAGCAGGCATCGAGACTGCAATAGTTCCCACAGCCGTTTTGTCCACACATACACAATTTAAAGGCTTTACCTTCAGAGATCTTACAGACGATATGGAGCCCATAAGGGATCACTGGAAAAAAGAGGGATTTATTTTTAATGCGATATACACCGGATATCTCGGAAGTGAAAGACAGATAGATATTGTTAAATCGTATTTTGAGGATTTTTCCACTCCCGGCACGATAAAGATCGTGGACCCTGCCATGGCGGACGGCGGTAAGCTCTATGTCGGATTTGATGAGCATTTTGCCCGGGAGATGGGAAAACTCTGCGGTAAGGCGGATATCATACTTCCGAATATCTCTGAGGCGGCGCTTATGCTCGGAGAGGAATATCCCGGCGAGGATGCCGATGAAGAGACCGTTAAGGCACTGATATTAAAGCTTGCCAAGCTCGGTTCAAAAATCGTTGTGATCACCGGTGTGACCCTTTCCGACGGAAGCTTCGGCTTTATCGGATACAATGTAGAAAAGAATGAATTCTTTAAGTACGGCACAGAAAAAGTTCCGCACAAATCGCACGGAACCGGTGATATCTTCGCAAGCGCATTTACAGGCGCACTTGTAAACGGCTATTCTGTTTATGACTCACTCAGCATAGCAGCGGATTATACCGCTGCCTGCATAAAGAACACCTACCTTGACCCGGATAAGGTAGATTACGCGGTAAACTTTGAGCTCGAACTGCCCTACTATATCAGCAGGCTTTCAAAGCAGAAACTTGGTTGAGCTTACCTTTAAATCAGTCACATTTGCTTCGGGGAGATGACATCGAGTATCTGCATTATAACCTGCTCCCCGATAGCATTTGTTTTTACACCCTTTATTTCCTCTGCCGTGAGCACTCCGGTTATATCAAAATATACATCGGAACCGCGGCGGGGGAAATTTTTGTGTATATCCGAAGTTCCCCTTACCGCCATAATGACTATCGGAACCTCAGCCATCTGGGCAATCTTAAACATGGAGTTATGAAACGGAAGAAGCGGCGCATCTGTCGTATTCCTTGTTCCCTCCGGATAGACCCCCATTGATACCTGATCATCCTTCAAAAGAGCCACGGCATTTTCAACGGTCTTCATCGCCGCCGCCGGATGCTGTCTGTCGATAGACATAAAGCAGCACCTTCGGATGATTTTTCCAAAAAATGGAATATGCATGTTTTCTTCCTTTGAAAGAAAGGCAACATCGTATTTTTCAAGCACATACCAGGAAAGGATCGGATCGAATTTTGATCTGTGGTTTTGTATAAGCAAAAACCTCGTCCCCTGCGGAATCTTCTCAAGTCCGGTCGTGTGGATACGGATTCTTAAAAGCCACACGGCAAGATGGGTTGCGCTGTTGAGAAGTCCCCGGTAATACCTGCTGTGTTTCATGTATATTCTGTTCTTATCAACAAAAAGACTGCTGACCGCAAGCAAAAGAACATAGCACAGGCAGATTCCCGCAAACGCCGCGAGAACGATCAGTATTATCTTCACTGCTAAAGGCATTGTTTACAGATCCTCCGCGTAGGCAAGCGCGCACTTGACCGCTCTCTTCCAGCCCTTTATAAGCTCGTCGCGCTTTTCTTTATCCATCGTGGGTTCAAAGGTCTTTCCGAGCTGCCAGTTTTTCTTTATCTCTTCCTTGTCCCTGTAATACCCGACTGCAAGTCCGGCAAGATAGGCCGCCCCGAGAGCAGTCGTCTCAACGCTCTTTGGTCTGTCTACATATGTATTTATGATATCCGACTGGAAACGCATAAGAAAATCGTTTGCGCTCGCTCCGCCGTCCACTTTAAGTCTCTTTAATTCTATCCCGCAATCGGTCTCCATGGCCTTTAAGACATCCGCCGTCTGGTATGCGATGGATTCCAGGGTCGCCCTTATAAAATGCTCCTTCTCGCAGCCTCTCGTGAGACCGACGATGGTTCCCCTCGCATGCTGCTGCCAGTAAGGTGCGCCCATTCCGGCAAAGGCGGGAACAATATACACTCCCGCGGTATCAGGGGCGGCTTCCGCATATTCCTCTGACTGCGCCGCGGTCCTTATCATTCTCAGACCGTCCCGGAGCCACTGAATGCCGGCTCCCGCAACAAACACGCTTCCTTCAAGTGCATACTCCACGTCCTCACTGTCGGAGGCTGCGATGGTCGTAAGAAGTCCGCTGTTTGAATACACTGCCGAATGCCCTGTATTCATGAGCATAAAGCATCCGGTTCCGTATGTATTTTTCACATCCCCTTTTTCAAAGCAGCACTGTCCGAAAAGCGCGGCCTGCTGGTCTCCCGCCGCCCCCGCGATGGGTATTTCCCCTCCGAGCACGCTCGTCTCGGTGTGGCCGTAGATAAAGCTTGAGGGGCGGACATCAGGAAGCATACCGATGGGAATATTGAACCTTTTAAGGATCTCCCTGTCCCAGCAAAGCTTATGTATATCAAAGAGCATTGTCCTCGATGCATTGGTATAGTCCGTAACATGGACCGCGCCCTTTGTAAGATTCCATATAAGCCATGTGTCGACTGTTCCGAAGAGTATATCTCCTTTTTCCGCCTTTTCCCTTGCACCCTTCACATTGTCAAGAATCCATGCGATCTTTGAAGCGCTGAAGTAGGCATCGGGTATAAGCCCGGTCTTTGCCCTTATCTTTGCGTCAAAGCCGTCCTTTTTAAGATCATCGATCATATCCGCCGTTCTGCGGCACTGCCATACGATAGCATTGTATATGGGCTGTCCGGTATGTTTATCCCAGAGTATGGTGGTCTCCCGCTGGTTTGTTATACCGATGGCAGCGATCTCCTCGGCGTCAATGCCAAGATTTGCAAGGCATTCTGTCGCAACCGAGAGCTGCGAGGACCATATTTCCATCGGATTGTGCTCAACCCAGCCCGGCTTGGGGTAGATCTGGGTGAATTCCTTCTGGGACATGGTGCAGATATTTCCCTCTTTATCAAAAAGGATACAGCGGGAGCTTGTCGTCCCCTGATCCAAGGCCATAATGTATTTTTTCATGCGATTTTCCTTCCCCTTATATATAGTGCTATTGGTTATCTTGCTAAGTTAAATTGTAGTTTAACGTACTAATATTATCCCCGTCACGGCGTGGCGGCTATAAATCATATAGTTTTATTCAAGGGCATACGCTGCTAAGTTCGAGCCACTTTGCTCAAGGCGAAATCGGTCGCCTCAAACTCGCGACGCTCGCCTCATCAGGCGAGCTGCTCAAACAGTTTCGGCGACACGATTTTCCGCAAAGATGTCTCTCGCTAAGCGCTTCGCCTATTTCATAAAACTATATGTTCATATCCGCCGCACCTGAACGGTATAGAATTAAAGCTATAGTATTCAGCTGATTGAACGATATTATAGATCAACAAACCTGACTAACCGGTATCTCGAACTGCGAGGGTATATTGTATTTCCGTTCGCACCAAGGAGATGCCTTTAGCGTAGGCGAAATCTGTCCCGAATTTCTTAGGCTATGCGTTACGATGCGCTCCCCTCCAGAGCGCATTGTA
>JAFVCL010000078.1 GCA_017479285.1 Lachnospiraceae bacterium
ATTATAGAATACCACAAAATGCGGCGTGGGAATAGTTATTTTTCTGTCTGCAAACACATTATTCCCCTTGATTAATTTTTCAACCGTCTTTGAAAAGTACACAAGATGTCTGATCGACATATTCGGATTATACGAAGACTGATGCTCATAGAAATTTATATCCGACCCCACTATAAAAGAAGAATCATTCCTGACGGTAAGCGAAAAACCGCTCTCATGTGTCATTATCTTCACGATTCCCGCATCCTTATAATCCGAATTATTTAACCCATTGTAAATCTCCAGTGCATTTTCCGGCTCCTCAAGCAGCATACTGAAAACATCGCTCTTGTACTCCCTGTTTCCTGACATAGTTTTCTCCTCCTTTAATCCGGGCACTGCAGCCCGTTAATTCATTCTATATGAAAACTCTACCAGATAAAGTGTCCGCGTGGGTGTCCTTTTTTCGCGACTTAGTGGTACAAAGCTGTCCTTTTTTCAGCATTATCGTTTTTTTATCTTTTTGGTTATTACTCTACATAAGCACAACCCCCTCCGACTTATGCCGGAGGGGGCGATCAAACTCTATAAATCCATATTGGAGTGCCTCCTTGAAGTAGACATTTCCCATTACATTTGCGGAGATCTCAACCGCCTCCACAAGGGGTATTCCCGAGCCCACAAGGGTTGAAAGTGTACGAGCCATCTGTGCGGAAGCATTCTTAACTGTCATATTCTTAAGAGCCGGTATGGAAATAGCTTTCTTTCCAAAGAAATGCTTTCCAATATTTGTCTTGCTAAATACCACTACAGCTATAACAACTCCTACAATAACCGGAACTACTATAAACCACTGATTGATAAGGAAATCACTTTTTTTCTGGACAGCTCTATTCCTTTAACTTTATTGTCTTTTTTTACAGAATTCTTCTATTATTTCCCATGAATTCTGTGGGCAGCAATCATTAACAAGTATTATTTCATAATCATCAGTTATTTATATGCTTTTACATCCATCGGTAATGCAAAAGAAATATTGTTCTACCCTTCAAACAGATCATCCATCGTTACCACATTCTGTATATTTCCGGAGTACGCATTATCAACAATCCCGTACGTGGTTACAAGTGTCGGCCATATCGCGTATTTTGTTCCGGTAACGGTTACAAGGTCACTGATCTTATGCCGTAAGTCCGCGTCAAATTCAGCGGTTATAGTGTATTCCGTCCCGGAATATTTCATCTCACACAGATTGATCACCTTATCTCCTCTAACGATCAGCAGATCGATCTGGGAACCGAATATTCCCTTTTCCGGATCTGCCTTGCAATACCAGGAATTTACATCCGTAAGCACACCACCAATTCCCAATCGTTTTTTGATCTGATCAACATGCATAAGGCATACTCTTTCAAATGCCAGCCCCAGCCATGCGTTGAGTTTTGGTGTATTGATCTGCTTTGACCAATAGTTTGCATCTGTAGGAGCGTTTTTTAGAAACCGCTGATAAAACAGAGTAAAGCAGTCCATCAATTGATAAAGTGCATTTTTCTTTTTCATTCCAAATGCATAATACTTTCTGATGAAGCCGCAGCTTTCCAGTTCATCAAGCTTTTTTGTTAAATCACCTGAATTGGTCAACCCGGAAGATTCAATGATTTCTTCCCTTGTCATCCCTACCTCTTTTTTGCCAAGAGATTCTATTATCTTGATGTAGCTTTCAGGTCTATTAAATACTGAGGCATATAAGTATTTATACTCATCTCTGAGGGGAGCATTAGGTGCAAACAGTATCCTATCTATGTTCTGTTGAATGCTCTGTCCCTTTTCAAGCAGTTCCCAGTAATACGGAACACCTCCAACCACCATATAGTATTGCAGGATCTGTTCGCGATTAAGATTGATCCCGGCATTACGAGTAAACTCTTCACACTCTGCAAGTGAAAAATCTGTGAGATGTATCTGTTTAGTCAAGCGATTATACAGTCCACCTTTATTGTGAACAACATTAGAAAGCATCCACGATGTAGCTGACGCACATACAATTAAAACTACATCCTTTCTTGCAGAAGCAAATCCATTCCAAAAGTTCTCGAGTGCACTGAGCATATCGGATTTATGTGTATACATCCATGACAGTTCATCGATAAAGATTATCTTTTTTTCATCCTTTGAAGAATTGATAACATCTTTAAGCCCCTCAAAAGCTTCCATCCAGTTTACAGGGCTTTTCATAAAAACATATCCACTTTGTTTCAACGAGGATTCAAAGGAGAAAAGCTGAGCCTTTAAGTCTCCGTCAGCCATTCCTGCATGTTGAAATGTAAAACGATATCCAAAAGCCTCTCTGATCAGAAATGTTTTACCCACTCTTCTTCTGCCATATACTGCTATAAACTCCGAACGATCTGATTTTATAACTGAGCGTAGTATATTTAATTCATTCTTTCTGCCTGTGATCATATATATCCTCCGATAATCTTCGATATTTTACTGATGAATAAATATCTTAATGAGTATCTTTAAGAACAGTATAAATATCGAATATATGAAAAGCAAGCAAAAAACGAATTATCTTTTACTTAATCTTGATTTTTTTACCACATTAAGTAAAAGATAATTGATCCTTTAAATGTTTTTATCGTATTTGTGAATGATTTTCCAAATTATCTTTTACTTAATCTCGATTTTTTTGCCACATTAAGTAAAAGATAATCGATCGAGCAGATATATTTCATCAAGTATAAGATAATCAAATCGCCCCTCCTTGCGGAGAGGCGAAGAAAGTAACATACCGAAAATCCCGGATTATAATTCTGCCATATTTTACAGCGAATCAAGTGCCTGGTACATCTTAAGCATGGGAGCCATGCAGGCTGCCACTATGGTTCCGACAACAACGGCAAGGACGATTATGATTATGGGCTCCAGCGCCGCCATCATAGTCTGTACGGCGTTTTCCACCTCTTCCTCGTAGTAATCGGCAAGCTTTTCAAGCATATCCTCGGTTTTACCGGTTTCCTCACCGATACGCACCATATTGTATACCATCGGAGGAAAAATCTTCGCTTCCTCAAGAGGCCTCGAAAGAGGCTGACCGATCATGATCTCGTCCTTGGCATTAAGGAGTGCCTCCTTGAAGTAGACATTTCCCATTACATTTGCGGAGATCTCAACCGCCTCCACAAGGGGTATTCCCGAGCCCACAAGGGTTGAAAGTGTACGCGCCATCTGTGCGGACGCATTCTTTACAACAAGATTTTTGATCGCAGGGATCGTTATCGCGATCTTGCTTGTCACATGCTTACCCGCATCGGTTTTGTTAAAAATAATAAGACCCACAAAAATACCGATAACAACAGGCACAACTATGTACCACTGATGGATAAGGAAATTGCTGACAGCCTGTACCCCTTTGGTTATGGCGGGAAGGTCGGTCTCAAGATCCTCAAACATGGTGCTGTAGCTGGGTATAACCTTTACAAGCATTACGATAACCACCGCCAGCATAACGATAAGCACGATTATGGGGTACATCATCGCCTTTTTGATGGTAGCAGCGGTCTTGTTGGATTTCTCAAGCTGAACCGCAATTCTGTCCATAGCGATATCGAGCGAACCGGAAGCCTCGCCGGCTGCGGTCATGTTTACCATAATAGGAGGAAATACCTTGGGGTGCTCAGAAAAAGCCATTGACAGGGCTTCACCTTTTTCAACGGAAATACGAACTTCATCGCAGGCCTGCCTCAGCTTTTTATTCTCTGTAGCCTCGGTGAGCATCTTTAAGGCATCTATCATTGAAACACCCGCTTTGAACATTGCCACAAACTGGCGGCAGAATACGGAGAGGTCTCTTGTTGAGGGCTTTCCGCCGATATCAATATTTATATCCTTGTTGAGAGCTCCCTGCGCCTTTATGTTGATGGGTGTTATGCCCTGGCGCTTGAGGTCTGCCTTTACATCTTCCTCGTTGTCCGCCTCAACAGAACCCTTGATGATCTTTCCTGTGTTGTCTATCGCTTCATAAGCATAGCTTGGCACTGTAAATTCCCTCCTGAAATAAAGGTTATTTTAAATCACAATACTAAAACATTATAGCACAGATAAGGCAATAGTGCATTTCTTTCGTCACTAAAACACACCTGTCATCACTAAACCGCTGCGTTTCATTTTACGAATCAAAGGAAATCCTGCACATCTCGGAGTAGCTTGTGGTTCCGTCGAGAACATATTCGGAGCCGGACATATGGAGCGTCTTCATACCGTCCTTCAGCGCCTGTGCCTTTATCGCTGCAGCGCCATCCTTGTGGGCGATGATCTGTTTAAGTTCATCGGTAACGACCATTATCTCATATACACCGATTCGGCCCTTATATCCCGTATTGTCGCACTTGCTGCATCCGCAGGGCTCGTAGATCGTAATATGGAGATTGGGGTCTACTCCCATATACTCCTTCTCATCCACCGTAGCTTCCTTCGCTCTCTTGCAGGCAGGGCAGAGCCTTCTTACAAGTCGCTGAGCAATAACACCGATAACGGAATCCGCGATAAGATATGACTCTATGCCCATATCCTCAAGACGGGTTATGGTACTCGCGGAGGAGTTTGTATGGAGTGTTGAAACAACAAGGTGTCCGGTTATGGATGCCTGTACCGCGATTCTCGCCGTCTCCTCATCACGGATCTCACCGATCATGATTATATCGGGGTCTTGACGGAGGATTGAACGAAGCGCCGAAGCAAAGGTGAGGTTAGCCTTGGGATTGACATGTACCTGGTTGATACCGTCAATATTTGCCTCGACGGGGTCCTCGACCGTGATAATATTAACATCTTCCTTGTTTAACTCCGACAGCGCCGTGTAAAGGGTCGTGGATTTACCGGAACCTGTGGGACCGGTAACAAGAAGTATTCCGTTGGGGTGTGAAAGAATAAAGTCGAACTGCTGGAGCTCGTGGGGCTTAAGACCAAGCTGGCTCTTCTCTCTTGTAAGCGCCATCTTTGCGGTAAGTCTCATAACCACCTTCTCGCCGTAAACCGTAGGCAGGATGGAAACACGGATATCGTACTCGACACGGTCGACCACCTGGGTAATACGGCCGTCCTGGGGCTTACGCTTCTCGGAAATATCCATACCGCCGATTATCTTTATACGGGCGATGATGGCTGAAAGAACATTTATATTGTAGGAGCCTCTCTCGTAGAGCGCACCGTCGATACGGTAACGGACACGGATGCGGTTCTCCATGGGTTCAACATGAATATCGGATGCTCTCTGACGGACCGCGTTATCGATCATGTCTTTGACCATGATAACGATGGGCGAATTGTTGATCTCATCCTGTGCCTCTGAATCATCCTCCTCGCCGAGCTTCTTTTCCTTCGCGTAGGCATCCAGCGCGTCAGCAACCTCGCCCTGACCGAAGAATCTGTCAATGGCAAGCATTATGCTCCGCTCTGTGGCAACGCAGGGGTCCACATTAAAGCCGGTTATTATCGAGATATCGTCCTGCGCGTTAATATCAAGTGGATCCACCATCGCCAGCTTGATCGCGCTGGTTCCCTCGTCGATGGCAAAGGGGAAGCACTTGTTCTTCTTAAGAAGATCGGCTTTCAAAAGCTTTGTTACATTTGCGTCTATCTGGATGGCCTGAAGATCCACCATCTCGTATCCGAGCTGGCTCGAAAGCGCCTGTGCAAGCTTCTCATCCGTAATGATATTGTTTTCTACAAGGAATTCACCGAGCTTTTTACCGGTTCCCCGCTGTTTTTCAAGCGCATCATTTAACTGTTCCTCAGTAATAGCCTCGGATTGAACAAGTAAGTCACCTATCCTGATCTTTTTACGACGATAGTCCATTTTTAAACTTCCTTATGTAAGTAACAGATTTAATTACGCGTTATTATACCATATTGTTATACAATTATGAAAAATTTTTTAATTTTTCTTTCGCCTGTTCCTCTGCTTATAAAGAATCAGCACAAATCCCCCGGCAATAAGTGCAGCCGCCGGAAGGAGTCTGAACCTTTTTAAATAAGCCCATTTCTTTAAATTCTCCGAAAAACCGGGCTCCGGAACCGGAGGCGCAGCATGGGCCTCGAGGACATTTTCCGCAGTGATGATAAGGTTGTCCGTAAGAAGCTCTCCCGTCCCGTATATCCCGAAGGGGGAAAGGTGGTAGGTACTGAATCTGATGTATCTTGTTCCCTCTGACTCAATTATCTCCGGCCTTATCTCCTCAAGCTGTCCGTTTCTGTCCACGGTAAGCACCGTGAGCTGCTGCGTATTTCCCACTTCCCCGGGAACAGGGAGCGCAACGGTAAGCGCGCTGTGTCCGAGTCTCGTTATCGTTATACCGCTCTTGTCCGTAAGCTCTATATCGTAAGTAACTCCACCGGAAAGCGACCTGTCCTTAAGAAATTCTCCTGCCCTGTTTATGGCCGCAGCAAGTTCGGGAGAAGTCTCCGTCCTTGTAACATAGAGATAATAGGGTTCCGCGGCTCCTTCGAGGCTTGCGCTTACCCCCTCAAGTCCGCTTACATTTACCCCGACATCTCCTCTGCTCACCGATACCTCCGTGGTATTGCTTCTGTAGGCGTTTGCCCTGTATTCGGAATTTGAGAGACGCTCTGCGGACTGCTCATGTGTAATAACAGGCGTTTTTGTTCCAAGTGTGCTTATGACACAATCGTCATCAAAGGCACTTATGCCAATGCTTTCAATCGATTCGGGAAGCAAAATCTCCTTAACTGCGGTATTTCCAAAGGCTCTGTCAGATATTGAGATAACAGATGTATTTTCCATGGAGACACTGCCAAGGGATGTACAGTTGTAAAATGCTTCCTCCCCGATATGGGTCAGACTCGGCGGTAAAATAACTTCCGTAATTTCATCATGACCCAGAAAAGCCTGGGAAGCGATAACCCTTATTCCGTTGGGGAGGTTTACTACCGGGTCGTCCCCCTTATACCCTACGAGAACACCTCCGCTTAAGAGGTAGTCATTGTCGGATCCGCTTGTATAGAAATCAAGCCACCACTTGGAATATGTAAATGCCTTGGGCTCAACCTTTGTAACGCTCTGGGGTATGGATATGCTCCCGAGGTTGTCGCAGTGGTAAAAGGCTCCGTAGCTTATGGTTTCAATCCCCTCCGGAAGTATTATGGAGCTTGCCGCACTCCTTGCATAGGCGAACTGTCCGATTTCCTTTATGGTTTGTGGAAGAACTACATAATTTATATCTGTATTGCAGTAGTAGGCCTGGTCGGCTACTACCTTTCCGTCAACTATCGTGTATTTCGGTATGCTTCCCTCCGGAAGATCTATACCGGCATTTTCATCGATCCCGGTTCCCATGCCGGTTCCATCCCCGGTCTCTCCGCTTACATCGATTACATTGCCGCCTATGCCATTACCGGTTCCGTTAGCGTTATCACTGCCTACGCCGTTGCCCACATAGACCGTCGGCTCGGAGCCGTTGAGAAAAAGCACCGCCTTGTTTCCTACAACATGGACGCTGGAAATATCTTTTCCAGGCTCTGTAACTATTACGGCAGAATTGTCCGCAGTATCGCCGCTGTTTCCGTCTCCTGTCCCGGAAATGCCGGAATTGTTTCCAGTGTTTCCGCCGGTATCAGTCTGGTTCGTGTTATTCGGATCGTAATTCGAAACCTCCTCATACTCCGGAAACTCTTGCTGTCTTTTGTAAAACTCCTGGGCATATTTCCAAGGGTAAGACCCCTCCACAGCATGAATTACAAGCCTGTAACATCCATCAAATGCCGTCTCGTGGATATCCATGGTGTTTATGGGAATCGTTATATCCGTAAGATTCACATCATCCTCAAAGGCATATATACCGATCCTCTCGATATTGGCAGGTATATTCGCGGACGCGAGGCTCTTGCAGTTTGCAAACACAAAATCCCCTATCTCCTTGAGCCCTGTACCGATGGAAACCATGGCAAGCTTGCTGCAGTTCCAAAAAGCGTAAGGCTCGATGGCAGTAACGGAGTTTGGAATGACAACGCTCGTTATTTTTGAGTTATCCCTGAAGGCATCCGTCTCGATAACATTTATCGTACCCGGTATGACAACGCTCGTTGATGAGCCGTTGTATTTTTTAAGGTATGTGATACCATCCTTCGTCTCCGTAGAAAACTCAGGGACGGAGGTTTCCTGCGCAGCCTCCGTCCCAAAAGCCGGAAGCTGCATAATTACTATGGACAGTATCAGCATTACCGCTCCAAGCAGCTTTCGTATTTTTTTCATGTTTATTCCTTTTTATCTTGCAACTGTCTTCTTCCTGCGGTCGTGCCATACGAAGAAGAACACTCCGATAGCGGCGAGTCCGGTGGCAAGGAACCACTTGGGCTTTATGCCGTCACCTGTCTTGGGAGTCACATCGCTTCTTCCTGTCGAATTATCACCCATGGTGCTTATGGTCTCGGTATTTACATAGATAACATAGGGCGAGAAGTGGGTACAGGTAAAGGTTACGCAGTCTACACCACTTATCGTAGTAAATTTGGGACTGAGCACATCAAGCTGATTGTTCACAACCGAAGCGACCTTGTTGTTTCCGCCGTACTGGATCATGGAATCCGGAAGCGGCAGGGTTATTGTAATGGTAAGTCCGGTAGTATCCGTTATCTTCTTATCTCCCGCGGCATTATAGAGCGAAATATCCATCGGGAAGTAAACTATCTTCGATATGTCTCCGAACTGTGCCTGAAGAGCTTTAAGTACTGCCTCGGAAGCCGCGCTGGTCTCGCTTATCTTTATGGTAAAGTTGTCGGAGGAGCCGTTTACTACAGCCGATACTACGCCGGTATTTGAAAGACCGTTCTTATCAATAACAACCGTTGTGCCGCTGCTGGTCTTTGTTCCGGAGCTGGGCGTGGTTCCGCCATTATTATTACCGCTGCTGCTGTTGTTACCCGAGCCGTTATTATTACCGCCGGATGTCTTTGTTATATAGTTTGCGGTAACCGTAACATTCTCCGAAGGCATCGTGACCACTGTTGCGGAAAGTCCCTTGGAGGCTATTACCGCGTTGTCCGGTGATATTGTCCAGCTTCCGAACTGCAGTCCGCTCGCGGGCTCGTTGGCAACGATTATCGCCTGAGTTCCGGCCTTATAGGTACCGGAGCCGGAGCCGTTTACAACCGTAAGGGTATAATAATTTCCGGTGTCAGTCGTTGTTCCGTCAGTCGATGTTCCGTCATTGGTGTTTCCATCGTCCGTCGATGTACCGCTTCCGGCAACCATGGTAAATCTTGTGTTCTTTGTGATCTCCGTATCCGTCGGCGAAGGCGACCATACACACTTCGTGTATCCCGCAGGCATCATAAGATTGGGTGCAAAGGATCCCGTCTCTATATCGATCTGCTGGTAGAGGGTAACGCCATCTGTGTAATAGTAGGAAACTGTGTAAGTCTCTGTAGTGTCTGTACCCTCGGAAGGCACGAGAACAAAATTATGATTCGACTCCATTACAGTCTCAAGAGGATTCGGTGACCACTCATATCCGCTCGAATAACCCTCAGGTCTTATAAGGTTAAATGCGTAGTCCCCTTTGTTTATCTTGATTTTTGTATAAAGATCGACACCGTTCGGATAATAGTAATATGCGTAAAATGCGTTGCCGTTAAGGATATCCGCATCCTCGCCGGAGCCGCTGCTTCCTCCACTTCCGCTTTCTCCACTGCCTCCGCTTCCGCTGTCACCGCTTCCACTGTCACCGCTTCCACTGCTGACGCTTGTATAGGTTCCCGTAATCGTAACATCCTGTGTTACACTTGCAAGAGACGCGTCCGTTGGCGTAATTATGGCATTTGCCCAGCCATCAAATGCATAGCCTTCAATTGCCGGTGGAGACATAACATAAACCTTAGAGGTTACATCGCTTCCCGCCTCCACATTATCGATGGAGGTGAGCACCTTTATCGTTCCGTCGGAAGGATCCTTGTACTGAAGGATTACCGTATAAGGACCGCCCGTGTTCTGAACATACTTTCCGGTTACGATCATATCAGCAGTTACACTGCTCAGTGATGAAGTCGTCGGCACAATAAGTGCGTTCGACCAGCCCGAGAAATTATATCCCGCAAATGAAGGCACATTGTAAAGTGCAATCTGGGAAGTAATGTCGGTTCCGTTCTCGACATTCTCAATAACAGTTATCTCAGCAATTGAGCCGTCGGTGGGATTTTCATAATTAAGTGTAACCGTATACGGACCGCTGCTCTTTGAATATATCGGGCGGAAAATAACATCCCTTGTGATGGGACTCGTAACCGTCACTGAGCCATCGGGATACCACCCGGTATGGGTTCTTGAAACTCCCTCCTCGTCTACAAGATCCGGAAGTACCGGCGGATCGAGCTGTTCCGATTCAAGGGTATCCCCATCTGCAACGCTGTAAGTCTTGTAAACCGCATCATAATAATCGTTAAATGTAACGGTATGGTAAGTAATATCCGCAAGCACATAATGCGCAAAAAAGTTTATATCGCCATCGACAATATACGCATCGATCTCTTCATTAGTGTAAACAGTCCTGTCGGTTGTCTCCCAGCCCTGCATGATATACGACCGTCCGGCGGAATCTGTGTACCCGCTGACAACGCTGTATAAAGCCATAGCTGATGTAGGACTGTTGCCGTCCGTCACAACCTGTGAGCTTACGAGAAGCGATACAAGTCCGGTGCTCTCATCATATCCGTAGAAATTAACAGTATAATCAGCCGGAGTCATATCCACCTCGGCGTTATATTCATATCTTACCGCGTAGGTGTTGAGATTCGAGTTCTCCGGAGCATAAACCGTAACATTGTGGTTATTGCTCGTATTCGTACTGTCTGTGTAAACCCCGTCGGAAATCTTTATCTTGTCAAGGAACTCCGCAGGAGGATAGACGATGCTGCTTGAGCCGCTTATCTCGTTTGGAGTTGAATCCTCAAAAACATACTTTCCAACCGTTGTACATGCGTTGGGCATTATTACTCTCGAGAGTCTGCCCGCATTGTAAAACGCGTGGTATGGAACCTCCGTTATCGGAGCCTTTGAAAGATCAACTGTACTTACTGACGAGGTGTTAAACGCATCCTCGTCGATGATTCTGACGGTAGTAATCGCGGCGTCAGAACGATAGGAGCTGTTTCTCTTCGGCAGCATCTCCACAAACTCCACGGGATTACCGGCAGACAGACCGTAGATTACCTGTGAGTCACACTTGTAGTAGCTGCTGTTGTTGAAGTTTACATCCGGAAGCTCGCTGTCTCCCACAAAAGGTGCTTTCCCGAGGGAAGAAACCGTACTGCTTATGGATGCAGTGGCAAGCTTGGGACAATTTCCGAAAGCATAATCACCTATCTCGGTAGTATCCTGTGAATTGATCAACAGGCTTTCAAGATTTGTACATCCATAAAAAGCATAATCGTCAATAGTATCGGCTCCTCCGAAGATAGTTATCGAATTGAGCTTTGAACATCCCGCAAAATCACTATTTGCCGGATCAATCGTATAAACTATGCCCTGGGCATCCTTTGTTCCCTCCACAGGATTTCCATTCGAATCCCTCATAATATCCGCTTCTATGCTGTCAATATCCATTATGATAACGGGAAACTTCTCGAATGAAGCAGTCTCTGTCTTGGAATAATAAAGCCCGTCCTTAATCCTGTTTATTCCCGTGGGAATGGTTAAACTGCTGGCGGCATCCTTGAATATCGTCATATCCTCGGTAAGCTGAACCGTGCTGTTAGGATCCGAGAGAATATTAATAACATCCGAAGCGGCCTCCTTCTGCGCCTCGGTAAGATAAGACTTGGCGGCATACTCGTTAAGAACATCCCTTGTGGGGAAATCCACAAGCTCACTGAAATAATTATCAACGATCCCGTCGTCGTTTGTATCCTCACCGTTGTAACGGACAGTAATGAATGAGGGCCATCCGGAGCAGTACTCAATATAAGAGGTTGCCTGTGAACCGTTATTGTAGGTTCCCTTCTGGCTCATCGCGTACTGATAAGGAGCCGAATTTGCGTCTATGGGACCGACGAAGGTAAGCTTTACTTCCGGCGTGTTATCTGAGTTTGTAGCAACCTTGTTTTCTCCGAGACCGGAACATGAGGTGCTTCCGCTCATATGCGCACCGGCAAAATCCTGGGTCTTGAAAGCGTCGTTACCTATCACGACCGAGTCATTGTCAAACACCACATATTCGACATTGTGACATCCTCTGAAAGCACCGTCACCTATGGACTGTATCGTCGACGGAATGGTTATCCTCTTAAGAGTACATTTGTTATTAAACGCATTTGCCGCAATGGACGCAATATGATAAGGTCCGATGTGATCCGGGAAGGACAAGGATTCAACATTTCCCTCGAAATTAACCGGGAACTGCAGCTCATTATTGACATTTACCTGGTAGGTAACATATCCGCCGCCGTCCTCCATAACCTTCAGTTCATAAATATCCGGCGAAAGCGGAAGGTAATCGTTCGCACCGATATAATGAAAGGCGAAGCAGTTGCTCTTACAGAAATCATGGATCTTTGAGCTTGAAAATCCCTCAAAATAAAAGGTTCCCGCTACTATACCATTGTCAACACCCTGCTGGGTCTTGAAATCATCGTAATCGTAATTTGTCTCAGGTACAAATGTAAGTTCCTCATTCCTTACCGATACTTTTCCGAGCGAGGCACATCCTGAAAACTCCGAGAGAAGGAGTCCAACACTGCTTCCCGAGGCACTGGTCTTTCCCTTGGCGTTCCAGGGGAAAACAAGCTCCGTTACAGACTGGCAGTCCTTAAAAGCGTCTACTCCGATAAACGCAAGCGCTGCATCACCGCCGTCTCCGCCCCCGCAAAGATCGAGTGTCGAGATCTTAACACAGCCCTCAAAGCAGGAGTCGCCTATGGTCGTAACGCTCTTCGGAAGAATAACGCTCTTTAAAGAACGGCAGTTGTAAAATGCTCTCTCTCCTATCCTCTTAAGGTTTGTTCCCTGTCCGGCAGCCGTAAAGGTTACATCCGTAAGCTGGTAGCAGTCAGAGAAAGCGCCGGGTCCGATAACCTGAAGTCCGTTGCTTCCCGACAGATCAAGCGAGGTCAATCCGCTGCATCCGTAGAAAGCATTATCTCCAATACCTACAAGAGTACCCTTTATTATTAGAGTGGAGATATTTGCATTGTTCGCGAAAATACCCTTACTGGTGTTATTTTTCGCATCTCCTCCAAGATTACCTTTGCCGAGAGTATTATTCGGATCGTATGTCCAAATACCGTTTGAGTCTCTCTCTGCGTACTGATTGCTTATATATGCAACTGCGGCATCCTTTATCCTGTGATACTGGGTCTCGTTTTCACACTGAATATAGATTTCGCCGTGGTCACTGTCGTTTCTTACACTGTACGCCGGTGCCTCACCTGCAAGATGCTCCTTATCGTAGTACAGTTCGTACTCTGTATAGCCCTTCCATTCATCAAGGCTGTCAAGATAACAGGGTACAAAGTTTGTATCATAGGTTGCGTCGTGGTGTACGGTCTGGCTTGCATGCAACGCCCTCAATGTAGCTACATCTCCCGCAAAAGCAACCCCGGTATCCACATTGTAAAAGGTCGTTGTAACAGTTCCGGTGTCGGGATCGGTTACATCCTCCTTATAAAACCTGTTAACGGTAGTCGCGCTTACGGAATAAGGTGTGGCGCTGTCGGTAAACAGTGCTCTGCCCGCATCGTCGGTAAGAGCCGCACCTGCAAGATCCTCCACGACCTCGTCATATTCCGCAGCGGTCTCTATCTGCTTCGGGTAGAAAAGAAAATTACCGTTTCTTCCCACTGCAACCAGCTGTCCGTTTGTAGAGTTCGTATTGTACTGTGTATAAGCGTCAAAGGTCTCAGGAATCTGAAGCGTTCCGTTTGTGAGGGAAAGTGTTCCGTATCCGACTATAACCGCAACATACTGGTTGTTATTATCCTGTACATACGCAAACTCAAATGCCTTACTCTCATCGGTATAAATCTTTGTAGCAGCGGTAATCTGGGGGATATTTCCGGTGTCACTCGTATCCGAGTCGTTTACGGTTACACTGTAGTTGGAAATAGTTGTGCCCTCATGTATCTCACCGCTTCCGGTTTCATTCACGCTCGCCTCTACATTACCTCCGCTCCTGCTTCCCGCGGGAATTGCCGCAACCGCAACAGCGGACGCGAGGAAAATACCTCCGAGCGTCCGTCTGACCTGCTTCTTTAATCTGAGTCTTGGCTTCTTTGAAGTCGTCTTTGCCATAATTCTTACTCCTCATATTGCATAAGCAAAATCTGAAATTATATAAACAAAGCCCAAAAAGGACATAAACAAACTGATCCAAATTGTATATCGGTAAAGTCCCCGAAAAAATTAAGACCGTTCTTCAAAATCATTCAATCTTTTTTGCCACA
>JAFVCL010000079.1 GCA_017479285.1 Lachnospiraceae bacterium
AGATCAGTAAGTTGGAGAACGGAACAAGAAATCCATCAGTTAAACTATTGCAGAGGCTTGCAGAAGGGATGGATATGGTTTTAAATATATCGTTTACACCTAAAACAAGTGTTAGAAAATGACACATATAAGTGCCCCGGGGAGTTGTAGAAATAGCAAGAAGGAAAAGAAATGGACAACTTTTCACCAGAGGTAATTGAGCAACTTAAGAGGCCGGATGCTTTTGCATACGGTCTTTTCTTTTAACACATGGCTCAAGTTCAACTTGAATAATTTCTTGAAAGTTAAATCCATGCTCGCTACAATATATATATGATTTCCTTTATGATAAGAGCGTAGGGAGGAGATAATGGTAACAAGGGATTCAGGGAAGGAGAAACGCGATGAGCATAGGATCAAATATCAAAAGCCTCAGAGAGGAACGCCATTTCACGCAGGAGCAGGTCGCAGAAGCGTTGGGGATCACATTCCAGGCGGTATCATCCTGGGAGCGGGATGAATACAAGCCGGATACGGATAAGCTGATAAAACTGGCTGAACTCTTTGATGTTTCGGTTTCAGCGATCGCTGAGGAGAGGCAGAAGGCTTTCAAGACAAAAGAAGCTATCTACAACTGGGAACACATGAAGACCTTTGTAAAGACTACGGCAAGGAATTTTAGGCTACGGGATACGCTTAAGGCTGTTGATTATGCTGTCGAGGCACATGAAGGTCAGAAAAGGAAGAAATCTGTTATCCCTTATATTTACCATCCCCTTAATCTTTCCTGTCATGCGTTATCAATGGGAATCGTTGAGGATGAGGTCATCGCGGCATGCATGCTTCATGATGTTGTAGAAGACTGTGGAAAGAAGATCGATGATCTTCCTGTAAGTGACGAGACAAAGGAACTGGTAAGACTTCTGACCCATGAAAAGTCAAAACCTGAAAACAGGGAACAGATGATGGATGCGTATTATGAGGAGATTTCGCGAAATCCCAAAGCTGCGCTGATAAAGTGTATCGACCGTTGCAATAACTTAACTACCATGTCCTGGGGACTAAGCCGTGAAAGAATCTACCGGATGATCGCGGAAACAGAGAAGTATTTCCCGAAGCTTTTGAAGGTCGTTAAGGCGGAGCCGGAGTACAGTAACGCTTCGTGGCTTTTGCAGTACCAGATGGAGAGCATGCTTGATATCTATAAGAGACTGATGTGATCTGATTGACGGATTATGGCGGAAAATAGAAGTTCTGATTCCCTTTATGGAAAGAAACGGATATAGAGATGCCGGAGGATGGTGGGTACAAGATAATTAAGTGAAAGCTGTTCAGACGATAAATGGGCCGGTACTTCTTTTGGCAGTGCCGGGAAGTGGTAAGACAACTGTTCTTGTGAATTGGCATTGGAAAAGAATCCCAGGTTGTGATAGACTATTATAGTTCCCCATTAAACTAAGCAGCGCATACTCGCGTATCGAGTACAGGAGGAATGTGATGATCCATCGTCCGGAATATGACATGAAGGTTGTCGGAAAGAACTTAAAACGCCTTCGTGTCGCAAAAAATCTGTCCATAAATGATGTAAGGGAGTATCTTTGTCTCGGATCAGTTCAGGCCATTTATAAATATGAGAAGGGCAAGAGCTATCCCCAGGCAGATACCATGTTCGCATTGATGGAGCTTTACGAAGCTGATCTTTACGATATAATCAAAGACCATGAAGAGGACGAACAGCCCTCTTCTGTTCATTTTATGGGGTTCATGGCGGCAGCATAGATTTAATTACAAGTTGAATGATCATTATATGAGAGTAGATTCTTAATGGAAAAGTATTCCGTAAAAAGCTCTATGCTCAAAATCAACAGTGATCGATACGAGAAGATAATTAGGGAATGAGATATCCGGAAAGGGAGGCTTTGAAAAAGATGAAATACAGTGGTATGCCGGCGGGAATGTGGATTCTGTTTAAAAATTCGTTTCAGAAGGCACTTATAAATGATCTTGGATATGATTTTTCCGGTGCAAAGAGGATAACAAAGGCTGCAAAGCCCAGATACCGGGAAATCATAGAAAAGCTTCCGGAGTTTGAAAAGGAGGACAGATTTAAGACAAATATTGTAAACTGTGCGCTTCTTACCGCGTTTCTTCTAAACATGGACAGGAGACCATCGGTGGAAGAGGCGACCCGTTATTATGAACATGCGATGACAAATATGGCCACAAAGATTTTCTGTCGTATGGGAGGGAAAAAGAAATTCACAGATAAAGATATTGAGGGTATGAAAAAGACGGCTTCCCTGAGAGCCGGTGACAGGAATCCCTACTCTTGGAACATGGATTATCTTCCGTATGATGATAACAGCGGATATGAGTCGAGATTCTATACATGCGGCATATGCGCTCTTATGAAAGAATATGGCTTTTATGATCTTGTTCCGGCTATGTGCCATTTAGACTATACGATGAGTGAGCTGGGCGGTGCGTCAGATTTTGTCAGGGAATACACACTGGCATCAGGCGGTCCGTATTGTGACTGTGGATATAAGAAGAAGGGATTTACGGGATAATGATAGCAATACAACTAACGCTGTACGGCCTCCTTTTTACCGGAATGGTACAACCGGTATAAGCAAAGGAATGCTTGAACATGCAGAAGGCTGTTTCAAAGAACTGAATACAATTGATGGTCTCGTCCATGAAAAGCTGGTAAAAGCATTTTACTATTATCTTATAGTCGGCGGAATGCCTTCAGTTATCAATGTTTATAACGAAACGCATTCCCTTGATCTGATTGAAAAAGAACAGAAGAGCATAGTTGAACAGTATAAGGCAGATTTTACCAGATATGAAAAAGAAGATAGGAAATTAAAAGTTGTTTCTGTTTATGATAATATACCGGCGCAGCTTAATAAGCAAAACAGAAAATTTAATTTTACCATGTTGAATAAGGAATTGAAATTTGAAAGGTACGAAGAAAGCTTTTTGTGGTTGAAAGATGCTGCGGTTGCCATCCCTTCGTATATCGTCAGTGAACCATCAGCGCCCCTTGTCGCATCTAAGGAAACAAATGTGTTTAAGCTTTTTTTGAATGATGTCGGATTACTTACTTCATGTTACTCCATCGCGGTAAAGAAAGAACTATTGGAAATGAATCCGGAAAAGGAATTAAACAACGGTTCTTTATTTGAAAACTTTGTAGCACAAGAGATATATGCAAAAACTCAGTCTTCATATTATTACAAGAAAAACGGGATTGGAGAAGTTGATTTTATTGCCGAGACATTTGATGGAGTAACTCCCGTTGAAGTAAAATCGGGACGAGACTATAAAAAACATGCAGCTCTGAATCACTTGTTAGAAAACTACAAATTTAATAAGGCCTATGTTGTCTCTTTAAACAACATCGAAAAAAGTGAAGGCATAATATATGTGCCTGTCTATCTGGTTGGAATGATATTCGGTAATGAAAATGAAGATGTGATATTACCTGCGTTATGACCCTTATGAACGGAATTCAAGAAATCGCTGAAGATAAAATAAATTGAACAATAGAAAGACCTGCGGCGTAAACCGCAGATCGGTTTTTGATCATCCTTCGATGAGTATCATCATTTGATATTTTATACCTTTTGTTTGCAATCGTAAGCGGATGTATTATTTAAAAAAGGGCAAAAGACAAAGCAGGGAGTAAAGGAACAGGATTTAATGCAGTATGACAATATTACAAAAGGTATATTTCTAAAGCGTCCAAACCGTTTTATCGCAGAGGTGGATATAGACGGACATAAAGAAACTGTTCATGTAAAAAACACCGGCAGATGTAAAGAATTGCTGGTTCCCGGATGTGAGGTATGGCTGACAGCGCCGGGGACACCGGACAGAAAGACAAAGTATGATCTGGTGGTTGTCCGAAAAGACACAGGGATTCTTTTTAACATAGACAGTCAGTCTCCGAACAAGGTTGTAAAGGAATGGCTTGAAACCCGAAATTACGACAGAGTGATACCGGAATATACATACGGTGACTCGCGTATAGATTTCTATATGGAACGAGGTAAAGAGATATTTCTTATGGAGGTCAAGGGTTGTACTCTGGAGATTGACGGGATCGGGTACTTCCCTGATGCTCCGACGGAGCGGGGTGTAAAGCATATCCGTGAGCTGATCAGGGCAAAGAAGGCCGGATTTAATGCTGTACTTGCCTTTGTGATACAGATGGATGGCGTGACCGAGGTTCGGCCGAATATAGGGACGCACCCGGAGTTCGGAGAGGCCATGGATGAGGCGAAAGAAGCGGGGGTAGAGATCCTGTTCCTTACTTGCCATGTGGAGCCGGACAGGCTGGAGGTAATAGATAAGGCAAAGAGAAAGTGAGGTATGCGAATGGGACTTTTTAAAAGCAAATATGAGCGTGAGCTTGATGCAATTATTTTCAAGATTGATATGAATATGTCGAACAACTACAAGGACAACGCCCAAATGGATCTGCAGGATTTTGAGAACAGGTTTAACGAGTTCTGCGAGCAGGGAAAACTTAAAGATAAGACAAGGCAGAAGTATGAGAGCATCCTTGAAACCTATAAAATCAAGCTGAAAGGCTATACCCATAAGGACCAGAAACCGTACTGGACATAGAAGCTGTATCAACTTTCGGCCATGAGAACCACAGCCAAGGGGAATTCCAAACAGCCTGAGCAGCGCATTGAAGTAGGCGGAGAAGAAGGGCATTTTAACGGGAGCATTGTTTAATGCCGGCTATTATCAGTACTTGAGCAAGGAGAATAAAACAGTGGAGATTTATACGGTAGAATTTATAACTGAGGCAGATTATGGCTGCGAGGAAACGGGCAGAAAGGAGCCTATGGCATTGGTCGGGTTGTCATCGGATGAGGGCAAAAAGAGCATCGAGGTATCGGAGGCGGAAATAAGCAGGCAGGGGATAAGGGAAGGCAAAAAGGTTGTCCTTATAGAGGATGATCATGGTAAAGCAATATCTGAGGTTTTGGAGGGATGGAAGGATTGACGATGAAAAAAATATATTTTTCGCTCCTTGCAGCGGTCTTTGCATGCTTTGCCCTGACTTCATGCAGAAGCAACAAAGCAAATGATAATGGTTTAGAAGCTGTTATAAATATGTTTGAAGCTATAGATAATAGTGCAATCGACTGGAGGAATGATCCAAATGTAGGAAAGGTACAGCCGGGAAATTACAGCCGGGTCGGAGTTGTAAAGGATGGTGAGACTTATGAGGAAATGCTGGAGCTTCTTGAAACCGCAGACCGGGGATGCCTTACAATAAACGATGACGGCACCGCAGTTTTTGAACTGGATGGAGAAAAAACAGAGTATGTTTATGACGAATACAATTTTTATTTGACAGAAGATACGGAAAGAACCAATGGTTACCGCTACACTTTTATCGGGGGAAGGCTGTTGATTGACGATGGAGCAACAATCACACAATATGTTAAACTCTCGGACGATGAAGCCCGTGACTCGGATTACGGAGTGTTTTTAAGCGTGACCGAAAACCTTGAAGCGTTAAGTGATTTCAAAACCGTGGTCATAGATGCCCAGTATTTTTCAAAAGAGGAGATCCGTGCTTTTCGGGAATCGGGACACACGGTTTACAGTTATATCAATATAGGTTCTCTGGAGGAATTTCGTGATTATTACCCCGAATATAAAAACATAACACTGGGAGAGTACGAGAACTGGGATGAAGAGCAGTGGATAGATGTTTCCGACAGTCGTTGGCAGGATTTTCTAATCGGGGAGCTGATCCCGTCACTGCTTGAAAAGGAAATTGATGGATTTTTTGTGGATAACTGTGATGTGTATTATCAGTATCCAACCAAAGAGATAATGGAAGGTCTGGCCGGAATCATGAGTTTCATGGTCGGTACTGGAAAGACTGTCCTTATAAACGGAGGGGATACATTTCTTGATGCATATTGCGAAAATGGCGGTGCGTGGGATGATGTGATAACCGGAATCAATCAGGAAAGCGTATTTTCAAAAATATTGTGGGACGAGGCCGGATTTGGTACTGCCTCCCCGGAGGACTGTGAATATTTTCAGTCCTACATAGAGCGGTATGCGGCTGAGGGCGCCGATATTTATCTTTTGGAATACACCCGGGATGAGGACCTGATCCGTGAAATACGGGAATATTGTAAAAAGAACGGCTTTAATTACTATGTTTCGGATTCGTTGGAGCTTGACTGAAACGCTCAGCGAGGCAGCGACTCGCGCGGATATGAAGATTGCCACCCCTTGGCGACACCGCGCCAGTGCGAGCGTACCGCATAGCGATACGCTTTATTCTCAGCCGGCCAGCTTCTTTATTGCGTCCTCACCGATAAGGATGTCATTGTGCTCGCGCATAAATTCATTGGCAGTATTTGTGATGACCTTTCCTTTTCCGTACTCGGAAGCAATAAGGCAGAGATTTCTGAACTCATTTTTCGTGGCGTTTCCGGGCTGGACCACAAGGCTGTATTTGCCTTCATCCGTCTTGTAGAGAGTGCTCTCTACGGTAGCGGATCTGACCTGTCGTGCAAAGTCCATAACGCGGGAGAGACTGTCAAAACCAAACACACAGCAACGGTTTGGATTCTCCTCATCCATGGCCTTTCCGAGCATCTCGCCGAAGGTGGGCTCGGGAGCGACTGAACCGGACTCGAAATTACCGAAGAAATCGTCAAGCTCTTCATCGAAATCCTCATCGTCGGGATTCGAATAAGGAGTGAATCTTGAAAAACGGGTGTCAAGCTCCTCGGGATCATCCACCTTGGTAATTATAAGGACGATATTTCCGGAATTCATCGGGATAGCCTCTACCATAAGGGGTACATTATCCGTCTCAAATCCGTATTCATAGTCTGCCTGCCTGACCATCTCACGGAAGAGGTTCTGGGTTTTTTCAGAGCCGTAGGCAAGCTCACTTATTCTTAAATTTCTTTTCGCAAGATCGTCGCGTGTAAGCGTGCAACGGATCTGGTTATCATTCAGCTTTTCTATCTTCATATATGTAATCCTCCGCATTAATATCAGAGTTTAACCTAATATATCTTTTTACGGGGCTTTAGTCAATATAAATACAAGTTATTTTATAAAAAATTAATCGGAGAAAAGGCAAAAAAATCATAGGCAATTTTCACAAAAATGCAGTAGAAGTGACAGTTGTGTCATGCGACATTCGTCATATTTACCAAAAAAATTGCTTTTATATTTGAACCGGGCGCGGACACGATTCGGACACAACCCCGGGACACTTTTTTCTGCGGATAACGGGAAAAATGACGAAGAAAAAAAGCCCTTGAATACGCATCCCTTCCGTGTCTATAATCTGCGTAACATCAAAAGCGAATCGGCAAAAGAAAGGGGGGAAAACCGTTATTTTATTCGTCGTCACATTGAATTGAAATCTATCAGACTGTGAATAAAATTTCCTCAAGCGTAATGTTAAATATTTCATCAACAATAAGCATCATTTACAGTCTTCCTGTGTTTCACAATACATTCGGAATTCGTTCGATGTAAAAAATTCCCAAAAAACAAGTATCATTTGCGCAGCTTTGATGTGACCGGAAATATATCACGATCCTTTTGGAGGATGACCGGTGTTGTTATCATAGTAATGCTCCTGAAAGCTCCGCCCGCAAACAGGTGGAAATCTGCTGCTGAGAAGGGCGGAGGCAAGAAAAGGGTATGTACCCCTGCGTATATATCCCAAAATTAAAAATTGATAATGACGGAAAGAAAATGGTGTGTTAGAATATCCTTAAGTATGCTCAAAAGTAATTTTGTCAAAGCAGGTATGCGCGGGAGATCTTACACGCCTTTTTCCCGTTTCTGCATAAGGAACTGATATGAAGAAAAAAATAATCGTAATAATAATAGCGTTAATTGCAATCGGACTTATCGGTTATTTCGGAGTTGGAAGAAATCTGTATGAGAAGTATTCGTATGGAACGGAGAAGGCCGATCTTGACGAGTTTTTCGGTGTAACCGGAGACGAGCTGCAGGTCATACACGGAAATGAGCGCATCGCGGAGCGGGCTTTGTTGAAGGACGGGAACTGCTATTACAGGCTTTCCACGGTTGATGAAGTCATCGGACAGGGATTTTATTTCGACGGGGAGTATAACGGCGGTACGCTTATGTATACATCGGCGGAAGGAACGGTTGAAAGCGTGCTGGACAGCCATTCATACGGACTTGACGGAACCGGGGAAAACCTCGGCCATGCCACCTGCTTTATGAAGAACGGAACGGTCTATGTTGCGGCCGATTATGTCTCTTTGTTTTTCAAGTGCTCTACGCAGCTGTTCGACAGGCATGTTCTTTTGCTTACGGAGTGGGAGGAGCACGATTCGATGGAGGTAACCTCTGATACCCAGATAAGAACCCTCGGAGGGATAAAGAGTCCGATACTCCGCGAGGTTGAAAAGGGCGAGAGAGTTGAACTTATCGAGGCTATGGAGGAGTGGAGCAAGGTAATGACCTCCGATGCCTATATCGGTTATATAGAGAACAAGCGGATGAAGAATATGGGACCGGCTGTTTATGAGCAGGCACCGGATCCGGCAGTCCCCGTGACAAGCCCGATCACCATGGATTCCAGGGTGGTGCTTGGATTTCATTCAATCGCCGGAACAGTGGGTAATGACACGATTTACTCCATGATCGAAGAGGGAGCGGGGATGAATGTCATCGCTCCGACCTGGTTTTCGCTTAATGACAATAACGGCGGTATCCGGAACTTCGGAACCGGTTCATATATATCCACCGCACATAACGCGGGGATTGATGTATGGGCAGTGGTTGATGATTTTAACTACAGAAATGACAGTGGTGACACATCTGTCAGCACATACGAGGTATTGTCACAGACGACTTCGAGAAGGACACTTGAGAGAAATCTTATAAATGCCTGTACGGATCTTGGCGTCGACGGACTGAATATTGATTTTGAGAGACTTGATCAGGAGTGCGGACCCCATTTTGCACAGTTCATAAAGGAACTTTCCGTGCTCACCCATAACGCTGGGATAGTGCTCTCGATAGATAACTATGTTCCCTTTGACTATAATGAGCATTTCAGGATGGATGTCCAGGGAAGCTTTGCCGATTATGTCCTTATCATGGGATATGATGAGCATTACCACGGCAGCGGTAATATCGGAAGTGTGGCAAGCTTTGATTATGTCTGCTACGGTATGGACAAGACAATGGAAAATGTCCCTGCGGAGAGAATAATAAACGCAGTGCCTTTCTATACGACAGTCTGGAAGAAGGATGGAGGTACCGTTACCGATTCTTATCTTACGCTTATCAATCAGGCAGAGTATATTTCAAAATACAACATACAGTACACATGGGACGAGGAGACCTGCCAGAACTACGCACAGTGGCAGAGCGGTTCGGCCATGTACTATGTGTGGTTTGAGGATTCCGAGTCAATATCCGCAAAGCTTAACGCGATGAATTCGAGAAATATCGGGGGAGTCGGAGTGTGGAGAATCGGATACGGAACAAAGGAAGTCTGGAACCTTATCTCGATGTATAAGGAGATGGGAAAATAAATTAAAGTGGATACTGAGATCATAAAGCTTGAAAAAGAAAGCCGGGAGGGGATTTTCGGCAGGGCAGATCTGGAAAAGCTTATCCGAGCCGGGGAGATAATAAAGAAGGGCGGACTGGTGGCTTTCCCGACGGAGACGGTTTACGGACTTGGGGGAAATGCGCTTGATCCCGAGGCATCAAAAAAAATATACGAGGCAAAGGGCAGACCTTCGGACAATCCGCTGATCGTCCATATCGCCGAGTGGGATGCTGTAAGAAAGATCGCGAAGGAAATACCGGAGGACGCGGAAAAACTGGCGGAAAGCTTTCTGCCGGGACCGCTTACGATGGTGCTGAAAAAGACAGATATAGTTCCGGCGGAAACGACCGGAGGGCTTGACACTGTTGCGGTAAGGCTTCCGTCAAACAGGATCGCCAGAGCTCTTATAAGAGAGGCGGGGGGCTATGTTGCCGCGCCAAGCGCAAACATTTCCGGACGCCCGAGTCCCACAGAGGTTAAGTATGTCATAGAAGATATGATGGGCAGGATACCTGCGATCATAGACGGTGGCGAGGGCGAGATAGGGCTCGAGTCCACCATCATAGATATGACGATCTCTCCGCCGCAGGTATTAAGACCGGGCTTTATTACCAGTGAGATGCTTAGCGGAGTATTAGGCAGGGATATACAGATTGACAGCGCTGTCATAAATGCCGACAGTAAACAGCCGCCGAGGGCTCCGGGTATGAAGTACAGGCATTACGCACCCCGTGGAGAGCTTGTGATCGTCGAGGGAAACGACGATGCGGTCATATCAAAAATTAACGAGCTTATCGCGGAAGACAGGAGGGGCGGTTTTAAGACCGGAGTAATGAGCTGCGATGAGAACGGAAACAGGTACAATGCGGATGTGATAAAGCTCACCGGACCCTTCGGAGACCAGAAGGCTGCGGCGCACAGATTGTACTCCCTGTTAAGGAGTTTTGACGATGAAGAGGTTTCAAGGATCTACGCCGAGAGTTTTTCGAGCGATGGCTTTGGGGCTGCGATAATGAACAGGCTGCTTAAGGCAGCAGGCCACAGGGTAATAAGAGTTTAGTCTTGTGAGGAGTGATCCGCGGGCAATGTGTTAAAAAAATAAAGCGATATAATTATAAACGGCATATAGAGAAACGAGGTGTGATTAAATGAAAATAGCAGTTGGAAGCGATCACGGAGGATTTGAGATGAAGGAGGCGGTAAAGCTCCACCTTGAGGAACGCGGATTTGAGGTGATCGATTTCGGAACAAACAGCTTAAGTAGCTGTGATTACCCGCAGTTCGGTAAAGCGGCGGCAAAGGCGGTTGCCTCCGGACAGGCAGATATGGGCGTGGTGGTATGCACTACCGGTATCGGAATAAGCATTGCGGCAAACAAGGTTAAGGGCGTTCGCTGTGCTCTTTGCTCGGAGCCTTTAAGTGCGAAGATGACAAGGCTTCATAACAACGCAAATGTCCTTGCCCTTGGCGGGAAAATGATCGGAGAAAATCTTGCGATGGAGATCGTTGACACATTTATCGATACTCCCTTCTCCGAGGAAGAGAAGCATATCAGAAGAGTTTCACAGCTCGAAGAGGATTAAAAACAAAGGTTTTCAGGAGGTACAGTAATGTCAAAAGTTGTAGTTATGGATCACCCGCTTATCCAGCACAAGATCGGTTTCATAAGAAGAACCGAAACCGGAACAAAGGATTTCAGGGATACCATCAGCGAGATAGCAATGCTCATCTGCTATGAGGCCACAAGAGATCTTAAGCTGAAGGATGTGGAGGTAGAGACCCCTATCTGTAAGACTACGGTTAAGGAATTGAGCGGAAAGAAGCTCGCGATAATCCCGATCCTTCGCGCGGGACTCGGAATGGTGGACGGTATGCTTACAATGATCCCGACCGCAAAGGTTGGACATATCGGACTTTACCGCGATCCCGAGACGCATAAGCCTGTTGAATATTATTGCAAGCTGCCTGCTGATTGCGATGAGAGAGAGGTCTTTGTGGTTGATCCCATGCTTGCCACAGGGGGAAGCGCGGTTGCTGCGATTCAGATGCTTAAGGATAAGGGCTGTAAGAATATTCACTTTATGTGTATCATAGCCGCTCCGGAGGGAATCAAGGCGATGACCGAGGCACATCCCGATGTGGATCTTTATGTGGGCTCGCTCGATGAAAAGCTCAACTCAAATGCATACATAGTTCCCGGCCTCGGCGATGCCGGCGACAGAATATTCGGAACCAAGTAATAGCAATCAGCGTTTCGTACTTTGAAACGCTGATGGAAAGTGCGAATGCCTTTACGCACTTTCCACGCGGAGCGAAGCGGAGCATCACGCCGCGTCCCGTCAGCTTGCTGACGCACGCGGAAAAGATAGTGGAGACGAGCAGGAGATTTCTATGGGAAAAAGAGAAGATTACATCGGCTGGGACGAATACTTCATGGGAGTTGCACAGCTTTCCGGCTTTCGCTCGAAGGATCCTAACACCCAGGTGGGTTGCTGCATAGTCAGCCCCGACAATAAAATACTTTCGATGGGTTACAACGGGCTTCCCAAGGGCTGCTCCGACGATGATTTTCCATGGAACAGGGAAGGGGAGATCCTTGACGAGACCAAGTATGCCTATGTTACGCATGCGGAGCTTAACTCCATCCTCAATTTCAGAGGGGGAACCCTTGAGGGGGCAAGCCTCTATGTATCTCTTTTCCCCTGTAACGAATGTGCGAAGGCAATTATCCAGTCCGGGATAAAGAGAGTTGTTTTTGACAGCGACAAATACGAGGGGACACCCGGAAACCGTGCCGCAAAGCGTATGTTTGACGCGGCGGGAGTTGAGTATGTTCCCTATAGCAGAACCGGTCGTGAAATAAAGATAATGATATGATACTCACAGAGGTATTGACTGTTGGTAGTTAAAAAGATGAAAACAAGAAGGAAGTTACTTGCTTTTATACTCTGCGTATTGGTTTTTGCACCTGCTGTGACCGGATGGACATCAGTGTCGGTTGCCGGTAATATAGGCACAATACAGCAACAGCTTGACCAGGCCGAAAAAGAAAAGCAGGATCTTGAACAAAAGCAGGAGCAGAACGAAAACGAGCTGAGTGGTCTGAAGCAGGAAAAGAATACGCTTCAGGGGAAGCTGTATGAATTAAATACTACTCTTGAGGAGGTCGGATACCATCTTGAGGATCTCGAAGACCAGATTGCGATAAAGGAGCTGGACATCGAACTTGCCACGGCGGCTCTTGAGGAAGCTATAGCTGAAGAACAGGATCAGTATGACAGTATGGTTCTGCGCGTAAAGCAGACCTATGAACGAAATGACACGAGTATCATAAATGCCATCCTTCATGCGGGCAGCCTTTCAAATCTCCTTAATATGGAAGAGTACTACCGGAAAATAGAGGAATACGACCAGCAAAAGCTTAAGGAATTCAAGGAGGGCAGAGCCCGCATAGCCGAAGAAAAAAAGAGGCTTGAAACAGAACAGCTTGCCCTTGAGGAATTGAAGGAAGAGGCTGAGATAGAAAAGGCGAGGGTGGAGGAAATAGTTGCCCGGACAAGAGATTCTATCAGTGTCTACAGCGGGCAGATAGCCGATACGGAGGCTGAGATAGAAGCCTACGAGGCACAGATTGCCGAGAAGGAAAAGGATGTAGAATATCTTAAAAAGCTTCTTGAGGAGGAAAGGGCAAAATCGAGGCTTGCCCAGAATTCTACATGGAGGGATATAAGTGAGGTAAGCTTTGCGGAAGGAGACAGAACGCTTCTTGCAAATCTTATATATTGCGAGGCCGGAGGAGAACCCTATGAAGGTCAGGTCGCTGTAGGCGCAGTTGTAATGAACCGCGTGCTCAGCTCGGTTTTCCCGGATACTATCTCGGGAGTTATATACGCACCCCATCAGTTTTCACCTGCCGGAAGCGGAAGACTTGCGCTTGCGCTTGCGCAGAACAAGGCTACCGACAGCTGTTACAGAGCGGCGGACGAGGCGATGAGCGGATATTCCAATGTGGGCTCTTGCGTATATTTCAGAACTCCGATCGAGGGTTTATCCGGTATATCGATAGGAGGTCATATCTTCTATTAGCGGCGCACGTGGCGTCCTTTATAACCGCACTGTTAAGCCTGAGGGCCGAACACGGCCTGGTACTTGTCAAATTTATCTCTTGCTATCATGGTGAGCAGATTGTTCAGCTGTCTTAAGCAGTTGTTCATCTGCTCATTTGTTATAAGTCCCTGTTCGTTTGCCTCGGCAAGCTCGTCAAGGTCAACCACCTTGTATCTTCCGCTGGGATAGATGATAACATCTGCCAGAAGATCGGTTACCGTAAGCCCGCCCATATCTTCGGAAAAATCATACTGCACTATATCGCAGTACCAGTACAGCAGGGAGCCATCCTCTCGGAAGAATTTGCTGACCTTTATTCCGTCGTTTAAAAAATAGCAGGAGGTTCCGTGGTCGAAATCGTCCTTGTGGTGCAGGGTTTTCCATTCGGTAATAATGTGATCGGCATCACGCTGTGTTATGACATCCTTGTCAAGAAGGATGTATTCTGCGGGAATCAGGCGTTTTCTGTATATCTTAAGCTTGTCCATATTGTTCTCCGGTTTCCTGCCTGCAGCGCAGGTCAGATGCGAAAAAAATCAGATTATTTTGTTTCTTATGACAAATTATAGCATAGCATCTCATTTTTTATAGACTTTTTTTACATTTTTGGGTATAATAATCTCTATATTTTGTATCTGTTATTTACTTTGGGAGAGAAATGTCTGAAAGACAGAACGACGGGAAAAAAGAGCAGAGAAAGAGGAATTCGGCCGGGGACGAGAGGAGAGATATATACCGCAACCTTACGCTGATAACCCAGTTTACGCTGTATATGATCGTCCCCATCGGAGGGATGTCCGCGCTCGGGTACTTTCTGGACAGGCATTTTGGCACCTCGTGGATAATCATAGTATGCTTTTTTGTCGGAGCCATCGCCGGAGGTCAGAGTATATACCGGCTTGCGATGAAGATAGCAAACGAGAAGAAGGAAAAGCCCGAGGAGAACATTATAAACCGGAGAAAAGCACCGGAGAATAAAGATGATGAGTCTTCTGAAAAAAAGTAATCGAACGCTTCTTGAGCTTTGGACCGGGATGTTCCTTTTCGGACTGATAAGCGAGATTTTTGTCCTGATCTTTTCAAAAAGCAGAGGCATTCATTCGGCGTCTCTCTGGATAGGAGTCCTGCTTGCGGCAGCGTCCTCGGTTCATATGTATATAAGCCTCGACAGGGCGCTGGATTTTCCCGAGGGGGCGGCGAAGAAAAAGATCACTTTTGCTTATGTTATCCGGTATACGGTGGTTGTGGGAGTTTTTGCGGTGATATGCATATCAGAGATATTTAATCCGCTTCTTACTTTCCTTGGATTTATGACAATGAAAGCGGGAGCGCTGATACAGCCCAAGATACATAAGCTCTGGAACGGGATATTTCACGAGACGGACCCGGTACCGATGACCGAGGAGGAGTACAATGCTCTTCGCGAGGCACAGGCTGCCGATGGTGCGCAGAAGGACGAAATGTCCGAAATAATTGAGAACACAAATACAAATGCATAAAGTTCCACTATACTACAGGTAAGGAGGTGAAGCTATGAACTATGGGATTTTGCTTGCCGATGACATCGACTTTATGGTCCACGGTATTTTCAAGTACAATTTCTTCGGACTCGGAGAAGTGTGGATCACAACGACGCATGTCTGCCTTTTGATAGTAATGCTGATACTGATAGGTTTTGCGATTGCCGCGAACAGATGTATCGCAAAGGCAAAGGATGAACCCACGGGATTCCAGAATGTTGTGGAAATGATAGTTGAGATGCTTGATGGAATGGTTGACAAAACCATGGGTCGGGCAGCACCGAAGTTTTACAACTATATCGGGACAATATTTATTTTTATATTGTTCAGCAACATTTCCGGATTGCTGGGGTTAAGACCTCCGACAGCCGACTATGGCACGACGCTCGCGCTTGGTATCATTACCTTCGTGCTCATCCATGTTAATACCTGGACGCACAACAAGCCGGTCGATATCTGGAAAGACAAATGTTCACCGTTGCCGCCGTGGCTGCCGATCTGGCTGCCGATCAACATCATTTCGGATGTTGCGGTGCCGATTTCCCTGAGCCTTCGTCTTTTTGCGAATGTGCTCTCCGGAACGGTCATGATGGCTCTGATATACGGTCTGCTGAGATGGATAGCCACAGGATGGCCCGCAGCACTCCATGTGTACTTCGATCTTTTCTCGGGCGCGATACAGACATATGTATCCTGTATGCTGACCATGACTTATATCTCGAATGCACGCGGTGATAAATAAGCCGGTTACGGCAAGCGAAAAATTATGTGAAGAGCGGCGATGGCGCTGATGACCCGCCCTCACAAGACAAAACCAGACAGCGCAGAAATGAGGAAAAAATGTTTGATCAGAATTTTATCTTAGGTTGCTCAGCAATCGGTGCAGGACTGGCAGTTATCGCCGGTATCGGACCCGGTGTAGGTCAGGGTATCGCTGCGGGACACGCAGCAGCAGCTGTTGGACGTAACCCCGGAGCAAAGGGTGATGTTACATCAACCATGCTTCTCGGACAGGCCGTTGCCGAGACAACAGGTCTTTACGGACTTCTCATTGCAATGCTCCTGTTCTTCGTTAAGCCCCTTGTAGGATAATTAACGAATGCGTCATGGTTAAGGCCGTGATTTCAATTTGAAAGGAGAAAACGAATGGTACTATTGGAAGGAGAATCTATGTCCAGATTGTTTGGTCTGGATCTTCAGCTTGGGGCTGACTTCCT
>JAFVCL010000080.1 GCA_017479285.1 Lachnospiraceae bacterium
AATTCTGCATGATGATTCGATAAAAGATGTTGTGTTTAAGCCTTTGTCGGTAATGCCGTATTCCTTTGCATACACCGACCTTCAAACGGATGACGGATATATATGGTTAAATTATGTATGCGCTGAGTACTATGAGAAGGACAGTATCATAGTCGAAAAGTAGAAAGTTTAAGGAGATAAGATGGATATATCAGTAGTTATACCGGTGTACGGCTGCAAAGAGGCACTTCCCGAATTGTACAGGAGACTTACGGATACGCTTTCAAAGCTTGTAAATGAGTACGAAATTATACTTGTAAATGATGCATGTCCACAGGATTCATGGAGTGAGATTGAAAGAATCTGCAGTTATGATACCCATGTTCTCGGAGTTGATTTGTCGAGAAATTTCGGGCAACATGCTGCAATAACCGCCGGCATCTCCGAGAGCTCGGGAGATTATGTGGTGGTTATGGACTGTGACCTTCAGGACAGACCGGAGGAAATTTCCAAACTCTATGACAGGATAAAAAAGGAATATGATATTGTTTTTTCAACCAGAGAGGGCAGGAGAGATAATATTATAGTTCAGCTTTTCTCAAAGTGCTTTCACAATATATTCAATTATTTTGCGGATGTAAACTATGATTTTGAAGTGGGAAATTACTGTATTGCCACAAGGCAGGTGGTTGATGAATTTCTCAAGATGAAGGAGCAGAAGCGGGATTATATTATGTTCTTAAAATGGCTTGGTTTTAAAAGCGATACTATAGAACTTGAAAGTGATAAAAGGTTTTCGGGGAAATCGTCATATACATTTTCAAAGAAAGTGAAGGTTGCGGTAAATATGATAACCGCACAATCCGACAAGCCGTTGGGTATTGCAATCAAACTCGGCTTCATTATTGCGCTGGGAGCATTTATTTACATTCTATACCTCTTATATAACCTGTTTGTTCTGGGAAATGTACCTACAGGCTGGACATCCACAGTGGCTTCCATATACCTGATGGGAGGGCTTATGATGAGTACCTTCGGGATATCTGCAATCTATGTTGGAAACATATTTAATGAAACGAAGCACCGACCAATATATGTGATAAGGACGGTGTTGAACGGGAAAAAGGACTGAAATATTAAATCATAATAAAAAAGCAATTCGCTCTTTGCGGGTTGCCTTTTTTGTGTTATAATCTTGGATGTATATGTGTGGGCTTTCGGGCTTATATGAATTAAATTCAAAAAATATATATGGAGGGTAAAAGTATATGAGTACTACTTCAAAAGCGGGTCAAAGAATCAATGCTTTGCTCGATGACAACAGTTTCGTTGAAGTTGGCGGACTTGTGACTGACAGAGCCACCGATTTTAATACGGAACCAAAGAACGCTCCGAATGACGGCTGTGTGACCGGATTCGGTACGATTAACGGTAATCCCGTGTATGTATACAGTCAGGATGCTTCTGTTTTGGGCGGCTCCATCGGCGAAATGCATGCCAAAAAGATTATTGACATCTATGATAAGGCATTAAAGACGGGAGCTCCCGTTATCGGTCTTATCGAGTGCGCAGGCTTACGTCTTGAGGAGGCGACGGACGCAATGAATGCCTTCGGAGAGATTTATCTTAAGCAGACGATAAGCTCGGGCGTTATCCCGCAGATTACTGCGATTTTGGGGAGCTGCGGCGGTGGTCTTTCGCTGTTTTCGACCCTTACGGACTTCACATTTATCGAGGAGAAGAGCGGAAAGCTTTTTGTAAATTCTCCCAATGCCCTCGACGGAAACAATACATCAAAAAACGATACCTCCTCTGCGGAGTTTAATGCAAAGGAAAGCGGCATAGCGGATGTTGTTGCGGATGAAGCTACAATATTTACAAAGATAAGAGAGCTTGTAAGCCTCATACCTTCAAACAACGAGGTTGAGGCAGACCTTGTAGAGACCGAGGATGACTTGAACAGAGTTAATCCCGAAATCGCAGGATGCGCAGGGGATACATCTGTTGCGCTCTCCATTATTGCGGATGACAATGATTTCTTTGAGGTAAAGAAGGATTTCGCAAAGGAGATGGTTACGGGCTTTATAAGGCTTAACGGCTCAACTGTGGGAGCTGTCGCAAACAGAGCGGAGATTCTGGACGAAAACGGAAAGGCTACCGAGAAAAAGGGTACCGTACTTACTGTTGAGGGCTGCAGAAAGGCTGCGGAATTTATAAACTTCTGCGATGCTTTCGATATTCCTGTGCTCTCTTTGACCAATGCAACCGGATTTGCGGCAACCGTTGAAAGTGAGAAGAGAATAGCGATAGCTGCGGGAAAGCTTACCTATGCTTTCGCAAACGCTACAGTTCCAAAGGTAAACGTGATTGTCGGGAAGGCATTCGGAACAGCATACTCTATTATGAATTCCAAGGCGATAGGAGCAGACATGACCTACGCCTGGGAGGGCGCACAGATAGGCACAATGGATGCCAAGCTTGCGGCTAAGATTATCTGTGACGGCAAGAGTGAAGAAGAGATAAATAAGAAGGCTTCGGAGTACGAAGCATCATATATCAACGCATCCAATGCGGCAAAGAGAGGCTATGTCGATGCAATCATAGCACCGCAGGATACGAGAAAGTACGTTATCGGAGCATTTGAGATGCTCTATGCAAAGAGAGAAGAGCGTCCCGACAAGAAGCACGGTACAGTATAGGAGGTGGGATTAAATGAAAAGATTTCTGGCATTAATCCTGACCTGCATAACCGTAATCGGACTTACTGCCTGCGGAGGGGATAGTGCTTATACCGAGTACGAAACCCAAAAGCTTGATATAGCGGAACAGAATGCTCAGGTAATCGTAGGTATTCTTGAGGATTATTCCAAGGAAGCCCAGATTGAGGAATTTAGCAATTACACTGCAGAGGAGGTTGCCTACATCATTGAGGGACAGACAGGACTTGTTACCGACGGATATACCTTCAAAAAAGCTATGGATTCCTACAATAGCGGAATTAAGGATATCGGAGAGATTGTAAATATTGCCGGTGTCGAGTCAAAGATTGACGGCGACCA
>JAFVCL010000081.1 GCA_017479285.1 Lachnospiraceae bacterium
AATGTCCCGCACCCGAACCTGACGGACATCCCATACTCCTTAGCAACTTTGCGGATGCGATACTTGACGGGGCTCCCCTTATCGCTCCGGGCTGTGAAGGGCTTAATTCGCTGTCTATCTCCAATGCAGCGTATGTATCGGCATGGACCGACGACTGGGCAGAGATACCTGTAAATGAGGAAATTTTTGAAAAGCATTTAAACGAGCTTCGGGAGAATGAAAAAAAAACTGTTTAAGAAATAAACAAGATCCGGCAGCCGTAAAGCTGCCGGAGCCCATAGAAAAATTAAGAGAAAGATGGCGGGTAAGGTGGTAGAATAGAGCATCGCTTACTTTTGCCATCTGTTTACTGCTCCTCATTTATTCATTATTCCCGTTTACCTGGTATCCCCCACTTACCCCGTACCTTCCGCAGGCTATGTAAAAGAGCGGTGCGGCCACGAATCCGAAGTACGCGGAAACCGCGCCCATCATACTCTGCACCCCTGAAGCCATGGCAATATAAGCAGTTCCCCATACATGACCCAGGTATAATAAATAAAACCGGCTAACCGGATAAGAAAGTCCCATGAGTACGAGACTGATCACAATAAGAACTATACTGACAGCTCTTCTGCGGTCTCCCTTATAGTTAAAGATCAGATAGACAAATACTATGTATAAAGCCAACTGTAGTATTGAAAGGATAAAAGAAGGCGGGAATACCTTTGTCCCCTTTGTTATATCAATATTACCGATAAAGATCGGGTACAGCTTATCCTGCAAAGCGAGTACAAGAAGCTCAGCCGTTGTAACCGCTCCCTCTACTGCCAGAGAAATAATGGCAGGAACCTTAATACTTTTTTTCACTGATTCCATCTCAGTTTCCCCCTATGTGTTTTTATGAGCATCCATCTTTCCGTCAATCATTTCTGTACGAATACATTGTAAGTCCTATGAGAAGCGGAGTTGCTAAAACTATCGGAAGCGCGTATCTCATAGCGCAGGCCAAAGGAGAAACCGTGCAAACAAGAAGTGTTACAAAGGATGGTATAAAAAGCACGATCAATCTTTTTTTTCTTCCGGAAGCCACTAAAAGCATCATACTCAAAAGAAACCATGTATACAATCCGGGCATATTCAAATACTTCGTTGGAAACCTGTAGCTGCTCCCGTTAAGCAGATCTATAAAAATCTGTCTCGTTTCAGGCTTCTCCCCCATTGACAGTCCCAACTGTTCCGAAAGAAAGCCGGTATAGCTGCTGTTTATATAAGCTCCCGTATCCGCCTTGACAGGAGCAAGGTATCCGTAGCTTCCGTTTATGTAAGATGCCAGAAAAGTAAGCGGATGTTTAAACAGCATCTGCCGCCAGACCTTGAAATAACCCTTCGGATCTGAATTGTTATAATAGATCTTAACCGGGTCATTTATTACCGGATCGTAATTTTTCATAACATCATACGACTGGAAGTTTTTCTCAATTATTTCTTTCTGCTTCTCCGTTACCTCATCGGGATATGTGTTCACATATCTTGCGGTCTGCTGAAAGGTCACACCTATGACCTCCGAAATTGATGTCCCGGAAATACCCGCTTTGGGAAAAACTATTCTGGTAAAGCATCCGTAAACACATATAAGGGCGGCAGCGCAGATAAAAATGCGCCATCTGTTTTTTCCCTTAAGAACAAAGATAAGTATAAACAGCGCCGGGAACAGCGCATATATCCCGTTGTTTCTCAAAAATGAGCATACTGTTGAGACAATCGAAAGCAGTATCATTTCCCAAAACGAGATGTCTTTTTTTATAACCACATCCGTAAGCATCGTTATGAAAAGGACAAAAACCGTCGCAAAAAGAAAATCCTTCTCAACCCATGCGGCGTAGGCTCCGAACATTGGTATAAGGCTGTAAAACAGTACACCTGCAATTGCATAAACACGGGAAATACCAAGCATTAAAAGCTTTGTCATCGCATAAGAGAAAACTGCTCCCGCCACAAGCGTCTGGAAGAACTGGTAGAGGAAAAATCCAAGATTCGGATTTGAAAATGCCATACCGAAGCTGTAGAAGCTCCCCATCAAAAATGTGGAAAGCGGCGGATGCCACATAGACCATGGCTCGATCCCGAGGAAATATTTAAACTGCAATTCCGTATCAAGGTTTGCGCTTCCGGGGTATGTACCAATAAGCCAGACCATATACGCTCCAACTATAAACGCCCAGGCTGCAAAAAAGAATACCCTGTGCCTCTCACCGCTTCTCTTTGAAATACTTTCCGCGCGGAACGCAAAAAATACCCGAACCGCATTTATGCATAAAAACAGTAAAGCCGCCAGCACAGTGATCTTCAACAGATACTTTATTGCCGTTACGGTACTGTCATACATTCCGGTTATAGTGTTAAAATCCCGGAAATGGATGCAGACAAAATACAACACAGCCATTACCAAAGAGATAATGACTGTAGAAACAATCTGGTTTTTTGTTATTTTAAATGCTTTTTTAAATCGTTCCATAGACTTTTTGCCGCCAACCTTCCGGTAAGGCTGTATAAAGCATATCGCCGCACCACCCCGAAAGCTTATATCTTCATAACATCATCCTGGGTAAGGATCTTGAGTCCCTTTGAAACGAGCCTTGCCTCGGCCGCTTTTGTATCGGCAACGCGGAATATCATACATGCGCTCTTTGTGGACTTGTGTCCGGAAACAGCATACATATACTCGATATTTACTTCCGCATCCGCAAAAATATTGATAAGCTTATCAAGTCCGCCGGGCTCGTCGGGGATTTCAACAACAAGTACCGAGTTGAGGTTTGATACGAAGTCCGCCTCCTTAAGTACATTTACGGCAGAAATCGGGTCGTCCACGATTATCCTCGCGATACCGAAGTCCCTCGTCTCCACCATGGAGAGCGCTCTCATATCTATCTCGTGCCCGGCGAGCACACCGGTCATCTTCTTTAAAGCACCGGGCTTGTTTTCAAGGAAAACAGAAATCTGCTTAACTGACATAATCATCCCTCCTTAAATCTTTCTCTTGTCAACTACTCTTACAGCCTTGCCCTCGCTTCTTGCGATGGACTTGGGGGCAAGGAGTGAAACCTTTGCCTTTATTCCGAGCATCGCCTTAAGGTCGTCGGAAAGCTTTCTCTGGCGAGCCTCGATCTCACCGATGTTATCGGTAAACATCTCAGGGGTCATCTCAACCTGTACATCGAATGTATCCGTATTGTTCACACGGTCAACGATTATCTGGTAATTAGCCGCGTATCCGTTGTTCATAAGAACTGTCTCAATCTGGCTCGGGAATACATTTACGCCGCGGATAATAAGCATATCATCGCTTCTTCCCATGGGCTTTGCCATCTTGATATGGGTTCTTCCGCAGGAGCATTTTTCCCTTGTAAGCTTACATATATCCTTTGTCCTGTAACGGATCATCGGGAATGCTTCCTTGTCCACAGCGGTAAATACAAGCTCACCGACCGAACCCTCGGGAAGTACCTCTTCGGTATCGGGGTCGATGATCTCTGCGATAAAATGATCCTCGTTTATATGCATGCCGCTTTGTGCGGAGCACTCAAATGCGACTCCGGGGCCGGAAAGCTCTGTAAGTCCGTATATATCAAAGGCCTTTATACCGAGAGTTTTCTCGATATCCTTTCTCATCTCCTCGCTCCATGCCTCAGCGCCGAAGATGCCTGCCTTAAGCGGAATATCATCCGGTCCGTAGCCGAGCTCCTTCATTCTCTCGCCGAGGTAAGCGGCATAGCTGGGGGTACAGCAAAGGACCGTAGCGGAAAGGTCCATGGCAAACATTATCTGACGGTCCGTATTACCTGAACTGATGGGAATCGTAAGGGAGCCGACTTTATGTGATCCGCCGTGAAGTCCCGCGCCGCCGGTGAAAAGTCCGTAGCCGTATGCAACCTGAACAACATCCTCGTTTGTAGCTCATGCTGCCGTAAGAGCTCTCGCGCAGCAATCCTCCCAAAGATCGATATCATGCTGGGTATAATAAGCCACAACCCTCTTTCCGGTGGTTCCGGAGGTGGAGTGGATCCTCACGCAGTCCTTAAGGGGCATTCCCAAAAGTCCGTAAGGATATGCGTCACGCAGGTCAGCCTTTGACAGGAAAGGAAGCTTTTTAAGATCATCCACCGATTTAATATCCTCGGGGGTAACTCCTTTCTCCTCCATCTTCTTTCGATAGTAGGGAACATTGTCCCATACATGCTTAACCTGTTTTACAAGCTTTTCTGACTGAATTTCGCGTATCTTCTCGTAAGGTGCGCACTCAATCTCTTCCTGATAGTACCTTTCCATGCTGCCAAAAGCTCCTTTCTTCTTGCCAAAAGACATTTATGTAATTATATCTCACGCTGAATGCTTTCCAAGTTCAAACGCTTTTTTGTTCTTCTCGAGAAATTTTGCGGGAACATTTGCCTCCAAAGAAGCCATCCATGCCTCCTCGGGGATGTCAAAGTAATGTGAAAGTCTTCCGAGAAGCACGATGTTAACAGCCTTTGCGCTGCCTGCCTCCTTTGCTGCCGAAAGACAATCGATTGCATCGATCTTTGCTCCTGCGCTCTTTATCTTGTCCGCAAGATCCGAAGGATACTCTGCGGCACCTGTAATAACGGGCATGGGGTCGATCTGCTGGGTATTTGTAACAATCTGTCCGTCCTTTTTAAGGTAGGAAAGCCATCTTGCAGCCTCAAGGATTTCGAAGGAAACGATATAATCCGCCTCGCCCTTGTCAATGACGGGGGAATATACCTTATCGCCGTATCTTACATATGTGACAACGCTTCCGCCTCTCTGGCTCATTCCGTGTACTTCAGATACCTTTACATCATATCCCTGTGAAAGAAGAAGATGTCCCAAGATCTTGCTGGCGAGAAGTGAACCCTGTCCTCCAACGCCGACTATCATTATATTTTTTGTATCCATATTACTATCCTCTTATTTGCGTGTAGTTTTTAAGTCAGCTTACGCTTCCCCTTTAAGTGCTCCGAATTTGCAAAGCTGGGTGCATACACCGCAGCCGACACAAAGCGTCTCATCGATAACTACCTTGCCGTCCTTCATGGAAATTGCAGGGCATCCGATCCTCATACAGGACTTACATCCGACGCACTTTTCCCTGTCGCACTTAAGAGGTCCGTTATGCTTTACATATTTTAAAAGAGCACAGGGGCGTCTCGAGATAATAACCGATGGTGCAGGGACGGCAAGTTCCTCCTTGATAACCCTGTCGCACTCCTCGAGGTTATAAGGGTCAACGACTCTTACACGCTCTATTCCCATCGCCTTTACAAGTGCCTCAAGGTCTATCTTTCCTGCGGGGTCGCCCTTGATGTTATAACCGGTTGTGGGATTTTGCTGGTGTCCCGTCATACCGGTGATGGAATTGTCAAGGATTATTACGGTTGAATTGGTCTGGTTATATGCGATATCAGCAAGACCGGTCATACCGGAGTGCATAAATGTCGAATCACCGATAACCGCAACTGTCTTCTTTTCCGTTTCCTCTCCGCCAACCTTGTTAAATCCGTGAAGTGCGCTGATGGAGGCACCCATACAGAGAGTCATCTCGATGGTTGAAAGAGGAGGAACGGCGCCGAGGGTATAGCATCCGATATCTCCAAGGACGGTACACTTATTCTGTTTAAGAGTAAAGAAGAGTCCTCTGTGGGGACATCCGGCGCACATAACGGGCGGGCGTCCGGGGATCTCGTCTTCTATACTGTAGCCCTCTGCGACTTCCTTTCCAAAAGCCTTTGCAACAAGATTCTGTGAAAACTCATCACATATAGGAAGCTTGTCCTTGCCGGAAACCTCTATTCCGAGGCTCTTTACATGATTCTCGATAATAGGGTCCAGCTCCTCGACAACATAGAGCTTATCTACCTTTGAGGCAAAATCCCTGATGAGATCAACCGGAAGAGGATTGACCATTCCCAGCTTGAGAACACTTACGCTGTCGCCAAACACTTCACGCACATACTGATAGGAAGTCGACGAAGTAATAATACCTGCTCCGGTTCCACCCATAAAGACCTTGTTTATGGGAGCGGTCTCCGCATACTCCCGCAGTCTGGCAGTCCTCTCCTCAACAAAAGGATGACGCTTCTTGGCGTTTCCGGGCATCATAACATATTTTGAGATATTTTTCTCGTAATGGAACTCCGGCACCTTGCGCTCTCCCGTCTCAACAACGGACTGGGAATGAGCTACTCTTGTACACATTTTTATAATAACCGGAGTATCGAATTTCTCGGAAATATCAAAGGCAAGCTTTGTAAACTCAAGGGCTTCCTCCGAATCCGCAGGCTCTATCATGGGAACCTTGGACGCGATGGCATGATACCTGGAATCCTGCTCATTCTGTGAAGAATGCATTCCGGGGTCATCCGCCACAAGCACTACCATTCCGGCATTTACGCCCGTATAGGACATGGTATAGAGCGGATCTGCCGCCACATTAAGTCCCACATGCTTCTGGGCACAAAAGCTCCGGCGTCCCGCGAGACTCGCTCCGAAAGCCGCCTCCATAGCAACCTTCTCGTTGGGAGCCCATTCACAATAGATTTCATCATACCTCGCAGCCTCCTCGGTAACCTCGGTACTGGGCGTTCCGGGATAGCTGGATATAAAGCATACTCCGGCCTCGTAGAGACCTCTCGCAATAGCCTTATTGCCAAGCATAAGCTGTTTGCCTGTGTTTTCCATACATTCCTCCGATAAAATTCTCTTACTACATATATTTCTTTATTTTTGTCACGATAAAAGACCTGTCTTTAATCCTTTAAATCGATAAACCAAAGCAATTAGATAATAACAAAATATTCTCAATTATTCAAGTGACCCACAGGGTTCAAAAAATATACATCTTGCCTTTAAAAACTTACCACTTACCTCATACCGCTTTTCTTACCGGATTTAATGTGTATAATGAAATCATGAACAGCTTAAAGGTAAAAATTGAAATAGACCAAAGCGCCGAAGGGTGTGAGGTTACAATTAAATGCCCGGAGGTCGATGGGGCGGTTTTAGAGCTTCAAAGGCTTATTAACGAAGCCGGAAAGCTCGGCAGCCGGATCACCTTCCACAAGGACGATGCGGAATATTTCTTCCCCGTAGGCAATATCCTCTTCTTTGAGACAGACGGCGGTTGTATAAGGGCCCATACAGCCAGGGATGAATTCGAAGTAAGATACAAGCTTTACGAGCTGGAAGAGCTCCTTCCCGCATACTTTATGAGGATCTCGAAATCCACAATAATAAACACCCGCGAAATTTACTCCATAACGAGAAATCTCACAGGTGCAAGCAAGGTGGAATTTACGGGGACCCACAAGATTGTGTACTGCTCCCGCGGCTATTACAAAGCTCTCAAGGAGCGCCTGGGAACCTGATTTTTCGGGATTACCGATGTATTAATAGTTATGTAAACTTACAGTCATAACCAACATTTACATTTTTCACAAACAGTATTCAAAAATTGAGGAGATTATATTATGACAAGATCAAAGCTTAAAAACATTTTATCAGGAATCCTTCTTATCGGATTGTCCGTATGCCTTATCCTATGGAAAATGAATATCCTTGTATTTCCCTTTGAGCTCGCAGGCGTGAGCACCTGGGGACTTATCCTCGCAGTAGTCCTTGTGGTTATATTTTTCCACAGCCTTTTGGACTTTTTCTACCCCGGAGTATTCTTCCCCCTTGCAGGGCTTGCGATAATATTTGATGATGTCCTCGGCATTACGGCAATCACTCCCTGGATTGTGCTCCTTGTAGCGCTTCTTTTATCCATTGCTTTTGAAAAGCTCATTCCTTCAAGCTGGACAAAAAGACATGTTTTTAAACACTTTAAAAAAGAAAATAAGGGTATAAATTTTGACAATGTAAACTTTGACAATGTAAACTTCGACAAAGTAAACTTTAACAACGAAAGAAGCACCGCTTTTACCGATGACTCAAACGATGAAAACGAGTATGTTTTTCACTCAATAAAAATGGGAGATGCCTCAAAATACATCCGTTCCAACAACCTTAAAACAGCAGACCTTTCGGTAGAATTCGGCGAGCTGCGGGTATATTTCGACAAGGCCGAGGTTCCCTGCGGAGAAGTAAAGATCCAGACCAGAGTCGCCGTTGGAGAGATGGACCTTTATATCCCCAGAAGCTGGAACGTCGTAAACAAGACCTCCGCAGCCTTTGGGGACAGCAAGGACAATAAATACGAGGAAGTCCTCGGCGAAAATCCCGTTAAATGCGTGATTGAAGGGTCGGTAAGCTTCGGCGAGCTCAATATCATAAGAGTGTAAGCCTGTTCCAAAGCTTATAGTATGCTCCCTCTTTTTCAAGGAGCCCGTCATGGGTACCTTCCTCTTCTATACCGTCTTTTCCGAGGACAACGATCCTGTCAGCGTCCTTGATAGTTGTAAGTCTGTGGGCTATGGTGATGGTCGTCCGTCCCATAGCCAGTTTTTTCAGGCTCTTTGTCACAACAAGCTCGCTTTCGTTATCTAGAGCCGAGGTTGCCTCATCGAGAATAAGTATCTTCGGATCCTTCAAAAATACTCTGGCGATGGATATCCTTTGCTTCTGTCCTCCGGAAAGCTTTACTCCCCTCTCTCCGATATAGGTATCGATCCCTGTCTCATACTTTTCAATAAATTCATCCGCGCCGGCAAGCTTTATCGCTTCCATTATCTCTTCATCCGTAGCGCCGGGGCGTCCGTATGCGATATTATCCCTTATCGTTCCGCTGAAAAGATATACATCCTGCTGAACCATACCGATGCTTCCGCGAAGGGATTTAAGAGTCACACCCCTGATGTCCTGTCCGTCAATAAGTATCCTTCCTCCGGTAAGGTCGTAAAACCTCGGAATAAGATTGCAGACCGTTGTCTTTCCGCCTCCCGATGAACCTACGATTGCGAGATTCTCCCCGGGCTTTACCTTAAGATTAAAGTTTTTCAGGACTTTATTATGATCATCGGGATACTCGAAATAAACCTTGTCAAATTCGATGCTTCCGCTGCTCACCTTGAGCTCTTTTGCACCCGGCTCATCCTCTATATCAACCGGCGTATCCATAATCTCTACAAAACGCTCTATTCCGGTCATTCCGCGCTGGAACTGTTCGGTAAATTCAACGATTCTCCTTATTGTCTGAATAAGGGTTGTCACATAAAGAACATAAGCCACAAGGTCTCCGGCACCGATGATACCGTTTATCAGGAAAAGTCCGCCGGCAACGATAACAACCGTATACATCAGTCCGTCAAAGAGTCTCGTTGTCGTTCCAAAGGTTGCCATTGCATAATAGAAACCCTTCTTGATCCTTTGATACTCTACATTGCCCTCCTCGAATTTCCGCTTTTCCTCGTCTTCAGCGGTAAAAGCCTTTACGACTCTTTCCCCAAGGAGACTGTCTTCAATAGCGGCGTTTAGCTCTCCCACCTGAAATCTCTGGGCTTTCTGGGTTGAGCGCAGCCAGTGGTTGACCTTTGATGAAACTATAAACATAAAGGGCAGGCAGGCAAAAATAAGCAGGGTAAGAAGTATCGAAGACCGGGAAAGTATTACAAAGGATACCACGATCTTTATAGAGGCGATAAAAAACTCCTCGGGACAATGGTGTGCAAACTCGGTAACATCAAAAAGGTCATTGGTTATGCGTCCCATTATCTGACCGATCTTATGATTGCTGTAATATGTTCCCGAAAGCCTCTGGAGATGGTCAAAGGCATCGCGTCTCATATCCGTTTCTATATAGACGCCCATAATATGTCCCTGGGACTGCATGTAAAAGTTTGCTCCGGCATCGATAAGCCTTAGCGCCACATATAAAACTGCCATTTGTATTATTATCCTGACGGTAAGAGGCTCAGCCGTTCCCATGGCAGAATTTGTAACCCTGCGCATTATCATCGGAAGGGCTATATCGCAAAGCGTTGTCAGAGAGGCAAAGAAAAGGTCAAATGCCATAAGCGCCCCATATTTTTTGATATACGGAAAAAATCTTTTCAGAAGTGCAGCGGCACTGTATGTCTGTCTTCCCTTGTCTGCCTGTGTAGTGTTGCTCATAAAAGTGCTCCTGTTTAAATCGGATATATTTAGAAAAAGCTCTTTGGTTTTGAAAAAGATTATACAATTATACCATATTTTATTCACTTCCGGTACATCCTGCCTTTTAAAAGCATTGGTTTTAAAAGCTCCGGGCTGCTGTGCATTGACTTTTCCTGTCAAAAACTGTATCATTAAGTTTAGCGCTTTAAAGCGCAAGATTATTAAATTATTCAGAGGAGAATTTTCGATGCCTATAACCGACCTGCTGGAAAGAAACAGCAAATTATACGGCGACGAGGTCGCACTTGTTGAGATAAACCCGGAGATCACCGAGGAACAGCGCGTAACCTGGAAGGAATACGAGCTTATCCAGCCCACAGAGCCCGCTTATTACAGACGCCAGATCACCTGGTCCGTCTTTGATGAAAAGGCAAACCGTGTGGCAAATATGCTTATCGATATGGGAATCAAGAAGAATCAAAAATGCGCGATCCTTCTTATGAACTGCCTTGAGTGGCTTCCCATCTATTTCGGAATCCTTAAGGCAGGCGCGGTTGCAGTTCCTCTCAACTTCAGATTTGATGCTTCCGAGATTGATTATTGCCTTAAGGCATCCGATTCCGATGTGCTTTTCTACGGTCCCGAATTTATCGGGCGAATCGAGGATATCGCTTCAAAGATAAAGAAGAACACTCTCCTGTATTTCGTCGGAGACCAGTGTCCTTCCTATGCCGAGGATTATTTCCGTCAGGTTTCAAACGCTTCCTCAACAGCTCCCAGGGTTCTTGTTGAGGATACCGATAACGCCGCGATTTATTTCTCCTCAGGCACAACAGGCTTCCCCAAGGCAATCCTCCATATCCATACCGCTCTTATGCAGTCAGCAAAAATGGAGGCAACCCACCACGAGACCACCCATGACGACAATTTCCTCTGCATCCCTCCCCTTTACCACACGGGAGCCAAGATGCACTGGTTCGGTTCACTGTTTACCGGAAGCCGCGCCGTGCTTTTAAAAGGACATTCCCCGGAGGCGGTATTTAAGGCGGTATCTGAGGAGCACTGCACAATAGTATGGCTTCTCGTTCCCTGGGCGCAGGATATCCTTGCAGCTCTCGACTCCGGAAAGCTTAAGATAGAGGATTACAAGCTGAGCCAGTGGAGACTTATGCACATCGGCGCACAGCCCATCCCACCCAGCCTTATAAAACGCTGGTTACAGTACTTCCCTCATCATAAGTACGACACTAACTACGGTCTATCCGAATCCACCGGTCCCGGCTGCGTACACCTGGGCATGGAAAATGTCGAGAAGGTTGGAGCCATCGGAAAGGCCGGTTTTGGCTGGAGGACCAAGATCGTCGATGAAGAAGGCAACAAGGTAGCTCAGGGTGAAATCGGCGAGCTTTGCGTAAAAGGTCCGGGAGTTATGGTTGAATACTACAAAAATCCCGAGGCTACAAATGAGATATTAAAAGACGGCTGGCTCTTTACAGGAGATATGGCGCGTGAGGACGAGGACGGATTTATCTTCCTCGTAGACAGAAAGAAGGATGTCATCATCTCCGGAGGCGAAAACCTCTACCCCGTACAGATTGAAAATTATCTCGTAAAGAATCCCAAGGTGCATGATGCTGCCGTAATCGGACTTCCCGATGACAGACTCGGTGAAATCGCCGCAGCCATCATCCAGGTGCGCGAAGGACAGACTCTTACCGAGGATGAGATGGAGGAATTCTGCGTGGATCTTCCGAGATACAAGAGACCGAGAAAATACATCTTTGCTGAAGTTTTAAGAAATCCTACCGGCAAAATCGATAAGCCGAAGCTCCGCGAGAAATACTGCGGCGAGAAGCTGGTAGAAAGACAGAATATGAGTTAAAAAAGTTCTTATATACTGCGGTTACTTACGAAGGCCTCACTGCATTCACAAAATTTCTTGCTTCGCTTCGAAATTTCGTTTCATGCGGTGAGGTTCCTGCTTCGCAGGAATAAAAAAGAGCAACAACCAGTCTCTTACGCGCAAGCGCAACGAGCCTGATTATTGCTCTTTTTCCTTCGAAAGTAACCTTGTAATGCAGGAAATGAGACTCGAACTCACAAGGGATTGCTCCCACACGGACCTGAACCGTGCGCGTCTACCAATTCCGCCATTCCTGCGCAGAAAGCATATCACTCTGCAGATTTCCCGCGGAGCTTTTCTGCTTTACAAAAGAAAAAGCACGGCACACATATATGTATACCGTGCGCAACAATCTGTATAATACACCAATTACATCAAACTGTCAAGAAGACTTCCCGTTGCAGCATTATATGTTCCGGTGCTGTTGTAAAGATTAGCACGGGTCGCTTCATAGTTTGCGTTAGACTGTGCCATACCCGCCGAAACGCTGACGCTGTAACCGTATGAGCCTCTGTCTGCAAACGCCGAATCAATAGTCTCCCTGTCGGCGGAAGCAAGCTTTTCCTTATCTACCGAAAGCGTTCCGTCATCCTTAACACTTATTCCGATAGAATTCAAAGTCTTTTCGTTAACTGCGGTCGCATTTTTTATCGTTGTAACCCTGTTGTCGATCGCAGTATTTCCCGCATCCTCCGCAGATGAGAGCAGGCTGTTATAATCCTTGACAAAGCTGCTTACGGCATTATAAACCTCATCTTCCGTTGCATCATCCTTTAAACCGGCGATTGACTTAACGGAAGTCTGAACCGAACCTGCCGCGGAAGACACCTTGTTGTATATCTTCTCCGCATCGGTCGAGGCATTCTTAAGCGCCGACTCCGTCTTTTCAACCTTAGAGGATGCAACCTTTGAAGCAGTCTCATTCGAAGTCTCGGAGTAATAAGCCTTCATCAGCTTTCCGTATGCTCCGCTCTTTATCGTACTGTAGTCCGACAAAAGGCCTGACAGATCACTTATCGAGCCGGAACCCGAATTAGAATTTTTGTTTAAACTTGAAAATAATGCCGAATAATCATTCTTTGCCTGAATTTTCATATCATTTCCTCCTTACATCCCTGTAACCCCGGTAAAAGCAGCTCCATAAGCCGCACCAAAACACAGCATCCTTGCTGTCCATAATATAACTATACCCTTTGTCGGGTCTTATGTAAAGCGAACACCGGCATTTTTAACCATTTTTTAACAATTGCTTCCCCCCGGGTCGCCAATTTTCACAAAATAAAAAGTATTGGCCTTTTTTATAAAAATATCAGCGCAAATTTGGAGAATTGTCGGATATTATATTTGCGCAAAATATAGTAAAATAAATTTATTATGATGCAAAGAAATAAATAATGACTATGTGAAAGGAGAAAGCTGAAATGGCTGAAAACAAATATGCCGGAACAAAGACCGAAAAAAACCTCTGGGAGGCCTTTGCCGGAGAATCACAGGCCAGAAACAAGTATACTTATTTTGCGTCCGTTGCAAAAAAAGCAGGCTATGAACAGATTGCTGCCATGTTTTTAAAGACGGCAGACAATGAAAAGGAGCACGCAAAGCTTTGGTTCAAGGCTCTCGGCGAGCTGGGCGATACCCCCGCTAACCTCCTCAAGGCTGCTGAGGGCGAAAATGCAGAGTGGACCGATATGTATGATAGAATGGCAAAGGAAGCCGACGAGGAAGGCTTCCATGAGCTTGCGGAGCAGTTCAGGGGAGTCGGTGCGATTGAAAAGCTCCACGAGGAGCGCTACCGCGCCCTGCTTAAAAATGTAGAAGCTATGGAGGTGTTCAAAAAGAGCGGTGTAACAATGTGGGAATGCCGTAACTGCGGCCATGTAGTCGTAGGACTTGAGGCTCCCGAGGTCTGCCCCGTATGTAACCACCCTCAGAGCTACTTCGAGGTACGCGCTGAAAATTATTAAGTGACAAAAGTAAACGAAAACATATAAACGGCAGATCTGTCCGACATTTTCCATAACAGATCCGCCTTCCAAACTAAAGGAGAAACCTATGAAAATTTTTAAATGTGATACCTGCGGAACAATAGTTGACGAGCTTTTTAAAGGCGGCTGCGATCCCTCATGCTGTGGAAAGCCCATGACAGAGCTTGTACCCGGAACCAGCGACGGAGCTCATGAAAAGCATGTTCCCGTTGTTACCACTGAGGGAAATAAGGTCTGTGTTGCAGTAGGAAGCGTAGAGCATCCCATGCTTGATGCCCATTATATCCAGTGGATTGCCATCGAGACCACAAACGGTGTTCAGCGTAAGTTCTTAAAGCCCGGCGAGGCTCCCAAGGCTGAGTTCCTTCTTGCAGACGGCGAGAGCTATGTAGCTGCTTATGAGTACTGCAATCTCCACGGTCTTTGGAAGAGCGAGGCATAAAAACAGATGTCTTCGTAAACGGTTTTCTTAACAACTGACGGCTGTGAAGCTATCTTGATCATTAGCTTCACAGCCGCCTTTTTGCGTCACTTACCGCTGTTTTATTATTTCTGCAGAAGGCTTGTCGGATTTCACTCCTCAAAGCCTGTCTCTTCCAAGAAGTTCACTGTATGAAACAAAAATGTCAATAAATCCGGAGGAATAAGGTCCTATGGAATATGGAGGAAATTCCACCTCGATTCCCTCTTCTTCGAACTTTATATTCATCTCAAAGCCTGTACAATCCCTGATGCTGTTAAGAACAGACTCCTTATTCTCGGGCTCGTAGGTTAATGAAATATACTCCGCTCCGTTGTCGTAATCCCGGTCCGCTATCGAGGTGACAAGCTCCTTGAAGTCCTCCTCCGTTCCGCTGTAGAAGTCCTCAAGTTCCATTTCCTCACCGGTGTTAAGATCATAGAAAAGATAGTCCATATAGGGCATTCCGTGAATACCGCCAGAATAGTAATACCCGCTCATATCTACGGAGATGTAGTGATCTCCTATAAGTCTTACATCTCTTACCGTATACTCCTCGGTTTCGTTATACATAAAGGGGGACTCGATATGTTCGGCGCAAGTCTCCTGATCCGGTTCATACGGCTCATATTCTCCGTCCACATCGTTCTTTTCGGCGATGTCGGCGTTTATCTTATCACTGAACGCAGAGTACTCCGGAGACAGCTTGAATGTTTCAGAATACGCGCTGTATAATCTCGTCCCGCATAAAGGGCAGTCGTAGGATGCGGAAATATAATCAACATCGCCGTATTTTAGCGCGTTTATATCCGCCTCCTCGCAGTATATATCGGTATAGGAAGCCCCCGACTCATCGAAATTTACTCTGACCCACTTAACTGCGCGGTCCATAACATATTGGAAATATATCTCACCGTTTATCACGGTAAATCCCGTTACACCGGGCATATCTGAAGCCGAATACCCGGGCACGCTGCGGGTCTCATATATAAACGCAGTTTCTCCGGAAGCAACATCATACCTGTAGATATAATTGTTTTTGATCCCGTACTCGGTGCTTATATCCCTGTAATAATATACATTTCCGTCATCATACAAAAGGAATGAACCATTAGCCAGCTCGGGTATCGATTTCACGCTTCCATCCTCAAAGCTGTACACATACATAAGATCTGCATCCAGCTCCTCATCCATCCTTGAATAGAAACAATAATCGGCATCATACCCCCAAACGGTCTTGTAGCCATCCTGCTCTATCGGAAGCCTGTTCTGCTTTCCGTCAGAATCCACCTTTATTATATCGCTGTCTTTTGATGCCAGTATAAATCCGTATTCCTCAAGGTTTTCCGTAAAGCAGTCAAAAAACAGATATTCCGCGCTCTTATCCTTATTTGTCTCAAAATTTAATCCGTAGTTATCCTCAAAAAGCTTTATATAGGGATTATCCTCCTGCACTATCTGAGAGGATGCTCTGTCCTTTTTAAAAACCTTTTCACTGACCCTTAAACTGCTGTCTTTTCCATTATAGTCATAGATTGAAAGATAGAGCTTTCCGTTATAAACATCTGCAGATTGTATATATTCACCACCCGCCAGCTGATATACAAGCGAAGTCTTACCGCTGACGGTATCATAAGCGATAATATCCCATGTCCAGTAATCGGTCTGATTTACATAAACCCTGAATATCAGCGAACCGTTATAGTATTCCAACATCTGAAGGGACCGTTCCTGACCGTCGTACGCAGCCTTACTTATCTCGCTGATACTGTATTCCTCTATTTTTTTTCCGCTTTTATCAACAATAAATACCTTATCACTCGAGGAAGCCGCAAGTATATATCTGTCAGAGTACATATCCTCTGCGTCAGATTCTTCCTGCAGGTTGTCGGTTTCGGATTCCGGCAGCGCCTCTCCGTTACTTTCTCCGTTATCTTCGGCATTGCCTTCAGTTTCCGGGACGGCTTCCGGTCCGCTTTCCGCGACAGTTGCCGTTTCCTCATCTTCTCTTTGATTTATCGGTCCGCTCTGGGGATTTGCCGAAGAACACCCGGCAAGCCCCACGCAGAGCAAAGATGCTATTATAAATCCGCTTATTATTCTTTTTCTCATTATCCTTTTCCTATACTACTAAGAGAGCTCAAAAAGCCTCCTGTAAATTAAATTTATCCTATAAGATAAAAACAGAGGACGATATGATCATCCTCTGTTATTTTAACTTTTTATCGGATTTTATTCAATCACTACGACCAAATTATTCCAATCACTCCCGGACTACTTGGTAAGAAGCATCATGATCTCGTTGCTCCTTGCAACGAATTCCGCCATCTCATCAGGAGTAAGAGGAGCCTGCTGCAATTTGGCAAGGTCGTAAAGCTGCTTGCAGATCGTGGAAGCGTTCTCGCTGTCCTTATTGGCGGTTACATACTCCACAAGAGGATGGTTTGCGTTAAGCACAAGGGTCTCTCCCTCTGCACCCATATCACCCATAGGCATTCCCTGGACTGCATACATCTTCATCATATCCTGCATACGGCGGGTCTGCTCTGAAAGAGTAAGAACCGATGCAACCTTTTTATTCTTGAGCTTTTCTATCTTGACGGAGAGTTGTTCCTTCTTAAGGGCCTTCTTCATTATCTCACCGATCTCTTTAGCCTGCTCCTCGAATTCCTTCTCGGCCTTCTTGGAGGTTTTTGACTTCATAGCCTCGCTTACATCGGCATCGATACGCTGGAAATGAACGCCCTCGTTCTTTGACTCAAGCTGCTGGATGAAGGGCTGGTCGATATTGTGGGTAAGGATGACCGCGTCCATCTTTGCGGCCTTGAACATTGCGATGTAGGAGCCCTGCTGCTGTTCGTCGGTTACATAGTAGATGGTCTTTTCCTTCTTTTCTTCTTCCTTGTCCTCGCCGTCATCTGCGCTCTCGCTGTTCTCGGCGCCCTCGGATACAACCTCTGCCTCAACCTTATTGCCGTTTTCATCTACCGCAGAGGACTCATCCCTGCTCTCTGCACCTTCTTTAGCTTCGCCGTTTTCATCCTCGGTATCGATAGGCTTAACTTCAAGACATTCGGGAAGGGTAAGGTACTTTCCGTCAAGGTTCTTAAAGAGGATGTAATCGTTCATCTTCTCACAGAACTTGTCATCCTTTAAGCAGCCATACTTGATGAAAGGAGCAATATCATCCCAGTACTTGTCGTACTCCTCCTTCTCGGTCTTGCACATTCCGGAAAGCTTATCTGCAACCTTCTTGCTGATGTAGTCGGAAATCTTTGTAACAAATCCATCGTTCTGAAGGGCTGAACGGGATACATTAAGAGGGATATCCGGGCAGTCGATGACTCCCTTAAGGAGCATCAAGAATTCAGGAATAACCTCCTTGATATTGTCCGCAACGAATACCTGGTTGTTGTAAAGCTTAATGGTTCCCTCGATGGACTCATACTCCATATTGATCTTGGGGAAATAGAGAATACCCTTTAAGTTGAAAGGATAGTCCATATTTAGGTGGATCCAGAAAAGAGGCTCCTTATAGTCATGGAATACCTTGCGATAGAACTCGAGGTACTCTTCCTTCGTACAATCGTTAGGGGACTTTGTCCAAAGAGGCTGGGTCTCATTTAAGAGCTCGGGGCGCTTAACGATCTTGAGCTTTTCCTCGCCCTCTTTTTCCTCGGTACCGTCTTCTTTTTTCTTAACGGCAGGATGAATCTCCTCAAGTACGGTATCTGTATCAAGCTTTTCCTCGAGCTTGATTATCGAAGTCTCCTTGGTATCCTTCTGGGAGAGATAAATCTCAAAGGGCATGAATGAACAGTACTTTTTAAGCACTTCCTGGGCTCTGTAATAATTGCAGAACTCAAGGCAGTCCTCGTTGATGAAGAGTGTGATCTTCGTACCTACGCTGTCATAGTCGCCCTCACCCATGGAGTACTCTGTTCCGCCGTCGCACTCCCAGTGAACCGGCTTAGCGTCCTTCTGATATGAAAGGGTATCGATATGAACCTCATCAGCTACCATAAATGCGGAATAGAAGCCGAGACCGAAATGACCGATGATCTGGTCCGCATTGCTCTTGTCCTTGTACTTCTCGATAAAGTCTGTCGCACCGGAGAATGCGATCTGGTTGATATACTCATCAACCTCGCTCTCGGTCATACCGAGACCGTTATCGATAAAGGTAAGGGTCTTCTTCTCGGGATCGGTGATAACCTGTATCTTTCCCTTGTAACCATCGGGCAGCTCATACTCACCCATCATGTCAAGCTTCTTTAATTTTGTAATAGCATCGCAGCCGTTGGAAACAAGCTCACGATAAAAAATGTCGTGGTCGGAATAAAGCCACTTTTTAATGACGGGAAAAATATTCTCGCTCGTAATTGATAATGAACCGTTCTTTGCCATGAATAGTGCCTTCTTTCTTATAGATTCGGGTCTGCCTTATGTAAACCGGCCCGTAATATTTCAAAACTGAATGCAGATGCTTTTCTGCCTACAAATGATATTTTAATTACCCGAAAATAAGAAGTCAAGAGAAAATTAGCACTCATTTTGTGTGAGTGCTAACAAGAAGACGGAAAAAATCCCTCAAAAGCGTATAGATACAGCATTTGAGGGAATTCTTAAAGTTTTATAAAATGATCCGCACAAGCAATCCGCTGTATCATTACAATTCAACCCATATAGCGGGGCGGATGCCGTAAAGGGTATCTACATTAGAACAATCATAAATGGACTCTGCTCCTTCAGAAGATACGGTTATTACCTCCATATTTCCATATCCCATTCCGTATTCGAATATATCAAAACCCGGCGTTCTGAGAACCCAATCTGCAGGTGATTTGCCTATCACTTCTTCAGAATAACCATATTTTCTCAGGCTGTTTTCATAATCTGACGGGATAAATTCATAGATTCCGTTAAATTCTTTTTCTGCATACGGCGTTGCATCGGTAAGAAGCTGCCTGCTATAGCCGCCATAATTCACATCGGCATCTAAAGATTTTGAGTTGAAATAAGGATTGTAAAGCTTCTCGTATTCAATGCGCCCGATGTTAAAACCATAATACTTTTCAATCTCATCACATCCAAGGCAGAATACTTTATCCAGCGTATCATTACCGCCTTTACCGCCGTCTTTATGAGGATTATCCATCTGCTTAAGCTCTGTAAGCGCGATCTTTGCCTTTTCTTCTTCACTGAAAGCGGCATTATAGAAATCTTCATTCATCCACTTACGCAGAGTACAAGTCTCCCAAGTAACTTTTTCAGAGCGATCATTATAATACTTGCTGTCGAGGACATAGCGGCTGATAAATAAAGCCTTTCCGTCAGCGATATCAAGTACTTCCCATTCTATCGCTTCCTGCCCGTTTTTAAGATCATTATCCTGCTCGTATGAACCGAACTTAACGGCATCACCTATCTTTATATCCTTAGAAAGCTCCTTTGCATCGTTTGAATAATGAAATACACTGTTGTCAAGTCTCGTTATCCCGTCTACCGTAATCGTCTTGTCCTCTTCTGTATAAATCTTCCTGATATTATCGAAAGCATCATCGGGCACCTGTCCGCTCAAGAGTTTTCCCGTCGTTTCATCAAAGGTGTATGTAACTCCGTCAATTACGACTGTTCCCTTTGCCATAAGCCCGGTCTGGCGGTCATAATAATAGATATTTCCTTTCTGCGATGGGTATAGGTATTCATCTATATCTCCCTTGACTCTGTACCAGCCCTTGATCATCTTTCCATCGCCGTCATAGCGCACCCATTTTCCCGTGCCCTCTTCAATTGCTTTCTTAACCTGCGCGGAAAGATCGACAACCTCTCCCCCGTCTCTTTCCACATCCTCGGCAGTCTTATTACTGAGCGCCGCCATGCTAATTACCCAGCCGTAATCCGAGCGTGAAAGTGCTTCATTATTGTAGATGTATGGCATAAAAACTTCCTTACTGGATGCTTTCGCCCCCGAATACACCGCATCAAGCCAATACCAGCCGTCCGATGATCTGTCGTATATCTCGCGCCCGCGCTCGGATCCGTCATACCAGACATTTCCTACGCTTCCATACACTCCCTGCTTTACACCGTTTTTCGTACCAGAACTTAAGGTACTTGTCCGTCCCGTCAACAGTGATCTTTTCGTCTTTCCACTCATAGGTATTGTTTCCGTCCTGATAAGCAAACACAGGTAATGACGGTGCCACAGAAAACATCATGGCTGTGATCCCCACTAATGCTGTAATTCTTGATCCAAATCTATTCATAATTCTCTCCTTGGAAACTTTTCAGATTCGAAAATAAACACTCCATACTGCATCCCTGCAGATCGATACAAGATTATCAATACTTCGGATAATACGGTTCTGCGCCTATAACCGTCTCATTCCCCGACAGAAGCGCTGCCGGTTCGCGGTCCATTATCGCTTTGCAGTAATCCCTGCTATCCGACAATTTTCTCGAAAAGGCCATTCCTCCGTAAATCAGATTGACCGTATGAATATCTGAGCCGGAGGTCTCGGGCTTGTCGTGTTCCTTCGCATAAGCCTTCGCCATCACATCCCACTCGGGATTGTTGTGAGATTTGCTGATCTTACAGCTGTGGGTCGCATTCACGGTTTCAACCGCATCGATAAGATCGGGGAACAGTCTTACCTCGGGTATATAGGGCTCAACCCTGTAGGGATGACAGTGGACAACTATCCCTCCGTCAGCATGAACAAGCTTCAGCTGCTCCTCGATGGTACAGTCCTTTATCTCGGGATGGGCAAGAAGCCACTCCTTTGATAACCCGTTTATAAGAAACTCCGTCGCATTGTAGCAGGCTTCCCACCCAAAAAATACCTGAAGTCCTATTTTATCGCCTTCATGTTTTGCATCTTCATATCCCTTGCAAAAGCCCTCAACCCAGTCGTTCCAGGGAAGAGACCTGTCTACGCAGGTATTTCCGTAGACAAAGTGGTCTGTTACGATTATTCCGGTATATCCGGCCTCCTTGCAGGCTCTCGCCATCTCCGCACCGGTGTTGTGAGCGCATGCCGACGCCTGATTGGTGTGAAGATGCGTCTCATACGCATAGGGAAACTCCTTGGGAAGCTTTAGTTTTAATAAATCCGACATAGTGATCCTTCTTAATACTTTCTTTTATAGTTTTATTATTACATCACAGACATTGCTTCGCAAGTCTGTGATCAATTCCGATTTCGCTTCGCGAATATTATATCATTTTATACAAGCCCGCTGCTTTGAAATTCAGACAATATGCTCCTTAAAGAAATCCAGTTGATCCTTGTTGGCCTTCTCTCCCTCCGCAAGCCTCATATTGCAGTGGAATACATGCGCGACATCCTTCTCTTCCCGGGAGCCGTATATCTTCATCTTTGTCTCAATCCCCTTTCCGGAAAGGAAATCCGCCATGGGCTTGCATTCGGTGAGAAGAAAGTCATTATACGCGGAAAAGATATATGCAGGTGGATAACCATCGGTTATATTGCTGTGAAGCTCAACCCGGGGATCATCAAGTAATTCCATTGTTCCGAGATAATCCTTCATTATCTGATCATCCCTTTCGCTGTGCGCCCTCTCCGGCATACGGTACATTCCACAGGCAAGCGATATCGCCCTTAATACGGTGCCTTCAGGAGCCTTAAGTCCAAAGAGCTCCGCATAGTCCGGATTGGTAAAAATACAGGCAAACTGGCTTGTTATCTGGGCTCCGGCGGAATCTCCGACGATAAAGATGTTTTTTTCATCAAGTCCGTACTTATCCGCATTTTCCCTTATCCAGTGCATAACCGCCATGGCATCCTCCAAAGGCGCAGGAAAACGAAACTCGGGCGCAAGTCTGTAATTGAAGTTGACAACGGCAAAGCCCGCCTCTGCAATGTGCATGGCGTAAAATCTGTAAAGCTCCTTATCCCCATAGAAATAACCTCCGCCATGTATGTTTACGATAACGGGAAAGCTCAACCCTTGCGCGGTACTATCTTGATTGGAGCCGCCCTTACACCCGCTTTCGTTGTTTTCCTTTTGAAGCTTAGCATTACTATTGATATCCTTCGGTATGTACACATCAAGAAGATTCCACTTATCGTAGGGACCGTAGGAAATGTCCCGAAACTTTTCAAGACTCTCCGGCTCCGTCAGCCCCGCATCCCTCCTGGCGTCGCTCGCTGCCCAGGCCGCTCTCATCTTGGTAATTCGTTCAGGAACCTCGTTAATTTTATACCCCATAGTTTTTGCCCCTTTCTTGTTATCCTAGTGACAAACTCTCGCCTGTTTCTGATAAAGAGCAGGCGTGAGACTGCGTGCATGTGTGTGACGGCAGTATGTCCGAGGCCGGTACTTAACGAGTGCACGCGAAAGCGAAGCACGAGTTTAGTACCGCTGCCACGAGGACACTACAGGCGAGAGACGGTGCCGGAACACATATGCACGTAACAGGCACGCCGTCACTAAGTTATTAAAAACAAGGAAAGTCCGGAACAAATCCGGACTTTCGCGAATAAACATATTAGCCGAGCACTACAACAACCTCATTCTTATCCTTAAGCTTGGAAGCAGGGATAAGCTCTCCGTCAAGTGCCTCGCCGTTTAAGGTAAGGGACTTAACGCCGCTTGATACATGGTTCGGGTTCTCGACCTTAATAGAGATATGGCTTCCACGGAAGTTCTTCTCCATCTTCATGCCGTCCCACTCGTGAGGAATTGAAGGAGAAACAACAAGTCCTTCGGGTGTGGGTCTCATACCGCAGATACCCTCTACGCAGCCGACCATAACGGTTGAGCCTGTTCCGGTAAGCCAGTGTACATGAGCGCGTCCTGCGAAAGGTGAGCGCTTTGACTCAACGAACTGTCCGTGAACATAGGGCTCGATAACTCGGATCTCAGCCTTGTCATTCATAGAAGCGGGTGAGCTCTCAAGGAAGTACTCGAAGGCTCTGTCACCGTCTCCCATAAGAGACTCTGCAAGGATAAGCCATCCCTGTGACTGGGAGAAGATACCGCCGTTCTCCTTTGTATCGGGGTTGAAGATGTGCATAAGCGCACCGTCAAAGTAGTGGTCAACATAAGGGGGCTCAAGAAGCTTTAC
>JAFVCL010000082.1 GCA_017479285.1 Lachnospiraceae bacterium
CCCCTTCGGATTACACTGATGTCAGCCCTGCGATTAACCCTGTCATCAAACGGTACAGCATTGAACTTTTCAAAAAGCTCGGATATCTCTTCCTGTTTGGCAGATGTAGTAACTGAACCCACTCTGATCCAATACTTATAGACATTCGGCTTCTTCTTACCCTTTTTACCCTGATCCTCATCATTCAGATAAACCGTCTCCGGTGCCCGATACGGACCAGCATCCCCCGCAGAACACTTCATATACAGAAGATAGGTATCCTTATCGGGATAATTTACAATTTCAAAACTCGGTATATACCTTGGCTCGATCTTGTTACAATATTCAAAAAGCTCTTTCTGAATATCATCTACCCTGTTCTTAGGTATGCCGACAGGCGTTAGCATTGGGATCCCATCCTCCGCTTTTATTCCTACGACAAGATAACCGCCGTTTACATTCTCATAATCATTTGCAAAGGCGCAAAGTGCCTGAACAACCTCCTGCGGGTTCCAGCCTTCCTTATATTCAACTCTGTTTGCTTCCACCACTTTTCCTTCAAGCAGTGTTTCCAGTTTTAAAGATATCAAAACATCATGCCCTTTCTATTCCTCGACATCTATACCGAGGATATTTGTTATTTCTGCAAGGACACGGTCAATGTCCGCATTAAGACTCGCCCTTTTCTCCTGATATTGCTGTATCAGTTCCTTAGGCGGCAATATTTCCTCTTCCTCATGAGGATATCCGCACAGGTCGATATTATAGTTTCTGTCGCCAAGTTCCTGTGTGGTATATTTTTTTGCCTTATCGAAACCATCTTCGCTAATTTCCTTACGGTCATTCCACCATTCTATTGCCGGTTTAAAGTGCTCCACTTTCATGGGCTTGGTTTTTGAGAAGTTCTTGTATCCGTCCGGCATATCCAGACGATAAAACCATGTTTCTGTTGTGGCTCCGGTATTTTCAAAGAACAGAATATTCGTCGTTATGGATGTATATGGTGCAAAAACACTATGTGGCATGCGGATCACCGTATGCAGATTAAACTCTGACAGAAGTTTCTTTTTGATTGATACCTTGGCATTATCAGTACCGAAGAGGAATCCGTCCGGCAAGATAACCGCCGCACGCCCATTTTTCTTCAATCGGTACATAATAACGGACATAAAGAGGTCTGCTGTCTCGCTGCTCGCAAGGTCTGAAGGGAAATTACTCTTAATATCAGCCTTTTCATTGCCACCATAGGGCGGATTCATAAGGATTACATCAAATTTGTCATCCTCACCGTAGTCAAGCACTTTCTTTGTAAGCGAATTATCATGGTATATCTTTGGAACATCTATCCCATGCAGAAGCATATTGGTGATACAGAGCATATACGGAAACTGCTTCTTCTCAATACCATATATGGAATTATCATATTTTTCCTGATCTTCCGTGCTTTTGATACGCTTTTCAAGTTCAGTGAGCCAGCTTGTGAGAAATCCGCCTGTTCCACAGGCGAAATCAGCCATTTCCTCGCCAATCTGTGGCTGTATCATCTGTGCCATGAAGTCGGTCACGGCACGAGGGGTGTAGAATTCACCTGAAGATCCAGCACTCTGAAGTTCACGAAGGATAGACTCATATATCTCTCCAAAAGCATGAACCTCATCATAGTCGCCAAGATCCAGCTCATCTATGACATTTATCACCTGTCGGAGTAACACGCCATCCTTCATATACTGATTGGCATCCTCAAAGGTAGTCTTGACTATTGCTTTCTTAATAGGGGTTTCAGTGCTTACTGACAGGTTCTTAAGCGTGGGAAACAGCGTATTATTGACGAAATCGAGTAATGTATCTCCCGTCATAGCATTACCAGACTTATCGTCATGCGCCCACGCTGACCACCGACATTTATCCGGGATGATGGATGTATAATCATCATCGCCAAATTCCCAGTCCTGCTCCTTTGCATCATATACCTTCAAAAAGAGCATCCATGCGATCTGCTCTATACGCTGGGCATCACCATTGATACCTGCATCATTACGCATGATATCCCTTAACCGTTTTACAAAGTTAGTCAAACTGCTCATTATTCTTTACCCTTTCTATCAATACTCGCGGAGCGTGCTGAGGTGCATTTATGCACCTCGGTATAATTCTTCCTCTAGTTCGTGTACAGCCGCAAGATAACCGTCCCTACCGCCAAAGTAGGATGCGATCTTTGCAGGCTTACCGAACTTAAGGAATGGATCGATCTTAAGGACTTCGGTCTTTTCTATCTCATAGATACCCGTGTCCATATATTTTTCAAGCAGTGCTTCTAACACTTCCCGTGCCGTACCACTATATTTACTGAAGAAATCACGTTTTTTCACATTCTCCGCACGCTCTTTCCTTGTCAGCGGCTTCTGATCATATGCAACATGACATATAAAGTCAAAATCATCCACCTCAGCCATATCCTGATCATTTTTCAAAGCTCCGAGGTCAATTCCACGAGTCCTTAACATATCTATGATCTCGACCTTTTTATTCAGATGCGCCCAATAAGTTATAAATCGGTCAAGAGAAGCGTATTCTCCTCTGATATTATGCCTCGTATAGTCAATAACGCTCTCCGTCCGCAATAGTTTACCATCCGGATCATATACTGATACGGTTTTATTGATTATCCTTACCGGGCAGCCATCAACATCAACATACGGCTGTTCCTGCGGCGGTGTAGGAGGATCGACCTGGTCCGGAGGAGTTTCCGGTGGCTCCGGCTTAGTTTTTGGTTTCCTGCCCGGATCGTAATCCTCATCCTGCTCTACTTCACCATCCCAATCAGGATCAGCAAATAAGCGGGTTACACCTCTGAAATCCATGACAACAAAGTGCGTTTTGCCTTCTTTTTCACGGATACGGGTTCCTCGCCCAATAATCTGCTTAAATTCCGTCATGGAGCCTATGGTCTGATCAAGAACGATCAGCTTGGTCATCTTGCAATCTGCACCTGTAGATAAAAGTTTCGATGTGGTTGCTATAACGGGATATTCCGCAAGGGATATGAAATAATCAAGCTTTGACTTTCCATAAGTATCACTTCCCGTGATACGCACGACGTAGTCCGGATTCTTCTGGCACATATCGGAATTCATGTTGGCAAGGGCTATCCTCATACGCTCTGCATGAGCTTCCGTAGCACAGAATACAATGGTCTTTGCCATGCGATCCGTACTCTTAAGATAGTTTGTTATCTCCGATGCAACCTGATTGATTCGATCCTCAATGACAATGTTATAATCATAGTCGCTGTTGTTATAGATTCTGTCTTCAATCTCGTTGCCATATATATCTTTCTGCCCTTTATACGGTCTCCATCCGTCTCCGATGTCCGTTGTTATATTGATAACCTTAAAAGGAGCAAGGAATCCGTCATTGATACCCTCGTTCAGACTGTATGTATAGATAGGATCTCCGAAATAATCAATATTTGAGATATACTTGGTCTCCTTGGGCGTAGCAGTCATGCCAAGCTGTGTGGCTTTATTGAAATACTCTAATATTCTTCTCCAGTTGCTGTCTTTCTTGGCAGACCCACGGTGACACTCATCAACGATTACGAGATCAAAGAACTCCGGTGTAAAGAGTGCCTGAAACTTGGCCACCGCCTCTTCACCGTCCTCCTCGGCATCATCACTCTCACTCCTGCCGGAAAGCTGCTGATACAATGAGAAATAGACCTCATAGGATGATATGGTCGTAGGATCATCCTTAGAAAAGTCTATCTTATGAATAGTCTTAGCCAGTGGTGCGAAGTCCTGCTGGATGGATTGATCGACAAGAATATTACGATCTGCAAGATAAAGTATTTTCTTCTTCAATCCACTCCTCAGAAGCCTGTACACTATCTGAAAAGCCGTAAAGGTCTTGCCCGTACCGGTCGCCATGACAAGCAAAATGCGCTCCTGGCCTTTGGCAACAGCGTCAAGCGTCTTGTTGATAGCGTTTCTCTGATAATATCTCGGCGTATTGGTATTCTGGCCGGAATAATACGGCTGATTGATGATTGCAACCTCGGTATCTGACAGTCCTTCACCACCGTTAGACTCGGTTTTATAGCGTTCGAACAGTTCATCGGGTGTCGGAAAATCCTCCATGGCTATCTGACATTCTTTCCCGGTAAGGAAGTCGTATTCCTCAAACGCATCACCATTAGAGCTGTATGCAAAAGGTATCTGCATCATCTGAGCATAGGTCTTTGCCTGTTGCATTCCAAATGAAACAGTATGATTGTTATCCTTAGCCTCCACAATGGCAATCGGATTATTCTCATTAATATACAGAATATAATCAGCTTTTTTCGGCGTAGCACGTGATACAAGATTACCCTTAAGGTTGATCTTTCCATCGGTAAATCGTACCGCCTGTTCCATTGTGATCTTATCCTGCCAGCCCTTTGCTATAATGGCAGGGGTAATGAAATTAAGCTTGATGTCTTCCTCTGACATCTGGTTCTTAGGAAGAATCATGTGGTCACCCCCTATTTACTTCTGATAATCCGGAATTATCGGAAGTTTATGGTCTAAATGTATGCTCGCTGGTGCGGGCCAATCTAATCTCAACTATAAATTCATTCTATATCAACCGTACTACTTTTGCTGTCCAATAAGAAGCCCTTAGTATACAAACATTTGATCGTGTTTTTACAAATGATTACATCAAAAGCGCATAATAACCCGTGTTATCTTTTAGGATAACATAAATCGCAAAAAAATGCCATCTGTTCATACAAAAAATCGTATGGTAATTTCAGTTTGACATTTTGGTAAGTTTGATGCATTCTATATCCCATACGAGAGGAGGTAATTTATGAAATTAAAACAGTAGGCTATTATAAAGAAATGCCACACAGGAAAGACACAGACAATTCCATCTTAGATTTCATAAATAAGGGGAGTCAAGAAAACATAGATATGATATATCAATATCTTAAAAGTGGAGTTGAATTTATTGTAAGTCCCGAAGTAACTCATGACATAATTTCACCAAAAAAGGCACACCAGGCACTGCAAGCAGCTATACTGATGGCATATGGCTATGGCCCGGCGATTTAGCGTATTATGTCAAAAATTATAAACTTAAACTTCCTGATGAGTTCATATCCACTATGACACAGAATAATTGGAAAATATCAAAAACTCTCGACGATATGGATTATGAGGAAATAGACGGAATAAAAATGTTTAAAATAATCGCAAATTTACATATTATTTTGACTATTTTCAACAAAACAAGACCGGAGAATAAATCCTCCGGTCTGTGTATCACTCCAATATTATGTTTGAAGGTACAATGCCCTGTCCAAGGCTTATGCCTTAAAGAACTGCATCTCATTGATAAGCTTCTCCGAAATATCCTTGAGGGAGCCGGCTGCTGCTGCAAGAGTATTAACGGTGGCGTTAAGTTCCTCCATGGAAGCTGAGGTTTCCTCCGCACCTGCGGCGTTCTCCTCGGAGATAGCCGAAAGCGAACTCATGGCATCGACGATCACATCCTTTGATTCGTCACACGCCTGCGCGCTTGCGGTTATGGACTCGATTCCGGCCACGGACATTTCGATACCGTCAATAAGCTTTGCGATACTGTTTACTGTATCCTCTATTATAGCCTTCTGCTCCTCTGTGGTCTTGTTTACATCGGCAGCCATCTCTATTGCGCTCTGTGACTCCTTGAGAAGGACATTCATCTCTGCCTGGATTTCATTTGCGGAAGCAGCGGACTCATCCGCAAGCTTTCCGATCTCCTCGGCAACAACGGCGAAGCCTCTTCCGGCCTCTCCCGCTCTTGCAGCCTCAATGGAAGCATTGAGGGCAAGGAGGTTTGTCTGGGAGGCAATTGAGTTGATAACCTCTACCTTCTTGCTTATATTCTCTACAGCCGCTCCGGTAGCACCGATCTTTTCGGAGATCTGGTCTATTGAGGTGGTCATCTCCTCGGAAGACTTCTTAAGCTTATCAAGCTGTGCGGCAGACTCCCTGCTGTCCGACTCCATATCGGTGGCAGTCTGTGCAACGCTTGCAGCGCTGTCTGTAACAAGCTGGACATTATCGCTTATGACGCCGGTGCTCTCCGTAGCGTGCTGGATCTCATCAGCCTGCTGGGTTGCTCCGCTGGCGATCTCCTGTACTGCCTCGGATACATCATCCGCGGTCTGTGAGATCTGATCCGCGGTATCGGCGAGCTCAACGGAGGTCTTGTTTACCTCCTGTGCGGAATTCTTTATATCTCCCACTATCTCATCGAGCTTGTCGATGACTGCATTCGTATCTGCAACAATGACACCGAATTCATCCTTGCGTCCGGTATATTTTTCAATCCTCTCAAACCTACCGTCCGCAAGTGAGCTTATTGAAGCATTGATCACGGTAAGGGGCTTTGTAAAGCTGTTTGCGATCATTATGGCTGCAACAACACCTATTACCACAAATACCACACCTACAATGGCAAGGATCAGGATCATACGGTTTACGGAGGCAAGAGCCACGGACTGTACTCTGCATGAAGCAACTACCCATCCGCTTATGGGTTCCTTAACCCATGAAACCATCCAGGTGTCCCCTGCCCACTTTGTCTCATAGGAGCCCTCAAGCTCTGTTCCTCTCGAATCGGTGTAGAAAGGATTTCCCGACTGGTCCTCCGGGGCATCCGGAGCTATCTCATGTCCCGAATGCGCTATAACGAAGCCGGTATTATCGACTATAACAAGCTCCTGCTTTTCCTCAGTCACCTCTTCGGCGATAAGATCATGGAAATTCGAGAGGTTATAGTTTCTCTGGACTATACCAAGAACATTCTCATGCTCCGTATCCCAGACGGGAATGGCAAATGTACAGATTCTTTCTCCGGTAGACTTTGAAACCTGTATGTCGGACACATAGACATTTCCGGCCATGGCCTGCTTGTAGTACTCTCTGTCCTTTATATCGACGCAGTCTCCAACGGTTCTGAGCATCTGGCGACCGTTTCTTCCGGCTATGATGGTTGAGTTTCCGTCCGCAAGGCTCTCGTCAACATTGTACATCTGTCTTAAGACACCCTCAGCGTATTTTGAGGCTCCGTCAGCCTTCAGATATTCGATGGTTGAGGGTGCATCCGCAAACGCCTGAAGTGTCTTGATATTCTGGTTTATAACATCGAGTATGCTGAGTTCCACCACATGGGACTGCGCGTCATTCATGAGCTTTGCGTTTGCTATCCCCGAGCTTTTCGTATTGTCCATGCTTACAATTATCGAAACGATAAGCGGAACCGCAACCAGCGCCGCCATTAGAAGTATCAGCTTGATCCTGATGCTTTGCCAAAAACCTACTTTTTTTTCTTTCATAGATACATCTCCTTACATTGTGAACTTTGTGTACATATATGTTTGCATCTTGAAGAAAAACACGGCAGGCATTCAAAACATATAACTTGACACAACCATAAATTATATTTTATCATACATTCGTTAAAACAAAAACACATTATTATTCAAAGGATATAACAATGTCAGTTTCCAACGAATACTATAAAATATTCTATTATGTAGCGCGCTATAAAAGCTTTAACAAGGCCGCAAAAGCGCTGATGAGCAGCCAGCCGAACATAACCCGCGTTATAAACAACCTTGAGGGTGAGCTGGGCTGTAAGCTCTTTAAACGGACCAACCAGGGCGTGACCCTGACGACGGCGGGCGAAAATCTTTTTAAATATGCCGAGACCGCACAAAAGGCCATTGAAGAGGGCGAAAAGGTGATCCGCATATTCAAGGACCAATACTTCAGGGAAGCATCCATAGGGATATCCGTCGGTGTATCCGACATTCACATCCGCCAGGGTATCCTTCCGGGTATCAATTCCTTTACCCGTTCAAACCCCGATGTTCATCTGCATATAATCTCGGATACCACTCCCAATCTTATAAATATGGTCAGCGAAGGCTCTTTAAATCTCGCAGTAGTCACCTCTTCAAAATACGAAAAGCCGGTGGGTATGAAATATGTGATTTCCTCCTTCCGCGACATTGTGGTCGCCGGCAACGATTACCGGGAACTGTTTGAAGGCAGGACCGTCAGCTATAAAGATCTTTTAAAATACCCCATCATCTCGCTTCTCCGCGGCAGTGAGACCTTTAATATCCACAGTGATATTCTGGCTCGCATAGGTATTACCTTTAACCCCACCATAGAGGTTCCCACCATGATGCATGCCCGGGTGTTTGCGGAGAACAACATGGGTATCGCGTGTATCGACTCCGCCTACGCTCTTCCCTCCATTGAAGCGGGAAAGCTTTTCGAGATTAAGATAAGCGACGGTATGCCCGAAAGGACCATATCCCTCATAAAGAGCGACCTCGAAAAAAACAGCGCCGCCGACAACCTTGAAAATTCCATTATTTCCGAGGTTATCAAGGCAAACGGGCAATAAACTTCCGCCACGGATCCATTTGGTCCGTGGCCTTATTTTTCCGTGTAATCAACAAATGAGATATTAAGGTTCACATATCCCGAAATACCATCCACCGTACCCTTTCTGCTGTACTGCCAGATTGAGAATTTATACGGATAATCCGGAAGATCCTCCTCCTGGGCAAGCCAGAAATCATAAGCGGTAAGCTTTGACATTTCTATCTCTTTTATAAACCATTCCTTTGTACCGTATATGCAGCCGGTATAGCCCTCTCCGCTTACATAATCGAGAAAGGTCTTGGCTATCTCGGTCCTCTCGTTGTTTGAAAGCCCCTCGATACGGGCAGTATCATTGTCTACAAATCCCATATCAAAGGCTATCGGATAATCGAGCCTGTACTCTCCTATGGAATCGATCACGGTCTCGGCCTCTTCTATGGCTTCATCCGTGTTTATGGCCTGGGAGGAGAAATAAACCCCCACCTTCAATCCCGCATCCGTGGCTCTCTTCAAATTATCAAAGAAATAATCATCTATCGTTATCTGACCGGTTCCGTAGCCTCTTGCTCCGAGCCGTATCATAACGAAATCAATCCCGTTTTTTTTGACCTTATTGAAATCTATGTAATCCTGGTACTTGGAAATATCAACACCGAGATACGAAACCTTCTTTCCGTCGATGTAGTATTCCATCCTGTCATTTTTGCTTACAAGATTTGTGTAATCATAATCGTTTTTTGGAAGATACTGTGAGATCGTTACCCACTCCTCCGTACCGTCCCGGAGGATAACCTTCGTATGCTTTCCGTCCTTTGAAGGGTCGTTTTCATCCGTTTCGGGGCTTTCACCTGCTCCGGCTCCTGTGCCCTGCGCACCTGTTCCCGCAGCATTGCCGCCTCCGGGGGCTCCTGCTCCTGTACCGGCTCCGTTGCCTGTACCACCGCCGTTTAAGCCTCCCTCTTTACCCGCCTGTCCGGAGACACCCTCCTCCGGGTCATCCTTCGGATAAAGATCCCAGAAATCAAGCTCATCGGGGGATGTAATTTCCGGAGTATCGTATTTGTTTTCCTCAATTACGGGAGAAACATACTCCTCCTCTGCTTCCGTCCCGGCCTGTGCGGTCTCCCGGTTAAGCTTTGAAAAATCCGTATGATGATTGTTTTTTTTGACAGCCGGAACTATCGCAATCGCAAGTATAACGATCAGAACTATCGCCGTACCTATTGCAACCGCTCCGAGCTGCGGACTTATTTTATTGTCTCCTCCGGTAAGCTTCATAGATCACCTGTAACAACGGTCTCCGGTTTATTCATTCTCTCCGCACACCTGCGGCAGATGACCGTTTACATACTTTATAATACCTGTGCCTCAATACATTTCTTGGGACACTTTGACTCGCATATTCCGCATCCGATACACTTTTCCTGGTCGATCACAGCATGGTTGTCTGTGACGGTAACCGCCTGGGCAGGACAGTTTCTCACGCAGAGTCCGCATCCGATACAGCCCACGGAGCAGGCCTTCATCGTTACAGGCCCCTTGTCCTTTGAGCTGCACCCGACAACAAACTTTGAATCATAGGGGATAAGTGAAATAAGGTGCTTGGGACAGGCTGCGACACATTTACCGCAGGCTTTGCATTTTTCCCTGTCCACTACCGCCACACCGTTTACCACATGGATTGCATCGAAGGGACAGGCCTTTACGCAGGTTCCAAAGCCCAGGCATCCGCTGTTGCAGCTCTTGGGTCCGCCGTTCGGAACAAACTCAAGCATACGGCAATCCTCGGCACCCACATATTCGTAATCCGTCTTTGCCTTGTCACAGTCACCCTTGCAGGCCACATAGGCAACCTTTTTGACGGAGTTTTCAGCTTCCACGCCCATTATCTGCGCGATTCTTTTTCCGACCGGCTCCCCTCCCACGGGACAGGCGTTAACCGGAGCCTCCCCCGCAGCAATGGCCGCAGCAAGTCCGGAGCAGCCCGGATAACCGCAGCCTCCGCAGTTATTTCCGGGGAGTGCGGCCAATACCTCTTCTTCCTTAGGGTCGGTCTCAACCCTGAATGCAAGACCGGCTACCCCAAGAAAAAGACCTACGAACAATCCTACCGCAGCAACTATTCCCGCTGCGATCAATATACCTGTAAAACTCATTCTCCCCCTCCTTTACAAAAGACCTGAGAAACCGCAGAAAGCGATTGCCATAAGTCCGGCGGTCAAAAGTACCGAAGGCATTCCCTTAAAGCTCTCGGGGATATCATTGTATTCCATCTTCTCCCGTATACCGGCAAGTATAACTATCGCGATGGTAAAACCGACCGCAGTGGCGAAGCCGTTTACTATACCTGTTCCGATTCCGTAATTTTTCTGAACATTGGTAAGGGCAACGCCTAAAACCGCACAGTTGGTGGTTATAAGCGGAAGATACACACCAAGAGCCTCATAGAGAGAGGGAATAAGCTTCTTCAAAAACATTTCCACAAACTGTACCAGCGCAGCGATAACGAGAATAAACACTATCGTCTGGAGGAATGTAATATTAAACGGTACAAGTATGTATTTGTAGATAACTCCGGCTACCGCGCTGGCAAGCGTAATTACGAAAATAACGGCAGCGCCCATTCCCGCGGCAGTCTTTATCTTCTTCGAAACTCCGAGAAAGGGACATAATCCGAGGAACTGGCTGAGGACTACATTCGACACGAGGGATGAGCCCACAAGGAGTATGAAAAGATCTCTTATATTCGTTATGTTATTCATCCTTTAGCCCCTCCTCTCCGGCTTCGGTCTCCGTACCTGCCTGCTCCGCGTCAGTCTGCTCCGGCTTGCCGGTCTCCGTATCGGCCCGCTCCGCGTCAGCCTGCTCCGGCTTGCCGGTCTCCGTATCGGCCTGTTTTAAATTATTTCCGAGGTTTGGATTCTCTGTGCTTCCATCCGCATCATAGAACCTCCTGCTGCAGCCGGTATCCCCGCAGTTCAGACAATCCTCGCTGCAACCCGAGCCGACCTTTGATACATCCCGGCCCTTTGCCGCAGCCTTCTTTTTGATATAATTCTGTACCGCTGTCAAAACCGCAAGAACAAAGAATGCACCGGGTGCAAGTACGAAAATATTAATATTTGTGTATCCCTTAGGCATAATGTGAAATCCGAAGATCTCTCCCGCCCCGAGGATCTCCCTTACCGCTCCGATAAGGGTAAGGGCAACCGAGAATCCCAGTCCCATTCCGATTCCGTCAAAGAGCGAAGGAAGGGGCGGATTGTGATAAGCGTAGCTCTCCGCGCGCCCGAGGATTATACAGTTTACAACGATAAGCGGTATATAAACGCCCAGCGCGCTGTTAAGGGATGGCAGATATGCCTGCAAAAGAAGCTGTACCATCGTAACGAAGGACGCGACGATAACGATAAATGCAGGTATTCTTACCCTGTTGGGAATAAACTTCCGGAGAAGCGAAATAATAAGGTTACTCAGGGCAAGAACCACCATGGTCGTAAGCCCCATGCCCAGTCCGTTCATGGCGGAGGTTGTGACCGCCAGCGTCGGACACATTCCAAGTGTAAGTACGAATGTGGGGTTCTCTTTTATAAGGCCATTGAAAAGGCGCTCAGTGATCCTGTTTTCCTTCATCACTCATTACCCCCTTCCGTACCTGTTTTTGCGGCGTAAAGCTCGGCGGCGGTCTTTAAGCCTCCGTTTACTGCATTTGTCACAGCCTTGGTAGTGATCGTCGCGCCGCTTATGGCATCGATCTCATTATCAAGATTTCCGCCGGTCTTAGTGTAAATAAAGTGATCCGCATCCTTTCCGGCAAACTGGGGAACCAGAACCTCCTCAGCTCTCATTCCGAGACCCGGAGTCTCCTCTATCGAGAGTATGGATACCCCGTTAAGGTGCATTGACTCCTCTCCGGGTTCGACACCCAGATACAGCACGATATCCCCGCCGTATCCTTCGGAGCTTGTGGACTGAATGACATAACCCTTAAAGTCACCCCCTGAGGTTTTCGCCTCATATACAGTGCCAATGGTTATTCCGTCTCCGGAAAGCTCCTCCGATAATTCTCTGCTCAGATCAAAATCTATCTCAGTAAAATCATCCGCATCCGGCATGACCTCGGAGCAGGCATTCTGTATTGCAAGCTCCTCCTGGCGCTTTATCGGTTCCTTGGTAAGCTCATAAACAAATCCGAGCAAAAGGCCGGCAACAAGAGTTATCGCAAGAAGCGCCCCGGCCTCCTTGAGCATCACAATAAAATCCTTTGAGGAGGTACGATTCTGACTGTTTCCGGACATTTCCATCATCATTTACCTCCCTTCTGCTTCTTAAAATCGGCTCTCCTGTATCCGAAGGGAACCGGCTTCGTAATCTTCTCGATAAGAGGCACAATAAGGTTTCCGATGATTATCGCATAGGAAACGCCCTCGGCGGAGGGACCGAAGACCCTGAATATTCCGGTCATCACTCCGAGGAAAATACCGTATATGATCTGGCCCCATTTTGTTATCGGTCTTGTAACATAATCCGTAGCCATAAAGAAGGCGCCGAGCATAAGTCCGCCTCCCGCAAGCTGGGCCGCAAGATAAGCGGGATCAACACCTCTTCCCCCGAACACCGCGATGAATACCGTAAAGGAAAGTATGTAGCAGCCGGGGATTTTAAGGTCTATAACTCCCATAAATATCAAAAAGCACGCACCGATAACAATAGCGATCAGCGAGGTCTCGCCGATGGTTCCCGCAGTCCTTCCGATTATCATACTGCTCACATCAACTGCCTCTCCTGCCTTAAGCGCCGCGAGGGGCGTAGCTCCGGTATAAACATCGGTCGTAAAGTCCGTCATCGCAGCAGGGAAGGAAATGAGCAGGAAACATCTTGCCGCAAGAGCGGGATTCATGAAGTTCTGCCCGATTCCTCCGAAAAGCATCTTTACGACAAGAATCGCAAAAACGCTTCCCAGCGCCGGCATCCACAAGGGGATACTGACCGGCATATTCAATGCGAGAAGAAGTCCTGTAACGACTGCGGAAAGATCAAACACTGTCTGCTTCTTTTTCATTACGATATTAAATAAAAGCTCGGTCAGAACCGCAGGAACAACTGCCGCGATAATTACTAAAACGGCGCGGAATCCAAAATTGTATATTCCGAATCCGGTGGCAGGTATAAGCGCGATTATGACAAAAAACATTATGCTGCCGGTGGTAGCCTTCGATCTCACATGGGGATTGGAGGATACCTTATAGCTTATTTCATTTGTATTTGTATCAGCCATAGTTTCCTCCCTCCTACTTCTTTTTCCTGTTTGCAAGTTCTATTTTTCTCATTGACTTAATACTCTGGGTAAGCGGACGCTTTGCGGGGCATATAAAGCTGCAGCACCCGCATTCGCAGCACTCCATACCTCCCAGTGCCACAAAGCCCTCGCTGTCAAAATGCTCCGCACACTCCGCAAGCGCATTGGGCATAACTCTTCCGGGACATACCTGGACGCACCTCCCGCACTTTATACAGGCGGTGGTTTCAGCTTCCGCGACCTCGTCCTTAGCAAAAGCAAGAAGCGCGGTGGAAGTCTTTGTGGAGGGAACATCAAGCCCAAACATGGCAAAGCCCATCATAGGTCCGCCGCAGATTATCTTCTCCGGCTTAACCTTAAAACCTCCGTCCGCCTCGAGTATCTCCCGGTAGCTTACTCCGATGGGAATCTTAAAATTCCTGGGGTCCGCAACCGCATCTCCGGTAACCGTAACGATTCTCTCCATGAGAGGCATACCGTATACCACTGCATTGTAAATAGCCACAAGGGTATCCACATTGTCCACGATACAGCCCACATCCGCCGGCAGCATGGTGGAATTTATCTTACGGCCAGTTGTCGCGCTTATGAGCATACGCTCCGCGCCCTGGGGGTACTTTGTGTAGACTCCCTTTACCGTTATCCTCTTATCCTCGTGGGTCATCTTCTTTAAGAGCGCAATACAATCCGGCTTGTTCTCCTCGATGGCGATGATTCCGTGGGCGTTATCGAAAAGGCGGAGCAGGATCTTCATTCCTCCGATAAGCTTCTCCGGCTCCTCTATCATCCTCCTGTAATCACTGGTAAGATAGGGCTCGCACTCCGCACAGTTTGCGATTATGTATGTAATATTATCGGGATCCTTGGGGGACAGCTTAACATGCGTAGGGAAGCCGGCACCGCCCATTCCCACGATTCCCGCGTTTTTTACCGCGTCAAGTATCTCCGTCTTGGAGGCAAGATTCCAGTCCATAAGGGCATTGTACCTAACCTCCTCCATGAGGAAATCATTCTCGATAACAATACTGTTAATACTGTCTCCCGTAACCGTTCTCCGGGGCTCGATAGCTTTAACGGTTCCCGAAACAGAAGAAAATACAGGTGCGGAAACAAAGCCCCCGGCCTCTGCTATCATCTGGCCTCTGAGGACTCTTTCACCTACCTGTACTATCGGTTTTGCGGGAGCGCCTATATGCTGCGATACCGGGTAAACAAGTATCTGTCCGGCATCTAAAGATGTTATGGGCTTGTCCTTTGACATCTCCTTCCCCTCGAAGGGATGAACACCGCCCGAAAAAGTAAATCTTGGCATAGCATTCTCCTGAATTTAAAGAAAATAGTATATTTATTGTACTCTTTTTCTCAAAAAAAAACCACTATATTTGATCATATAATTGTGTTATTATAGATAAGGTGTTTAACGGTTTAAAATTCGTTAAATACTTAGAATCCAACTGTACCGAAAGGCTTTAAAATGAAGATTTTAGAGGGAACTCTTGAAGATTTTGAAATAGGATATGATGTGACAAGGCTTGCCCCCATAGAGGAGCTTCTTTTTCTTGACATAGAGACAACGGGCTTTACCGCGAGGAGCTCTTATTTATACCTTATCGGATGCGCCTATAACCACGACGGAAAATGGTGTACCATCCAGTGGCTTGCCGAAAGCTACGAGCAGGAGGTCGAGCTGCTTCACGCATTTTTTGCGTTCTGCAAAAATTTCAAGTTTCTCGTGCATTTTAACGGAAACCAGTTTGATCTTCCCTATATTACCCAGAAATGCAGACAGCTCAAGCTGGATTACAGCTTCGACGGACTTGACGGAATAGACCTCTACAAGCGGATATCCCCCTGCAAGGTATTTTTAGGTCTCTCAAACTGCAAGCAAAAAACAATGGAAAAATTTCTCGGAGTAGACCGGGATGACGCGTTTACCGGCGGCGAGCTTATAGGTGTTTACCACGATTATGTAAAGGACCCTTCGGAATTTGCAAGGAACACTCTCCTTCTTCATAACGAGGACGACCTTAAGGGAATGCTTAAGATTCTCCCCATGCTCTCATATTTTGATCTTTTCAACAACAGCTTAAAAGTAAAGAGAGCCTCGGCAAACAATTATAAGGATCTGAGCGGGGATATTCATCAGGAGCTTATTCTGATAGCCGGGCTTCCCATCACCCTTCCCAAGCCCGTCACGGCCTCAGCCTGCGGATGTTACTTCCACGGCGAGGGGGATGAGGGTTCCTTCAGGATCCCCATTTACACCGAGGAAATGAAGTATTTCTACGCCAATTACCACGACTACTATTATCTTCCGGAAGAAGATGTTGCCCTTCATAAATCCGTTGCCACCTTCGTCGAAAAGGAGCACCGCACCCAGGCAACGGCCGCCACATGCTATACCCGGAAGAATTCAAGATATCTCCCGCAGTTCGAGCTTCTCTTCGAGCCCATATTCCGAAGGGAATACAAGAGTAAGGAAGTCTTCTTTGAGCTGACGGATGAACTGAAAAGAGACCGCGCCGCTTTCACGGAATATGCCAATCACATTCTCCAGATGATCGGGACGACATACTGACATTGACAAATAGTATTATAAAAACTATAATAAACACAAAGGACGCTACCGATAGACGGTTGTCCCTTATGAATTGGTAAAAAAATAACCGCTTCAGTTTGCGAGACAGGCGGTTATTTTTTTGTCCTGCTGTTGCTACCGACTGAATAGCCTAAAGCGAAGCAGGTAATTGCAAAGCTTAAAATTGCCATAATGTCAGTAATATTCAACATAACAAATTTCTTTGATTTAAGTACGCGGCGCGATGGCTTCCGTCGCTTTAGGGTTGCTTATTAAGTCGAAGTCCGCGTGCGCCAGCTTCGCTGCCGTGACGCGGCGCGATGGCTTCCGCCATGACAAGCGCGCAGAAGCGTTCGCGCTTGTCACGCGGCCGCAAAGTACGCGGCTCGCGTCGCTTAGGGTTTCTCATAAAAGAAGGAGTTCTTTCTCTCGTAACCGATTTCCTTGTAATTAAGGATCTGCTCGGTACTTCCGATAAAGAGGTAGCCGCCCTTCTTAAGGCTCTGGAAATACTTCTTAAACACCTCGTCCTTTGCCTCGTCGGTAAAGTAGATCAGCACATTCCGGCAAACGATAAAGTGATAGTCCGTAGGGTACTTGTCCTTTAAAAGGTTGTGCTCATGGAACTCAACCCTTGCCTTTATCTCATCAGCGATCTTAAAGGAAGGCCCTACCTTTGTAAAATATTTTTTCTTGAACTCATCCGGTACTCCGGCGATACTCTTGGCATCGTAGAGCCCCACCTTAGCCTTTGCAATAACGGTCTTGTCAAGGTCTGTGGCGTAGATCTTGATCTGGTTAAGGGGAACATACTTGGATAGAGCCATAACAAGCGAATAGGGCTCATCACCCGTCGAGCAGGCCGCGCTCCAGATCTTTAAATTCTTTCCGAACTTATTTATAAGATCAGGGAATACCTCCTTATCCATAAACGCCCACTGGTCCGGATTTCTGTAAAACTCGGATACATTGATGGTTATATAATTTATAAACTCATCAAAGATATCCTTGTTTGTCTTAAGAGCATCAATATACTTATCGTAGCCCTTGATACCGTTCTTTCCGATAAGGGTATCGATACGGCGCTTCATCTGGCGCTCCTTATACGCATTAAGGTCTATCTGCGTGAGCTTAAAAACTTCCTTTTTTAAATATTCGTAATCGTACTCCATAACTCTTCACCTCTTGTTACTTGTTCTTGTTTAATGCATATGCCCCATTTAATAATTCCTCAATAATATTCTATCTCAAAATGTGTGTATAAAATAAACGACTGCCAAGTATATCAGCCCGGCAGTCGTAATATAATGTCTTATTCTTCTTCCTGGGAAGCGATCACAGCGTCAACATCCACAGACACAACATCCGCATCCTCATCTTCCTTCTTGGGTTCGGGAGCTGTAAGTGCTTTGATGCTGAGGGAAATCTTGTGCTCGTCCTCGTTGAAGTCAACAATCTTTGCGGTAACTTCCTGACCTACGGTAAGAACATCGCTGGGCTTCTCGATATGATCCTTTGAAATCTGGGATACATGAAGAAGCGCATCAACACCGTTCTCAAGCTCAACAAAAGCTCCGAACTCAGTCATTCTTGCAACCTTACCGGTAACAACATTTCCGATGGCAAACTTCTCGGAAGCATCCTTCCAGGGGTTCTGGTCGTCGAACTTAAGAGAGAGCGCAACCTTGCTTCCGTTGATCTCCTTAACGAGAACCTTAAGCTTGTCGCCAACCTTAAATACCTTCTTGGGATGCTCAACTCTGCCCCAGCTCATCTCTGAGATATGAAGCAGTCCGTCCACTCCGCCGAGATCGATGAACGCACCGAAATCGGTAACATTCTTAACTGTTCCCTCTACGGTATCGCCCTCGTGAATCTTCTCGAAAAGCTCCTTCTGAAGCTCTGCCTTCTTTGCGACAAGAAGCTGCTTGCGGTCTCCGATGCAGCGACGCTTGCGGGGATTGAACTCGATTACAACAAACTCGATCTCCTGGTCCTTGTACTTGGAAAGATCTCTTTCATAGGTATCCGATACAAGGCTTGCAGGGATGAAAATTCTGGTCTCATCTACGATAACGGTAAGACCGCCATCCTGTACCTGGCTGACAACAGCTTTGAGAACCTCATGATTGTTAAAGGCCTCCTCGATCTTCTTACTGCCGCGCTCCTGCTGAAGACGCTTGTAAGTAACAAGAACCTGTCCGTCACCATCATTGACTTTAAGAATCTTTACCTCAAGGGTATCTCCTACCTTCACCGCAGTCGTAAGGTCAACGCTGTTATCATTCGTGTACTCATACTTTGTAAGAATACCGTCAGCCTTGTAACCGATGTTTAAGATTATCTCTTCAGGCTTAACATCGATGACTGTACCTTCAACTACCTCTCCTGTATGAATTGTTTTGAATGAATCTTCCAGCATTTGTTCAAAAGTAAGTTCCTCTGACATTATTTTGAACCTCCTCGATTAATTTTTGCGGGGTGGAAGCCCCTGCGGTAATACCCACCAGCTTTGCGGTTCCGAGTTTGTCAAGAACCGGATCGTCCGGTGTTTGAACATAATAAGTGTTTTCACAGAAGTTCCCGCATATTTCATATAGCTTTCTTGTATTGGAACTTCCGGCACTTCCTATTACGATCATGGCATCAGCCTCTTTTGCAAGCGCCTCTGCCGAGCGTTGTCTTTCGTCCGTAGCATTACAGATTGTATTCACAACATTAATATTGTACTCTTTTTTTTCAAGAATTTCAATAATCTCTTTAAATTTCTTGCTCTGAAATGTTGTCTGGGAAACAAGGGTATATTTTACCCCTTTATCCGGAACAAATTTCTCCGCATCGGAAACATCCCTGAAGACTATACAATCTCCGACTATCCAGCCCTTTATTCCTATAACCTCGGGATGGCCGGGGTCTCCGACTATTATTATTTTATCGCCCTCGGAGGATCTTTTCCTTACCTCTCTGTGAATCTTTTTCACAAAAGGGCAGGTGGCATCAACGATTTTGAGCCCCTTCTCCTCGAGGACAGTATATGTGTTTTCGGGGATACCGTGGGCGCGTATCACAACAACGGAGTCCTTATCGGGCCAAAGCCCTTTAAGCTCCTCCTCATCCGCGATAACCTTTACGCCCCTCTCTTCAAGTTCCCGAACCACCTCTTCATTATGAACTATCGGGCCGTAGGTATAAATCTGCTTTCCGCTTTTCAATTCCTCATACACGGTTCCCACCGCTCGCTCCACGCCGAAGCAGAATCCCGCGTGATCCGCCAGACGAATTTCCATACATTATCACCCTGAAAAACGCAATTTATTTCAGACCAGCGCGCATATCGCGTCCACCACCTCATCGATGCTCATATCCGATGAATCTATAAGCGTCGCGTCCTCCGCCTTTACAAGAGGGGAAATCTCGCGGTGCATATCCTGATAGTCCCTCTGCTCGATGTCCGTTCTTATCCTGTCAAAATCCGGAGTCTCCCCCTTGGCCACGAGCTCGTCATATCTTCTCTTTGCCCTGACCCCGCTGGAAGCGGTAAGATAAATCTTCGGCTTAGCATTCGGGAGGACAACGCTTCCGATATCTCTTCCATCCATGATACAGTCATTTTCCTTCGCAAGCTCCTGTTGGAGACTGAATATCTGCGCTCTGACCGCCGGGTTCGCGCTCGTCTTCGATGCGGTATTTCCCACCTCCTCGGTTCTAAGGTAGGCATTCACATTCTCACCGTTGAGATAAACTATCTGTACTCCATCTTCATAACCGATGGTTACATTTGCCCCCTTACAGTCTCTCGCCACAGCTTCCGCATCCTCAGGATCCGTTCCCAGTCTTAAGATGTAAAGCGCTATCGCTCTGTACATCGCTCCGGTATCCACATAAATAAGATTTTTCTTCTTTGCGACGAGCTTTGCTATCGTGCTCTTTCCCGCTCCTGCCGGCCCGTCTATCGCTATATTTATCGGCATAATTTCTCTCCTGTAATATAAAAATAATATAAAAACTCAGGCTCCCGCAGCCGTTCCCGCAGCGTGTCCCGTAGACCAGGCAATCTGGAGATTAAAGCCCCCTGTTACCGCGTCAAGGTCAAGAACCTCCCCCGCAAAATACAAATTCCCGATTACCTTTGATTCCATTGTGCCGGGGTCGATATCCTTCACGGATACCCCTCCCCTTGTTATTATCGCCTCGTCAAAGCCCCTCGTTCCGGTTATATTAAGCTCAAGATGCTTTAACACTTCAAGGAGCTTTTTCCTCTCCTCCCTTGTAAGGTCGTGAACCTTTTTATCCGGTGAGATCCCGGAATACTCCGTAACCACGGGGATAAGCCCCTTCGGGAGCAGTCCTCCCAATGAATTTATAAAGTTTTTGCCTGCATTTTCCTCAAAGTCCCTGATAAGTCTTTTATCAAGCTGCTCCTCCGATAACGCGGGCTTTAAATCTATGAATGCCTTAATACTGCCATCCCTTTCCGGGTCGTAATAGCAGCTTCCGGTAAGCACAAGGGGACCGCTTATGCCGAAATGCGTAAAGAGCATCTCTCCGAAGCCTTCGTATATGGTCTTTTTATCCTTCTTAAGGCAAAGGGAAACATTCTTTAATGAAAGCCCCATCACATCCTTTACCCATTTTTCCTTTGTCTCAAAGGGAACAAGGGAGGGCTTTGGTTTGACGATATTATGTCCGCTCTCTCCCGCAAATCTGTATCCGTCCCCCGTAGAGCCTGTGGACTCGTAAGATACTCCTCCCGTACATACTATGACCGCATCGGCTCTTACCGGGAGGACTTTGGACGCGGTATGATTGCTGTTTTTCTTTAAAACCCTGACACCGATGGCCGCACCGTTTTCGATTATAATACCCCTGACACAGGTGTTTAGCCTTACCTGTACCCCCTCTTTTTCAAGGATTCTTTCAAAGGTCTTAATGACATCCGATGAATGATCCGAGACGGGAAAAACCCTGTCCCCTCTTTCTGTCTTCAGCGGGCATCCGGCCTCTTCAACCATCTCCATAACCGCCGTATTGTCAAAGCTGTAAAAAGCGCTGTACAGAAACTTTCTGTTGCTAACAACATTTGAGAGAAGCGTCTCCACATCGGCGGCATTCGTAAGGTTGCATCTGCCCTTTCCCGTTATAAAAAGCTTTTTCCCCAGCTTTTCGTTTTTTTCAAAGAGGGTGACCTTTGCTCCCTGCTTTGCGGCTGCGACAGCGGCCATCATACCGGCAGCACCGCCTCCGACTACTATTACCTCACTCATCCTTTTGCTTCCTCAGAGAATAATTTAGTATGGGCTCGGAGTTTATGAAATTGATCTCATCGTTAAGGTAAACCTGATAATTGCCCCAGACCTCTTCGAGCATCTTAAGATCATTGTTTACGGCCTCCGGCTTCTTGAGACACATGGCAACAACCAGCGCGTTTATAACGCTGAGCGGGGCAACCAGGGAATCAACGATGGAAACCATATCGCTCCTTGCAAACAGATTGCAGGAGGAATAAAGATTCATCGGCGAATACTGTGAGTCCGTGATCGATATTATCCTCGCCCGTCTGTCGTTTGCAAACTCCATCGCCTTAAGTGTACGCATGGAGTATCTCGGAAAGCTTATTCCCACAAAGCAGTCCTTCTCATTTATCCTCAGCATCTGCTCAAAGGTCTCGGTAGTGGAGGTGGTGTTCAAAAGCACCACATGATTCCTTATCATATTGAGATAAAAATGCAGAAAGGCCGCAAGCGGTTCATTGCTCCTAAGCCCCATAATATATACATTCTCGGCGTTAAGCAGGGTATCCACCGCAATGTTAAACGCATCCGTATTCAGATTTTTTATCGTGTCCTGGATTTTTTCAATATCCGCGTTAAGCACCGATTTTACGATCTCGGACTGGGTGCTGTTTCCATACCTTTCATCCAGCTTTTGCATCTTTGATATCTTACCCTTGATGCATTTTCCGAGAGCCTGCTGGTATTCGGGATATCCCTCAAAGCCGAGAGCCATGGCAAATCTTACAACGGTAGATTCGCTGACTCCTATCGCCTCGCCGACCTTTGCGGCAGTCTGAAATACCGCCTCATCATACATATCAAGAACATAAGCGGCTATCTTTTTGTGGCTCTTGCTCATAGCCGGCATCATCTCCTTGATGAGTGTGAGCACATCCTTAGCTGTATCCATCTCTTAACCTCTGTTCACTGCGGCAGCTTCCGTAACGGTCACTCACGCGAAAAAGACTCATAGGACTTTTCAAGAAGCGACGCTGTCTCCTCGTCGGTAAGATCGAAATCTCCCGAGAGTGACATACATGCGGCACCATGAATGAATATCCACATCTTCATAAACATATGACCGGGATTTGCACATCCCATGGTACGGGCAAGATTTATCTCCTTGACAACATTTCCGTCATCGCCGTTTAAGAGCTCATACATACTCTTTCCGCCCTCGATACCGTTCACAAAAAGGAGCCTGAAATAATTTTTTTCCTCCCTCGCAAAGGCAATATATGCGAGTCCGAGATTTGTAAAGGGAACCGTGCTCTTTTTCTCAAAAGCCTTATAATATTCAAGGAAATAAACTATGGCCTTGTCATATACGGCTTTCTGCAGCTCCTCCATATTCTTGTAAACCCTGAAGATCGGCTGTGTCGAGCAGCCTGCCGCTGCAGCCACCTTCCTTGCGGTAACGCTCTCTATACCCTCGCTTTTAACCATCTTAAAAGCTGTATCAAGTATCATGTCTATCGTTATTGATTCTTTACGCGCCATTTTTTTCTCCTGTAAAATACTTTCTTAATAATTCATCAAGGTTTTTAATATCTATCGGCTTTGACATATAATCGTCGAAGCCCGCCTCAAGATATGTCTCCTTCGCGCCCATTATCGCGTTTGCGGTAAGCGCGATCACCACCGTATCTTCACTGATGAGCCTCTTTTTCCACATCTCGGAAAGAGTTTCAATACCATCCATCTTAGGCATCATGTGGTCGAGGAAGATCATA
>JAFVCL010000083.1 GCA_017479285.1 Lachnospiraceae bacterium
CATGGACTACTGGGAGGCAAACGGCATGTGGGGCAATTTCGTTGGACCCGACGGCAAGGTGTTTGCTGACGCACCCGACTGGGCAAAGCAGATGGCGAGGGACAACGGCGTGAGCATTGAAGGCGAGTGACAGATGAGGGGAGGGAGTGGTTTTCCTCCCCTTTTTCTTCTTTTCAAGGTTAGGGAGCTTTATGGGACTCTCGAAAAAAATAAAAGCGAGGATAAAAAGATGCTAATAAATGAAGAAAAATACGACAAAATGTGCATAAAGCAGTTTTCCAAGCAGGGATGGAACCACAAAACAACAGCATTTGGCGAAAAAGTAAGCTTCCTTCTCCCCGAAAAGATTGTTTCTCTGTGGGAAGAGGTTTCCTGCCCGCTTGATGACATTTGTTGCTCTTATTATGCTCACGACGTATTTGGACTCTCTGAGAATGATCCTCCTGAAAAAATAGCAGAGGCCGTCTGTGAAGCAATGGTTGAGGAACTGCTTGTGTTAAGGGACAAAGATAAAATAGTGTCTGAGGCAAAAAAAGCAGGAATCATTATAGGGGAGTAGGCCATATGGTGTATGATAAGGGGCCCTCTTTTTGGGAAAGGACGGGAAATATGGATAAACTTTTAGATTATTCTGTTGATACAGATAGCGAAACGGTATCTTTTCGCCTATACGACAAATTCGACATCTCAGTACCGGCAAAAGATTGGGGATTTCTGTGCCAAAAGAGATGGTTTACCGACAAACCCTCGCAGGAAGAAGTTGAGGCTGAGTTTGGTGTCTGTGGGGCAAGGGGAGCTTTGGATAACGACGAAGCAAATATGATAGCAAAGAAAACCATTGAAGCTTTGCGTGGTTTTATTGAGGAGGACACAGTGCAGGAGTGCGAAAAGCGTCTTGACAGTCCCAAGCGTCTTGTAGGGCATATAAACAAAAGTGGGGACATATATTTTTCCGAGGCAGATAAATGAACATAAGAAACTTCGAGTTTCTAGGCAAGCGAGAAATAGAAAGAGCTAGGGTCTTATCGGAAGAATATGACGAAAGATAAAGAGCCCTTTTTTGGAAAGGATGGGAAGATGAAATATCACATAGATAAGCTGAATAGAGATGTGGATCTGGACGATGAATTAGTAGCCATCTATAAGCAGTACAGGACTTTGAGTGATGACATATTCACAGTCCATTTTCACCTTAGTTTTGGCGGTTATCCCACCGACCTAAACGACGAGGATCTTTCTGCTTTTTGTAACAAGGTGCTTGTTGAAGATTTGGAAGATGCCTGTGAAAATGCAGTAGTGTCATCATTTGTAGCTTCTCATATGGAGGAGATTAAGAAATTGTTGAGCAATGGTCCTGCGGAGGTTAATACGAATGTCCAGTAATAATGCAGGATTTGCCGATCAATTTACATACAGTGCAAAACTCTCTTTTTTTTACTAAAAATGTTATTATCGCGTTTTAAAAATCAAAAAGCCGTGCTATAATAATAACAAAGGATCAATATTGGGGAGTAATTAGTCATGTATGAAAAGCATATAAATAATTATATAAATAATAATAAACTGTTTACCGTTACTGATATCCAAAAGGCTGTCGGTGTGTGCAAAGAAAAAAAAGCCGTATTTAATACGGAATTGACCCGTATGGAGAAAAAAGGGTATATTGTCAGAATCAAACGGGGTATTTATGCCGTTCCGGAAAAAACCTGTTTTGGAGATATATTACCTGATAATAACCTTATAGCGAACAAGTTTTACATGGAAAATGATAACGGATATGTTACGGGGCCTACTTTCTTAAATCAGATAGGGCTTTCAACCTGGTTACCCACGAAAACATATATCAAATCAAATCACAATAGAAGAAAAATGACTGCTGAATCCTTTGTGATAGCGGCTCCTGTTGTAAAAATCTCAAGTAAAAATAAGCCTTATCTTCAGTTTCTCGATGGACTGGGGGATATGCAGAAATATGCGGTAGACAAGAAAGATCCCGAAAAACTGCTCTGCTATTATATCAAAAAGATGGACATGGATGTTGGTCTGCTGTTTACTTACGCACACAAATATTATAGGCAAAACGTGACAGAAACCCTGTATAGAATAATGGAGAAATATTATGAAATTACATGAAGATCAATTATGCACAAATACGACCCAATATACAATCTTCTTTTTAATGAAAAGGAAAGGCAGGTGTGAGTTATGAGCAAAGTAAGTACAATAGACTGGATGCTTAATCACAAAGGAGTTGCAATTGCCAAGGATCTGAGCGGTGACAGCACTTTAATAGAGATTGTTGAATATTCTGAAAAGCCTGAAGAATACTCCAGGTTAAAGGCAGCTGCAAAAACCAAAGGGCTTGTCTTTGTTGTTGGAAAAGGTACTGAGGAGGAGAACAGAATTGGATATTTCGTTTGAGTTTACATTTGATAAAAATACGAACTGTTATTTTACTTTTTTAAAGCGGAATGAAACACTTATTCCTATCCAGTGTGATACGGGAAAAATAATTACTTTTACACAAGACAGATTTCACTTTTCATGAATAGGAGGTGCATATGAACAACCAAGAAATAGGATTTAGAGCTTTAGTAGAAGCAATTGGAATAGATTTTTACCGTTCACACAAAGAAAAGGCTGTGTTTAGCTGGGGTGAAGAAGACGAGGGGCTTTACTGCTTTCTTGGAATAGACCTCCACCCTGAAAGGCACGGGGCAACTTTGTCTGCGCAAATGACAGATTGGGATTACTATGCGTCTTGTTATGTTAGTGAAAACGGGGCTGTTACGATGGATGATTGCAGGTTACCGCAAACAAAGGATATGAATATTGGGCAGTAAATACAATAGATGACAGTAATCAAGACCTTTCCTTAACCGGAAGGGCCCTTAAAGATAGACAGAATGTTATCAAGACGAGCGTAAAATCCCTAGCTTTAGTTATGGGAATATAAGCGACAAGGCATTGCGTGCAATGCAGGTGGGCTAACACCTTAATCTGAGACAACAGAACTGCTAATGTTCTGTTGTATGAATCACGAGTCGGAGAAATCCGAAGGCTGGCGGGCAGCGGAATACGAGCCGGGAAACCGGAGGTTGGCAGACAACCTAATACAATCGAACATTAGTAGTTCAATTATCAAGGATTGTCATGAATTAGCCACTAAAAAGGGAGTGACATGCGCTGCGGCGTGTGCTCTCACTTTTTTCAAAGGAGAAAAAATGTCGCAGGAAAAAGAAAGATCATCCGTTATAAGATAACCACCTTTTTTGGGGGAAGAAAAAATATTAAGTTTTTCGAAATGTAGTTGACGAAACTTTTAGTTTTCCAAAACGGCGCATGCTCGCGACTTTAGCCGCCCTTCGGGTAACCAATACGTTTGAAACAATCATATACGTATGGTATAATATAAATATGGATAAAGATGCTCGTTTTGTCGGATCAGAGACGTTAAACCTGCTCAAGAGGTCGGGTCAGAGACCATAAACCTGTCCAAGAGGTCGGGGCGGCGACCATAAAGCCGCCACAGTGATAATCTTCACAACAAAGAAGCTGACCCCAACTAAGGAGTCAGCCTTTTTCGTCAGTGGTTTTGTTAAATGGCCAAAAATACATAAACTACAAAAATCCATCCATCCCCCTCTTTCACCTTCAGTCCAATTAAAAAAAGACCCTTCCATTTAAGGAAAGGTCACAGAATAATAGGCTGTTATCTGGAATCAATTTCTTTGTCACAAATACTGTTGATCAAAGCTTAACTCTTTTACTCTCTTTTCAAAAAATGCTCCCGATGTAATCTCTGCTTTTTATAAACGAATTACCTTAATTTGACACAAAATCTTTAATTAGAACTTACTGCATACCTAAACTCTATTGACGGTTCTAGGTGTATGTTTTTTTTGTAGTTTATGTATTTTTGACCGTGAAAAGACTTTTTCCTTTTGAAATTTGACCATTTATAGTGGTCTTTTTTTTGTTTTTTTTTCATATAGCTATATAGAATAGAACAAATAGAATAGAAAGGATTTAAGCATGACAAATCTATCAAACGGGAAAGAGGATCATACAGGGGTAATATGTCAAATTGATGTAACAGTATTTGACTCATCAAGCCGGGACGCCTTCTGCAATGAGATGGTAGCGGTGGAGGAAAGGGCAAAAGGGATGAGCGAAAAGGTCATCCAGGCAGCAGGTCGAATCCTGCCTAAAGTGATCGAGTACCTCCGTTACTATGGCTTCGAGTGCCACCGGGTTGGGGGAGATCCGGAGTGCTTCTACTGCTCATATCGCATTGATGATTAAAAGGAGGACGGAAATGAAGAAAAAACGCGGGTTTTTGTCAAAGTTCCTCGAGACAGGGATCTGGCTCATTCCCATTGTGATGATCGGAATGGCCTGCTTCTTGAAGGGGGGCATCCCTCCTGATCAGCCGATTACCGGGAAGGACTGGCTCGGTTACTTCGGGATCGGATGCGTGGTGGCATTGGTCTTCTGGTCGAGCAACATGAATAACCTACGGCGTATGAATGAGGAATCTGACGGCCACGAAGAAGCTCGTTGGCCTAAGCCACCGCCCGACATGGTCTATTATAAGCAGCCTACAGGCTTCTGCTTCGGAACATACGGAGGCGGGTATGTATGCAAAAGGGTTGATGAGCCGGGAAGCATCCTTGTCCAGGGTTCATCAGGATCAGGTAAGTCAGCGAGTCTGATACAAGGTTTTCTTTTGAATCCGGAGAATAAGAAGAATTGCAGGTCGTTGGTGCTTGATCTTAAGCACGAGCTTGCCGATAAGTGCGTGGCTCCGGAGGACGTCTACAGCCCAAGGAATCTTGAAGGGACTTGTATCCTGATGGACCCGATGGACAGAAAGAACGGCTGGGGGTTCGATCCTTTTTTCCTACTAAATGAGGACTCTACCCCATCGGAAGTGTATGACACTTGTCAAGTCATCGCACAGAGCATAGTCCCCAGCTGTAAGGGAGATAACAAAATATGGAGCGACAGTGCTCGGCAATATATAACCGGAGCCCTGAGCTATTACTACACGGAAGAAAGATTAAGAACACTTCCAGAGATAGTGGCCAAGATTAAGGCCGAACCTATAAAAAAGGTTGTTGAAAAGATCCTCACGACTGCTGCACCAGGGTCGGGCGCGTACACCTCGATAATCAACTTCCAGGACATGGCAGACGAGACAATCACTTCGGTTGACCTTGAAGCCAGCACTAGACTGGTACCTTTCGCTACATCCCAGGACATCATCTGGTGCTTGGGGAATAACCCTCGGAAGTGTAGTCCCAAAGACCTGCTCGAAAAGAGCATTTATCTTTGCTTACCAGAAGATAAGCTCGTTGAGTGGGGGCAGCTCGTCTTCCTCGTTTTTAACCTCACGTTGAAGTGGATGATGGGCTTACCTGAGAAATCCGTTGATCCTAAAAGACCGTATCTAACGATGATTCTCGATGAGACCGTGGCCCTCATGGCTGGACTCGAGGCGAAGATGCCGCTGCTTAGTCAGTGTCTAAGAATCGGTGCAAGATCCAAGGGATGCACAATGCTTGTTTGTGTCCAGTCTATCACAGGTCTTTACTCTGTGATGGGTAAGGACGAGGCCGATGATATGATTTCCAATTTAACCTATAAATATATACTTGATTCCACGGAAACGCGGGCTTCCAAGGACATCATAGCCTGGTGTGGAAAGTATAGTCGCAGGAAAGTCGGCAGAAACGGGGATGGAACAAAAAGAAGCGATAACTACTCGTACACAGAGGAGGATATCGTGAGCGAGCAGGATTTGCTGACACTTCCAAGGAGTGGAGATGCAATTCTGGTGAGCACAAGGTCAGGCTATTTAAGGCTGAAGAAGACCATGGTCTTTAAAGATAAATTCTTCAAAAAGTTACTCGAAAACATAGCAAAAAAGAAAGAAAGAGGTAAAAGCGTATGAGCGAAGAAATCACAGCTACAGTACAGGCAGTTAGACTGTCATACGACATCGCAAAAGACATTGTTAAGGCACTGAAGGCCATACTTGAGAAAAAGGGATCCGACCTCGAAGTGGAGGCAAAGACTGTAACGAAAAATGGCGTGGAAAAAGAGGCTGCTCTCGTCGGTGCTGAGGACTCGAATGTAAAGGCTACCGTGTATCTGGACGACTCGATCGAAAAGATCCAGAACGGAGAGTCAACCGTCGAAGAGGAAGCCGAGGCAGCGGCAAAATGCATCGAGTTTCAGGTGAATGAAAAAGGAATGAACAGTGCAAGGGGCTATGCTAAAGAGCTTGACAATCCTGACAAGTCAAAGATTAAGCTGCAGGTCGTTAACAGTGACCTCAACAGGGAAATGTTGGAACATACGCCGCATCGGGATGTTGCCGGAGATCTTTCTCTTATAGGAAGATATTACTTCGATGGCGAGGCTTCCACAGTAATCACGGATGATTTGGCAACGCATATGGGACTCACCGGGACGGAAGTTCTTGAGATCGGTCAGTCCAACATTAAGCATGAGGAATACTCCGTAAAGCACATGGGAGAGATGATTGCCGATATGATGGGGATGCCGATGGATGAAGCTCAGGAAATGTTCCCCCAGGAGCAGAAAATGCTTGTGGTCACCAACGAAAGCAAGATTCATGGCGCTACCGGACTTTTCGCTAATCCTGAGTTGAGAGAGCAGGTAGCTGAAAAGCTCGGTGGTGACTTCCTGATACTTCCTTCAAGTCTGCATGAGGTTATTTGCATTCCTAAGGACAGTCTCTCCGTCGATGAAGCAAAAGATATGATCAGCTCTGTGAATCAAACGGAACTCCGTCCGGAGGATATCCTTTCGGATCATCCCTATGCCTGCAATGCTTCCACTTTAAAGGTAAGCAATCCGTGCCAGGCGGAAGAGATCAAAGAGGTTGCCGGTGCTGTAAGACATGCTAGTGCAGGTCGTTAATGGAGGTAAAAGCGATGAATAAAAAAGAACAGATTCAGGAGTCTTACGCAAACTTTATGAAATGCACTGCAGGAAGATCCTCGGCAGGATCAGAGCTTTACCTTGCAGATTCGGATTTATGGATAACCGTGGAGGTAAGTGACCATGGAAAAGCAGACTCAGAGTCAGGCGGAGAAGCTTGACGAGATCAAGAAGCTTTTGGAGGACGGGACCGCAAGGTTCCGTTCTTCTGAAGCGTGGAAAGACTTTTTATCAATGCAGAGCAAAATGCCGGATTACTCCTTCAATAACTGCATGCTCATCATGATACAGACAAAAGGTAAGGCGTCAATGTGCATGGGGTTTAATTCATGGAAGAAACTTGGAAGGACTGTCAAGGCGGGAGAGAAAGGTATCAGAATCCTTTGTCCCGCTCCCAAGAAGATCACATCAGAGGAAGAAAAGAGAGATAAGGACGGAAATCTTGTTTATGGAGTGGACGGAAATCCTGAGAAGGAAAAGATAACGAAAGTCATTCCGGGGTATAAGGTAGGCTACACGTTTGATGTATCCCAGACCGAAGGGGAACCATTACCCGAAATTTGTCACAAGATTGACGGTAGCGTGGAAGGTGCTGAAAGACTGATAGAAATCCTGAAGGATATCTCTCCTGTACCTTTATCTTTTGAAAAGATTGACGGAACTATGAACGGTTACTACTCTCCTGCTGAAAAGCGGATCGTTGTAAAAGAAGACCTTCCACCAAATCATAAAATTCATACGTGTTTGCATGAGATAACTCATGCTACGCTTGACCTTAATGGAACGGATAAGGATGCTACAAGGGGGATGAAGGAAACGGAAGCTGAGAGTGTGGCTTTTGTGGTGATGAAGAATCTTCTTGGCGACCAACTCACCACGGAAGATCTTGGACAGTATTCTTTCGGTTACCTGAACTCGTGGGCATCCTCCGATGACCTTACGGAGATGAAGCAAGCTATGAAGGTTATTCAGCAGACTTCGGCAGATCTGATCGAAAAGGTCGGAAAGGAGCTGGATCGTATCGAGCAGTCGGAAAAAGAGATGGCTGCATACAAAGTAAGTTCAGATTACATCTTCGTGAGAAGGACGGAGTCGGGATTTGACTTTTTGTCTTTTAATGACACTTTCCAGAAGACCGGGGGAGGTCACGTGGAAAGTGGCTCTGCCAGAATCGATGAAGCGGCGAAAGAAGTATCGGTGCGTATGGGCTACGACTTCTGGCAAATGAGCAGCTTGGATTATCCGGAGGTGATTCTTCAGAAAGCTGCGATTGCCACCGACAGGATGAAGGTGGCTGAGTCATCTTCTCATCGTCATGGGAGAAGGTGACGAATTTCCCGGGGGATCAATTCTCCCGGGAAAGCCCCTCCGGCAAAGAGCGAAATACATTGTGGGGTTCCCCACAAGGGGTATTGAGTTACCCCTTTGTCGAAAGGGGAAGCAAACCACCTTTAAATCAAAACGGTTTATATGAGGAGGAAAGCGTATGGCAGTAACAATCTCAACGCATAATGGTTCAACAGTAGACCTTAGACATGATAAAAGAGACCCTTGGAGAATAGAAGAAGAAAATCGTAGGTGGGCAGAGAAGCATCCGGGAGAAGTCAGGATCGATACGTCAAAAGAACATCAGATTCTTGTCGACAGAGGAAGCTTGGCTCAAGTATATCATGAGCTCTTTGATGAGGCTTTGAGTGAATATAATCAAAAGCAGATCAAAACCGGACATCCGGAAAGACAGATCAAGAATTATCTTTCTCACATACAAGCTGAGGAAGGGACACATAAGTCAGCACGTCATCCCATATATGAGATGATCACTACTATAGGTTCCAAGGAATATCCCATAGATGCCAATTTGGCAAAGGAAATCCTTTTGGAGCATGCAAGGGGATTCCGGGAAAGAAACCCGAATCTTGTAGTCGTATGCCAGGCTCTTCACGGGGATGAGGTAAGCGGTGGTAGCATACTTTGGCATGTGCATACGGCATACATCCCGATTGTGACGGATCAGGCGAGGGGTCTGCGTGTCCAGAATTCCATGAAGGGAGCGCTCCGCGAGCAGGGCATAGTTGGTGATAAGCATTTTCATACGGCTCAGATGATCTGGGAAAAGAAAGAGAACCAGGTGCTCGAGGAAATATGTAATAAGCACGGGTTAGAAGTAATCCATCCACAGGCCGGTACTAAGCAGGAACACTTAACGGTGGAGGAATACCGTATTAAACAGCAGCTTAAGGAAGCTCAGGAAAACCTTGAGAAGGTCAAGAATTTGCCCCTTGGCACAACCATCGTAAAAAAAGGTAGGCTAGAGCAGTTGGAGGAAATCGAGAGGCAGTTTAACGCTGACAAAATCAATATAGATCAGATGAAACGAGACCAAAGAGCTGCGGCTGAATCTATGGATGCTTATTTGAAAGCTTACACGAATCTTCAAAAAGATAAGCAAGACTTTGACAAATTGGTGAACGCCGCAGCAAATAAGAAGATATCAGATCTTTTGGACAAAGCACTTTCCTTTATCCGATCGATCGGGCTCTCCGAGAAATTTGAGGCTTGGAAGAATGATACCGTCATAGAGGCAAAAGGAATTAAACGATAAATGTTCCCTTATTATGGGGGAATATTTGCGGGAAAAGATACTTTATTATAGGAGAACATTTTATAACTAATCGTCTCGGAAAAACATGCAAAACAGCGAAAAATCGGGCTTTTATTTTTAAAATAAAAGCTAAAGATCTGAGGAGCCCCTTATCCATTTCTCCGATCATTGAAATAGATAAGATTCTTTTTCTCATTTCATTTCTTCCTTAAAATGCCTTATTTTGCTTTTTGACATTCTCTCAAAAAGTGATTTGAAAAGCTGCCTAATCAGTTTACTTACATTTTGATATTGGGTGGTAATTTTGTTTTTATAAGCGGGCTTTCCTAAAGCTTCATAATTGATATATGCATATATGAGCTTTTCATCGCGTAAAATCAAGAAAGTATTCAAAGATATATTAAGTAAGTTAAGATATTCTTCTGCCAGAGAGGGATCTTTTTCTAACGTTTTTTTATCTGTCGCTATCAGGAGCTTATCAAAGATGCCATTTCTTTTAAAGTAAACTGGATATTCTTCTTTACATGCTTCAAGATTATCCATCAGTGTTTCGAGCGGGGATAGTTCCGGCTCGAGTTCTTCGAGCTTAGATTTTAAAGCTTTTGAAATGCCATAAACACCTTTTTCGACACGCGATATTTGTGACCCGGTCATTCCAATTCTTTGAGCCAACTGCTCCTGAGTCATACATCTATGCTTTCTCCAATCTCTTAAGTTTTCTCCATTTTTTATATTATATGCTCTAATCATTGATTTTTCGCCTCCTTAGCGTATTTTAGCATAGGATTCACAAATTTAAAACCGCAAAATAATTTGCGGTTTTTATGTAGTATAAAAACTTTAGTCATATCGATATGTAACGCGAGGAAAAACTCATCAAAGCAACCCGCCCCGGAGGAACGAAGGCAGACAAGGAGACAAAAATGATTAACTCAGAAAAGCAACTAAAAATCACAATTGACAATAGCAACAAAAATACCGTTTACATCAACGGACTCAAGGCACAGTTTCCAAGTTCGTGTGGGGCTGAAAACGCTATGATGGCGGCCGCGTGCGAGGTGAAAGATATATCTCGTGAAAAGGAAGAAGCCGAAGACGTAGACATGGTGGAACTAGTGTGCAGATTAGTACCAAACTTTCTCTTTTATGGCGCCACAATCTCGTATGATGACAACTACAAGTTGCATAGTAGCTCGTTTGGCGATGCTATAAGGAATATCATTGCAAAGTACTCAACAATTGATGACTTAAGAAACTATGTGTCGAATCAGAAGCTTACTCTGGAAATCATGATCGTGTGGGAACTTATCGAAACATTGACTATGGAGAGTCGGTGCGATTTTGAGGAGTTCATCGCTATGTTCGGTTATCCATGGTGGGTTGATTTGTTCGGAACCGTTGACAATTTCATTGAAGTTGCAAGGGAATTTTATGACAAATTTAATGGATGATACGAACGAGGAAAGCGGAGATCAATAACTTCTAAAACCCTGCGTAAGCGGGGAGTATCAAAACAAAGCTAAACCGCCACGGAGGTTACGATGGCAGAAAGGCAAGGCTCTTTATGAAATACATTTACTTTAATTTCGCAGGCATACTTCAGTACTACGCTAAACCCAACGGGATGGTCTGCACTCCCAGGGAGGTCAGATACCCCACCTCTCTCTGCCCTACAAAGAATGCTGTGGTAGGCATGGTCGGGGCGGTTCTGGGGATCGACAGAGCCGACACGGAAGGGCTTGACTACCTCCGCAGATCTCTGACGATAAAGTACAGAACTACACGAGAAGGGAGAGTATACACAGACTTCCAAAGGGCAAGACAGTACACGCCCTCGGTGAAGCTTGTCGAGTACCTTTCGGGCTACCACTTCGATGTGTACATCGGAGGAGACGAGGAGCTTCTTAGGCGCATATACGACGCTTTCCTTTGTCCGGTATACATCCCCTACTTTGGGAAGAAGTGCTGCACCACGAACGAAGACATGATCCCTGAGACGTTCGAACTTTTAAGCGAGGAGGAAATTGGCGATGTACATGACTGTCCTTAAAAAAGTCTGGAAAAAGGCCCAGTGGGAGCCTTTAATCCCACTATTACCTCAAAAAAGCAACCCGCCCCGGAGGTAACGAGGGCTGAAAAGGAGACCAAAATGAAAAACTCAAAAAAGATTGTAGTACTCAATGAAACCATCAGGAACACGATGGAGGAGATCTTATCGCTCATGCTGGACTGTGTTTCTCTAGACAACATCGAAAATGAAGAAGTAATTGTAGAAAATCTGGATTTGATTTACGAGATGATGGAGGATCTCCCAAGACCTCTTTCACTCATTACAGATTCACTGATTGAAAGAATTTTCTTTCCAATCATCGATGATGAAGACTACTTCGACTTCATCCATAAGAACGAGGAACTTGGGAAAATGGTAGACGGAGTCTTCGTGGTAAAGGATGAAGCGGCAATTTGGAAGCTGGGACAGCTTTTTTATGAGCGGTGTGAGCTTCTGGAGAGAGTGATAACCGACTTTGGGTCCGGTATCATCGCCATGATGGAGGCGGTTACAGTCACAAAGGAAGAAGACGGTTTATCAAACTGCTGGAAGCTTTAACCTAGCCCATCCTATCGAAATTATTAACTCCATCAAAATCAACCCGCCCCGGAGGAACGAAGGCAGACAATGATCCCTGCTTTAAGTGAGGAGGAAATTGGCGATGTAAGCGAATGCCTTAAAAGCCTGGGCGGGAGGCTTTAATCCCGCCAATACTTCAAAATAGCAAAGCCTTGAACTTTCCATGGGATGGGGCTGATTAGGCCTCCATCACCCACTCTACTATGGAAGTGACGATAACAAAGGATCCGCAGAGAGGTGCATTCGGATCATTATCCTGGAGGAATGACATGATGAATACAGAGGGGGATGGATGGATTTTTGTAGTTTATGTATTTTTGGCCGTTTTGTGGTTGGAATGCATCAAAAAATGAATAATCTGCCATGATTATGGCGGTTTTAAAAAAATTTTTTTCATATATATGTGCATACAACACACGTTAGTATTTTATCACAAAATGAAAAAATATCTATTCGCGTAATTTATAAAAAATTTTTTTTCATATAGGAATGTTGAACAAATCATTCCAGCTATGAAAGGAGATTAACAATGGATTACGCGGAAATGAGAGTTACTTTTTTCGGAATTCTGCATCGGGGTGAGGGGAATATTTATCTAGCACACATAGCCAAAGGCTCCGCTCCCCGTGACACCATGATGGTCGACACGTCAGAGTTAATGGATGGCCCCATTCCTCTGCCGGATTGGGAAAGGGAGAATTCATATCAGACGATCAATGAGTTTGGTAAGGGAAGCACATCGAGGCGGACTGAGAATGTCATAGCCATCACTTCTATTATGATCGACATTGACTGCCATCATGGCGAATCGGTGGATGAGCTCAGAAAAGAGATAGATGAGAAAGTAATGGCAGGGGAGATACCGAGACCGACGATTATGGTGTATACGGGAGGCGGATACGCACTTTACTACGTCTATCGGGACAAGATGAACGCAGACGACGAGGAGAGTGTAAAGGAACATAGAGCTTTATATGATTCAGTAATTACAAAGGCTAGGAAGATTCTCCCGGATGCGGATATTGATTCTAAAGTGACAGACTTTCCCCGTTTTAGCCGAATACCGGGCACATTCAACTCAAACAGAGGACGCTGGGCTGAGCTTATCTATGCTGATCCTGACCAATATTACACTCCTGATCAGCTCAGAGAGGCTTTTGGAATTACGAAAGAGGATTTAAAGCCGACTAATCGGCAGCGGGACCGGCCTGGCGGGATTGATAAAGTTGACGCTAAATCAATCCTTCTTACTGGGGAGGATGAAGATGTAAAGCCTGAAGTCTCGCATAAGATCTTTACAATAATGAAAGCAAATCTTCAGCGGCTGGATCTTCTTTTTCCGCTACGGAATTGGAAAGAGGGAGACCACAGAGAAAGATATATCTTTATATATTACAACTGCGCAAAGGTTGTATACGGAAGCAGGAAAGCACGGGAGTTGTGCCTCGAAAAGTGGAATATGATGGACGAGAAACTTACGGAGAGGGAATTCGAATACGCAATTCGCCACATTGAGGAGCATGAAGAGATAAGCGACTTCCACGAAGACGGATTCTTCTTATTCTACATACAAACGATTGTTAGCTCTGAATGGCTGGATATGACAGATGAAGAAATAGAGAAGACACATTCTTTCGACTCCCAAAAGAGGGTTGAGGCCAGAAAACGCAATAAAAAGATAAAAAGCAAAAGAAATCAGATTCTTGAGAAGTGTTTTGCTGCCGGGATGACTGCCAAGGAGGCGTATGAGGAACTGGTGAAAGGAGGAGCATGTGGACGTGGATACAGCGAAAGAACTGTGAGAAGGATATTTGAAGGCTTTCGGAAAGAGAAGGAGATTTTGATGGAAATCGAAAAGGAAAATGAGAAAATAACACAGCTCGAAGAGAGGAATGTTCAGGAAATGGAGAAGGTCCGGAATCTACCCTTTTTTCCGTCATCCAAACAGTCTAATGCTGTTGACATGGCAAAAGAAGGTAAGAACCTGCTGATAGCTGGTTGCGCCGGATCAGGAAAAACTTCTTTAATGAGGACTATTGACTCGGAACTTACGGGGATGGGGCGCAAGGTGGCTATCATTGCTCCGACCTGGCAGGCAGCAAAGCACTACGAGAAGGGGATGAGTATCCACAGCTTTTTCAGGTGGAAAGCGAATGGCAAGGGAGCTCCGTATGCAGTGACGCTAAAGGCGGTAGCCAAGTATGAAACCATCATCATTGATGAAGCATCAATGATGAGTACGGAGCTTTTTTATGACATCCTTGAAGTGCTTTGGCATGTAGAGGAAAAGTATGGCCGCAGGATCCAGCTGGTCATTGTAGGAGATCCGGGGCAATTAAGACCAGTAAAGGGTGAACCATTATCACCGAATTGTGAGCCGCTGAGGAACTTTACGATTATTTACCTGAATGAGATCTATAGGCAGAACGATGGATACTTTCTGGGACTTCTTAATCGACTTCGCAAAGGAGACAAATATGTATGCGACGAGCTAAATCAACTTCTGGCAGTAGGAGAAGATTTGTCTGCCACGTACATAGTCCCTTACAAGGAGAGCCGTTTTGGGGAGTATAGCGCAGATGCTATAAATGATCGCTATGTAAATTCACTTCCGGGAAAAGAAAAGGTGTATGCACCAAAGAATGGTGGCACATCCAAGGATTCCATAAGGATAAAGGTTGGTGAGAGAGTGCTGTTCACGGAGAATGCTCCGAAAAAAGGGTATTTCAATGGAATGAGCGGTGTGGTTACGAGTCTGACCAGAGATCATGTCGGAGTGATGGTAGTAGGGAAAGACGGATGCCCTAAGGAGATAAAAGTACACAGACATCGTTTCTATGATGAATGCGGCCGTTATGATCAGTTTCCTCTTGTGGCCGGTAAGGCGATCACAATCCACAAAGCTCAGGGAATGACTTTGGAAAAAGCTAATATCGATCCAGAGGTATTCGAGGATGGTCAGCTTTATGTGGCTCTTTCGCGGGTCAAGGATTATAAGAGGATACGGCTTCTGAAGCCTATAAAACCAGAAGATATTAGGGCTAGTAAAGAAGCAATTGATTTCGATGAGTACTTAAGGACCAATTCAATTATTTAAAGTAATGAATTTTTCATACAAGGAGGACTTTTTATGAATAGTTTAAAAGATTATAAGTATTTACAAAAGGAGAGCAAGTTGGCTGCTCTCGATCCCTCATCTACATGCACGGGGGTTTCGCTCTTTATTGACGGCGAACTTAAGTATACAGGCGCGCTCAAGTGCCCTGTCAAAGAGTGTTCTAACCTTTATGACAGGATAAATTTGATGGGCGGAAGGATCATCGATAGGCTCGAGGAAATCGGTCCGGGAATAGTTGTAGTTGAAAAGCCGTTTTACAAGAGCTCGAAAGTGCTTTCTGTAATATCAGAACTCTTGGGTATAACAAGAGGCTATTGCATAAGCAAGGGGATTGAGTTTCACGAGTATTTCCCGACGGACTGGAGAAAGGGATGCTTGGAGATAGGAGAGTCTTTTCCCAAAAGAGAGGATGGAAAGGCTTTTCGGCGTGAAGAATGGAAGCGCTGGGCAGTTTCCCGGATTGAGCAGCAGTATAACATCACTGTAAACGATGATATGGCAGATTCAATCCTGCTCGGTAAGGCATTTTTAAACGAAAAGATAAATTTTAAGGAGGTAATCTGATTATGGTTTACAAGATTTTGAATAAGCTCCATAATCTTCGATTGTCGGAGCAATTGGCGGAAGGCCTGTTCAAAGGATCATACGATCCAGAGGAAAGTGGTGGATGTGTCATTATGGACACATTCACATTCTCAGGCGATGACATCGAAAACGTCGGCTTCGTAAACGGTGAGCCGAAAACGGCTTCGGAGTATCATTTTGGCGATAATAGAGGTGTTTTGGCTACTTCCATTCTAGAAGGTTTGATTACCGGCGAAACCAATGTGGTGATAGTAGAGATACCGTCTGAAACGGAGGGAAAAGCTCTGGAAATGGTGGGTGTGCTTAGAGCATACTGCTGCTTAAGCGGCGCGAGGTTCTATGAGTATTCACATAAAGAGTGGTTAGACCTGATCAAAGGAAAAGACGAAAAGATTCCCGATTCAGAAGAAGAAATGATCGCTTGGAAGATAAGCAAGGGAGCGTACTATAGGAATCCCAAAGGAGACGTGGACCCGAAGTATGCAGATGCAATCCTTCTTGGAATAGCGCATGTTTTCACTAAAAAGGGTTTTTCCCCGGAGATGTGTTACTTTGATGACGAGAATGATGAGTACGGATACGGGGAGAGGGATTATGAGTATGATGATCTTGAATGGATCTATAGAGATGCGAATCCGGAGCCTTATGAGGAGGAAGAGGGGGATGAGGAGATTACTTCAGAAGGGGTGAATCTTGAGGTTTTTGAGAAGGCTGATGAAGCGATTGATGAATCGATTTTCATTTACTGAACGGGATTGAATTCCCGGAAGATTTGAGGCGATTGGGAAATACCCTGTGTTCTCTTTGAGCATGGGGTATTTTTAGCCCATCTTTAGCCTAGGGGCTGGTGAGTGCCGCAAACCTCCTATTTTACTGATGTTTGAAACGGAGTGTTCGTTTCGAATCCCGCCACTCCGATTAAAAAAACGGCATAGCCGGAGATTTCCGGTTATGCCGCTTATTTTTTTGTTATCAGCCTGCTGGATTACAGTGTGAAGAAGGAGATTGCGGATCTCATTTCCTCGTTTACATTGCGCATCTCGCCGGTCTGGTTCTGGGTATCGGCACAGGCATCGGTAACGGTCTGGCAGGAAGCGGAAACCTCCTCGGCTGATGCACCGAGCTCCTCGGAGATAGCTCCGAGATCTGAGGTGGCATTGGTAAGCTCTGCCTTGATGCTGTCAAGGGTTCCGGCCATCTGACGGATTATGTCGATCTCGCTGATCGAAGCCTCCACAGAATCGGAGAGAACATTGAATTTCTCCTGAGCCTTCTCGATGTCCGACTGTTCCTTATTGATAACATTGAATACACGATTGGATATTTCAACGGTACCGTTGGACTGGACGATAACATTTTCGATGATCTGCTTGATCTCCTTCGCTGAAGCGGCAGAGGAATCCGCAAGGCTTCTGATTTCGTCGGCAACGACCGCAAATCCGCGTCCGGCCTCTCCTGCACGGGCAGCCTCGATGGAAGCGTTAAGTGAAAGAAGGTTGGTCTGGGCGGCGATGGACTCGATGGCCTGTATAGCGGTTCTTATATCCTCTATCGCAGAGTTTGTGGCACTGATCTTTTCCGTGATCTCCTGCATTGCGGTAACCGACTCGTTGGCGCCGGAGTATACGGACTTCATGCAGTCTGTAGCGTCGTTATTGGCATTCTTGATGGTGTCCGAAGCGCTGTAAAGCCTTTGAACATTCTCGTTGAGAAGCTCGATATTGTCTCCCAGCTCTGCGGCCTTTTCAGCCATTGTCTGGGCGCTTTCGGCGACGCTCTGGGAGGTCTGTGCAACCTCATTTACCGCGGTGTTGATCTGCGTAATGGATTCAACATTCTTTCCGGTCATGTCGTCCACATTTACGATAGAAGTGTCAAGGTTAGCGGCGGCATTCTTAACCGAACCGATCGAATCGCCAAGAGCATCCCTGAGTGCATGGTAGGAAGCGACGATGCTCGAAGTCTCCTTGATTGAGGATCTTGCATCGCAGTTTGAAACGACATCACCGGTGCTGAGCTTGTCAAGAGATCCTGCAAGCTTGATAAGAGGAAGGGCAATCAATCTTGAGAGCACAACCGCTACAGCCGCAAATATGATAACACATACAACCATTATTATAATGATATAATTCCGGATCTCGGATATTGCGGAGAGAACATCCTTTTCATCCGCAGTAAGGACTGCTATGTAGTTTTCGTTTTCGCCGATATAGAATCCGGCATATTTTGTAGCTCCCTTGTATTTATACACGATAACATCGGGTGAAGGATGCTTTCCCTCGCCAATCTGGGCTACAAGGCTCTTAACCGCTTCGTTTTCAACGGGATTACCGACCTTTTCCTCATCGGGATGGTGGAGCATGGTTCCCTGCTTATCGACAAAGTAGACATACGCGGTGTCAAGCTTTATCGCGGAAATGTCGGAGATATCCTTGGCAATGGTCTGTACATAGAATCCGCATCCGGCGAAGCCTATCGGTGTATCACCGTCCATAACAGGTGTATACATTGACATGATGATCTGTCCGGAAGCGGGACTTGTCATAACACCGGTGTTATACACTCCGTCCTCCGCGGAGAGGATGGAATTCTGGAGCCCTTTAAGACTGTCGCCCTCGCGGAGTGTCATTCCGATTACCGGTGCGGCGGGGTGTGTCATAACGGTAGAATCCCAGGTGGCGGTATAAAGACCTTCCCAGCCCTCAAGCTTACCGAAATAGTTCAGGGTATATTCCTGAGCCTTTGCCTTAAGCTCCGGATCGTCGGGATTAAGAAGCAGATCCTTAACCACGGGAGCAGAAGCGTAACCCTTGAGCAGCTCTTTATTTTTGTCAACGATGGTATCAAAGGAACTTCCGACATGGGTAATGACCTGGACAAATGAATTGTGGGTGTTTGTCTGTACCTCTTTTTTGCTGATGCTTATCGCTATCAGCGCGATTGCGATTGATGAGATAAGCAGCGGGATCAGAACCATAAGGATGAGAGTCAGGGTCATGGTTGCTTTGCCCTTTGTCTGGTTCTGACGGGATGTTGTGCCTGCACTATAAGATGCGTTTTTTGCGTTCATAGTACGCCCTCCTTAATGTATTTTTGGGTGTATTTATACACCCGGTGGTGGATCGGTCACATTAAAAGATTGTCTTTAACGCGGGCTAACAGTTCTGTAAGTAATTTTTGTTCTTCGGCAGTAAAGCCACTGAGCGTTTTTTCTTCAAGTTCATCAACGAACTTGAGCAATTCGTCCGTTTTCTTATCGCCTTCTTCCGTGGCAAATACCTTTTTGGCGTAATTGCCCGGTGAAATAAGAAAGTCTTCCCTTCTGATAAGACCCTGTGTCTCCATTTTTGAAAGAAGTACAGCCATGGTCGGAGGAGTGACTCCGCATCTTTCGGCCAGATCCTTCTGGAAGTAGCCGGGGCTGTCACGCAAGACAAAGAGTACCTTGGGCTGACCATCGGTAAGTCCGAGTTTTTTAAATCCTATACGTGCCTGATCGTGATGGGCATTGTATGCCCTCATAATTGATAAGAATATTTTTTCCATCAATTCATCTTCCTATAAGTCGATAATAAGTGTTGCCATATAACAAAGGGGTAAATAACAATAGCAGCAAAACAGTATAAGGATAGAACACTAATTAGCTGACTAATCGTATAATACCACTTTTTGCCTGTTTGTACAAGAATATAGGGAGCCCTACCCTGTAGAATAAAGAGAGAGGTTGTGTTAATATTATAGTGATTGAAGTAAAGAACGGACGGATTGCCCGTGGCTTTGGAAGGAGAAATAAATGTCAGAACTGATGGATTACCTTAAGGCGGCCAAAAGCCCTTATCATGTCTGCGATTACGCTGAAAAAAGACTTGAGGCCGCCGGATTTGATAAATTGGAGATAACGGATGGATTTGAGCTGGCCCCGGGAGGCAGGTACTACTGCAGACCATATCCCACGGTACTGTTTGCGTTTAAAACGGGAGAAAAAATCACTGGGGGCGGTATGCATATTGCCTGTGCCCATACCGACTCACCCACCTTCCGGATAAAGCCCTCCCCTGAAATGGGACAGAGGGGAGGAATCAAAAGGGTAAATGTCGAGCCCTACGGCGGAAGCCTTAAGAGAACCTGGTTCGACAGGCCCCTGGGTGTGGCAGGAGAGGTTATACTTAAAAGCGGCGACCCGTTTGCGCCTAAAGCAGTTCTGTTTGACAGTGAGCAGCCCTGGTTCATTATTCCCTCCCTTGCTCCCCATATGGACAGGGAGATAGAAGAAAAAAAGCTTGATGTCCAGAAAGAGCTGATACCTGTATACGGGATTGAGAAAGATAACGAGTGTGATGATTCCGCGCCGGGTGACATAAATAAGGGAGTGGATGACATAAGGCATGATTATGTCAACACAATTACAGGAGCTATCGCAAATAAGCTGGGTATTGACGAAGGGGAGATACTTGACTATGATCTGAGCCTTTATCTTTACGAGGAACCTGTGCTTTGCGGAGTGGACTCGGAATTTCTGCTCTCTTCAAGGATAGATAATGTGGCATCGGTCGCCGCGCTGACAGAAGGCCTGATAGGGAATGCTTCAAATGGCGTAAATGCGCATGGTGACAATGACATCAGTGTCATAGCCTTGTTCGATAATGAGGAGATCGGGAGCAGGTCCAAGCAGGGAGCCGACTCATCTGTATTGAATCTTTTAATAGATCGTATTTTTGAGTCCGGTCTGTTTAAAGATATCTCAAAAACCGGTGCCATAGCTTCGAGCAGTATGCTTTCTGTAGACGGAGCCCACGGTGTCCATCCAAATTACCCCGAGAAGGCAGACGAAACCGCCAGGGTGTTACTCGGAAAAGGGCTGGTGCTTAAGTCCAGTGCGGCTCAGCGCTATGTAACCGATCCGTATATGGGAGCGGTGGTAGCAGGGATCTGTGAGGAGAATGGCATAGCCTTCCAACGGCAGGCAAACAGATCCGGAGCACCGGGAGGACAGACTCTCGGACCTCTGGTTTCCTCATATCTTCCGATTCCTGCGGCGGATCTGGGAGTCCCGATGCTTGCCATGCATTCGGCGAAAGAAACCATGTGCCCCTCGGATTATGATGCGCTTTTACATTTGAGCGAAATCTGGCTGAGGGTTTAATGCGCTGCCCCGAGTTAAGGTTTTGACCAAAACTGCCGATATACTACTGTATAGGTGTCTGTGTGCAGATATCTGCTTAAAAGTGGAGGTTCTGCGGATATATACAGACATTGATATAAACCATATTTTGCAGTAAAATATTATTAATACACAATATACAAGAGGTTGGTATGGTTTTCAGGAAAGACGGATCTAATCTGAATATCGGAGTTATGAAACGCAGCGGATTTATAAGGGAAGCAGCGTTGGAAGCGGTGGAGACCGCCGGGAAACTTGCTGAGAGATACCCGGCGTTTAAGTACTTCTTCTATGTTGTCCCCGGCTTTTTCGTGTTTATATACATGCTTTTTTTGCATGCCTTTATAAGCTTTAACATAAACAGGCGCCTTGCTCGTGCAATGGCGCTGTTTCTTTGCATAGTGATAACCCTTGCGGGTATCGACCTCAGCGCCATCGCTACCATTACGGCAATTAAAACCGCCCAAAAGACGACGATCCTTTATTTTGAAGATCTATCCGAGGCTGTATCCGAACAGACCCTTATTGCGGGAGCGGCTGAGAGCGATATATTCTTTCCGATGGAACTTACGGTGTATGTAGAGCAGGACACCTATATAGAAGAGATCGTGACTGACGATGCAGAAGCCGGCGATACAGAAAACGAAGATACGAAAAGCACGGATGGTGCGGTAGAAGGGGACGAAGCTCAAAATCCGGATACTCCGGGCGAAGGGGAGGATGTGACCGAGGACGCTGAAGGCGGGCTGACCGGGGATAAAGAAGAGACAGACGGCGATATAACCGAGAGTGCTGACAGCGAGCTGACAGAAGATAAGGATGAAATTGCGGATGATACAGACACATTGGATGGGGAGTCCGATTCGGATAATGCTGAAAAAGATGGTTTAGAGATAGAGAATGGCGAGACCGGGGAAGAAGGAAATAACGGCGGAACCGAGGGTGGCGAGACCACAGATGGCGAGACCGGGGACGCAGAAACCAACGGAGCAAGCGCTAACGGTAAGACCACAGATGGAGAAACAGGGAAAGCAGGAGAAAACGGCGGAACCGAGGGTGGCGAAATCGCGGATGGCGAGACCGGGGACGCAGAAACCAACGGAGCAAGCGCTAACGGTAAGACCACAGATGGCGAGACCGGGGAAGCAGGAAAAAACGGCGGAACCGTGGGCGGTGAGACCACAGATGGCGAGACCGGGGAAGCAGGAAAAAATGACGCAACCGTTGGCGGTGAGACCACAGATGGCGAGACTGAGGACACAGAAAAAAACGGCGAGAGCGGGAATGTAGAAACCAACGGCGCGACCGCGAGTGGTGAGCCCACGAATACAGGAACCAGCGACGAAACCGCAGGTACTCAGCCCACGGATAGTACTGAGCCTGTCACTACCGGCTTTCTGGACTTCCTTTTCCCGGTGATGCATGCTTATGCTTCCGAGGAAAACCCCGTAGCGATGGAGGATACCGGAATAACGGAGGATACCGGAATAACGGAGGGAACCGAACAGCCTGTGGAAGTAGAGTTTGCGACTGTGAGCATACCTGTCGAATGGAGACTTGATCCCAAAAGGAGCTCTGCTGGCGAGTTTAATTCCGATGACGAGGGATATTTTGTTTATGTGCCGGAGTTTTCCTCTGAATATAAGCTCGGACCGGAGGCGGTATGTCCTGAGATTACGGTAATAGTGGAGCTTATTCCCTTTGAGGAGAGCAGGACTGTTTCCGGCGTAAAGGTAACGGTACGCGCCGATGAGGGTGTTTTCCCGGTCGGAGCAACGATTGATGTAGCATTATTGTCCGGAAACGACCGAGAAAATGCTGAGGAGCTTGTATCAGAAAGCCGTGCTGATGATTTAAATGTCGTATCCTCATATACCTTCGATATTACAGTCTATGACCGGGAGGGAAACGAGATTGAGCCCGATAATTCCAGAGGAAGAGTTTGGGTCTCTTTCAATATGGACGAGGTGGCTGATGCAAACCTTGAGCCGGCGGTATACCATATCGAGGAGAGCGCCACAAAACTTGAGAGTTCGGTAGATCGAATAGACAATGTTGAGACCCTTTTGGCTGCTACTGACAGCTTCTCGGTATATACGGTTGAATTTACCTATGGCAATCTTGAGTATGTCATAGAGGGCAGTGCAGAGGTGTTGCTGACGGAACTTCTTGGCAGCGTCGGACTTGTGGGAAATGTTGAAGATGCGATAACCAGTAATCCGGAGCTTTTCGATGCGGTGTGCGAAAACGATAACTGGTATCTGCGCACATACCTGCCTTTTGGAACGGTGGAATGGTTACGGGTAACTATCGGTGGGATAACCTATGAGATACGCGTTACCGACAACAATACCGCAGAAGTAAGTATAGGTAATCACGGTTATCCTTATTATTTTACCGACAATATATACTATTATCTCAATGTTGATTACAGCGGAGGAGTAGTAACCAACGCGGTCCTGCTTGTTTCGGATTCAAAAGACGGTAATTATACTGAAGCGGAGAATGCATGGACTCTGGAGCCGGTTTTTGGGAGCGAGACTGTAACGGTTTCGGTTCCGCTGGGTTCATACCTCGGAAAATGGATAAAAGTCCGCCTTAACGGGAATGAAGTGAATGATACGATACCTGTTAAGGTTATTCAACCTGCGGAATATGAGACTGGGACAACAGGATATTACATTTCCAACGGACAGTTGGCATATAAAGTCACAAAGAACGGATCGGTATATTCCTTTGATGTTTGTGGAATGTATTCTGGTAATTATATTAAGACATCATACGGCAAGAAGTGGGAGACTGTTACATCGAGCGCATCCAATCCGTATGCAACCACAACTGACGGAGGCTGTCTAAAAAGCCTGAAGCCGTACTTTAGTGACGATTATTATGAAGGAATAAGATTTGACGCAACACTTACCGACAATGGACATGCTTTTTCAATAGGCACAGACACAATGATAGGAGCAAATGACAGTTGTCCTATCAACGCCGTCCTAAGCAGCAAAGGATTGCTTCAGATGCAGATCGTCGGGACTAACGGACTGCTTAAGGATGCCCCGGATACCGCTGCGGCAATGGTTCTGGTTCCCGTTACCCAGGCTGATACTTTTTTTGTAGGCGAGTACAATAAAAGGAAACATTTTGCTTTTAAAACAGATCCGGTAAATACACAAAGCTATGCCGCAGGTACATGCGAGTACACTTCAACAACTTATGGCAATATCCCTGCGGGAGTCGCGTATATTCTCAATAAGGTTGATTCCGGTCTTACTCTTTCATGGATGAATCTCGAGGGTGGCTCTACTGTTACTTACGAATTCAGAGTCGGTGACGTGCAGTCCACCGGTGCAGTGAGAAGCCCGATAATAGAGCCTATTGTAAATGGTCTGGATATTACCGATGCAACGGCAGATACTTATTATGAAATTTGCAAGCAGATATACAACCCGGATGGAACGGCAAAGACAGAGCAAAATGGGGAGCCGGTCATGGAGCTTATCAAGGTCAGATATGACGCGGCGGAAGGGGCGTATGTTCCGGATGTTTCAGGAATCCAGTGGTTCAGGGGAGACCCGGGTAACGACGGAACCACAGGAATATTTATCAAGGGTCTTGAAAAGGACACAGAGTATTTTGTCAGCGCGGTTGCCAGGGAGGATATGAACAGCGGAGGAACGGCACCCAATCCTGATAAAACCATAAAGGTAACTCCGGCAAGTACGCTTATAGATCCTTTTGAACCGAGAGTGGGAACCTCTTCGCCGCTGCCCGGTATATACCGAAGCGATAATAAATATGGCGGAACAGGGAAGATCATTATTTCAAACATACAGAACTCGCCTCAATATCAGTTTGCGCTCGTAAATGACGGAGGAACCGTTATCAGCGCTTTCACTGTTCCGGACGGGGAGGGAAAGCTGACATTTAACAACATAAACGGGGAAACGGAATGCTTCCTTGTTGCAAAAAACACAGTTTCGGGAAATGACGGCTCGGAAATGATCCCCATGCCCTATGTAAAGCTTGACAATTCTTCGAGACCTTATGTAAAAGAGGAATATACGATCGGGGAATCCCATGTTCATCCCATGACGGGAAAGCTTGCGTTCACAGGGCAAACGGTAATTGACAATACCCCCGTGGTATTTGGCTCTGAGGAGGTTTATTCTGTTACCGACAAATACACGGACAGAGCCTTAAATGCCGGAACTTACACAGTCCGTGTAAAATATGAGACCGGTTACGGATTTATGGTAGTAGATAAGAACTGGGAAATATCGCGTCAGATCATCAGTATAAAGATTAATGACCAGGAAACTCCTACCGGTGAACCGATAGAGCCGCTGACCTATGAATTTGTAAGCGGAATGAACTATGAAAGCGCTGATCACGCCTCTGCCGAAGGGTTGGATATTGAACTGTCCACAACGGTATCGACTGATGCGGAAGGGCGCATAATAAGCGTTCCGGGAATTTACACCATATCCGCTGCTGTCGGTGGGTCGGATTCCAATTATTCGATCAGTGCCACGGATGCCGAGTATACGGTTTTAAAGCCCCGCGGAAACGCTTTTGTCACCGCGGATGATGTTGTTTACAGCAAGGGAATGATAAAGCCGTCCATAGCGGCAGCAAGTACTACCCATACAGGTCTTACACCGGTTTTCTCCTTCAGAAAATCCGGAAGTGAAGAATTTGATCTGGATATTTCACAGGTTATTGATGTGGGCGAGTATGAGGTAAAGGCGCTGTTCCCGGAGACCGAGTACTATTCTCCGACACCGGCGTTTGACAGCTTTAAAGTTTTACCGGCATCGCTTACAGTGACCGCAAACGATAAGATCAGTCCCTATGGAGAGCCTTTAAAATCGCTGGATTACTATGTATCCGGAGGCTGTCTGTATGAAGGTGACGAGCTTGGGGCGGTTCTTGAAACAGCTGCCGACAGCTATTCGGATATAGGTGATTATCCCATAACGATAGTTTCGACCTCTAACCCGAACTATGATGTGAGGACAGAGAGCGGAGTTTACACGATAATCCGTGCCGAGGGAGAAGCCGCCATCCAGGCAGGCAATATCGTATACTCTGCGGGAAATGAGCTTCCGGCTCCGGAGGTTGTAAGCACGACCAATATCGGCGCGACACCGTTTTTCAGATACAGAAGGGCGGGGGATTCAGCCTTTGATCTGCAGGCTGACGAGGTAATAGATGTGGGAACCTACGAGGTACAGGCGTTTATCCCGCAGACGGATCATTACCTTTCCGTTCTTACTGAGCCGAAGCAATTTGAGGTACTTCCGAGGGATATTACGATCGTGGCAAATAACGCTTACGGAGTTTATGCTGAACCGATTCCCGCTTTTGCCTACAGAATCCTCGGTAATAAATATGACAGGGATAATCTTGAGGTCAATCTGTATACAAATGCGGAGCGTGGAAGTGAGCCCGGCGAATACCCGATAAATATAGATTATACGCCCTGTGCAAATTACAACATTACCGTGATCCCCGGAGTCCTTACCATCGGAAAGGGCATAGGCAGGGGCAGGGTATATGCGCGCGATGTGGAGTACGGAAATCCGCTTGATCTGACGCCTGAGAGCGAGACAAACGGCATATCTGATGTGACTTACAGGTTCCGGACTTTCGGCGGCGGAGAATACACTGATACCGTTCCCGATGCAATCGGAACATATGATGTTGAGGCAACATTTGCCGGAAATATGTACTATGAGGAGGCGAAGGCGTACGCAACCTTCAGGATATACCCTCACACAACGGCAACTGCGTATGTAAGCAGTGTACAGATAGGGCTTTTCTCCGGAATGGGAAGTCATATAAGAAATGCCGAGGGCAGGGGATTGACTGAGCTTGCCGAAAGGCATAAGCCCGAGGAGATGAATGTCGAGATTATAGTCCGGATCATGCCTGATAACGGGGCGGGATTCAGTACGGAGGGATATAATCTCATAAATGACTCCCTTGACGGATTTGTTGACGGTATTTCAAACGAGTATTACCAGAAGGAATATTTTGACATTTCAATAGAAAAATATGTGACGGATCCCGATGATAATCTGCTGGAAGAGAGTCTTATATCCGACACCGAAGAGCCGATAGAGCTCATACTTGAAGTCGGAGAGGAGGTTACATCCAGAGAACCGGTAATGTTCAGGGAACATGACGGAGAGACTGTGACACTGAAAAGATTCGAGGCACCCCGGGAGGATTACGCCGAGGAAGGTTACTATATTGACAGGGATGGCGGTTTTATCCACCTGTATTCCAGGTACTACTCGGAGTACGCTATCACATACCTTGACGCGGATGTTTATACCGTAAGCTTTGATACAGCGGGAGGCTCCGCGGTTTCACCGGTAAAGGTGCTCGGCAACAGATATCTTGGACTCCCTGCAGGAACATACCGCGATGGATATGTATTTACCGGCTGGTATCTTAACGGCAGGCTGTACGATTTCAGCGAGCCTGTAACATCGGATATGGTGCTGACTGCCGGGTGGGAGGAGATAAAGCGTACAAAGGCTCCAGAAATCAAGGCTCCCGAAATCAAGGCACCGAAGACCTCGGACACCATAGTACCGGAGAAGGTGTGGTTTATAGTCTTTATCATAGGGATGATGACAAGTGCGGTATCCTTCTTCCTTATAAGGCTGACCTCCCGCAGGAAAAATGAAAAATAGCAGGAAAAAGAAAAAAAGGAAATTAAAGAAAAAAACAATATTATATCTCATCTTTTTTGGCGGGATTGCTCTGTCTGTTTTCGCTCTTATCATGAGCTTTGTCACTGTTTTGAAATACAGATCCGCGCAGGAGCTGTACAGGTCAGCGCAAGGGATATTCCTTACGGCCGGAGAAAGTGGCGTCGCTCCGGAGGGCATAGAGGATAAGGAGAGTGGAGAAGATATATCCGGTGCGGAGGATGCAGCAGGGGAGGACACCGGCGCGGAAGGTAAGACCGGGAAAAACAGCGGGGGCTCCGAAAGTCCAAAGAAAGAGGAAAAAGAGTGGTATGAGCTTGTGACGGTGGATATGGAGCTGCTTGATGAGATGTACCCGGATACCGTGGGATGGCTGTTTTTTGAGGACGGAGAGATCAGCTATCCCATAATGCAGGCAAGGGATAATAATTATTATCTGAGGCGGAATTATAAGGGCGAACCCATGAACGCGGGCTCCATATTCCTTGACCGGACCGCAAATCCGGATCTTACCGATGCCTATATGCCGATCTACGGTCACAATATGAGAGACGGCAGCATGTTCGGAGGCCTTAAAAAGTATGCGGAGGATGAGGAGTATTACGAGGAGCATAAGTATTTCCAGATAATTACCGCAGACCGGGCAAGGAGGTATCGTATATACGAGTGGGCCTATATCTCCGCGTATGAGGGAGATGTATATACTGCCCATCACCGGATGGGGGAAGAGACGGAAAAGACCCTAAAGCTTTTGAGTGATAATGCATCCCGGAGGGTGGCGGAGCCGGATCCCGGAACCGGGAATTATGTACTTCTTTCGACCTGCTCGGAGGGGGATGACAGATTTGTGATACTGTCCTATCTGGAGGATGAGTATGTATATCCCTCCAAAACGCTCCTTCCGCAGGTAGAGGAGGGCGACGGGTAAGAATCTTTTATTGAGAGTAATTTAATACCCTGATAGTATGATAATATCCTCTTGTAAATTAAATTTGTCGTAAATTTGCAGGAGGATATTATTATGAGAAGAATGGATACAGGCGTTGCAGGAGGCGTTTTTGAAAGGAAAGTACCCGGGCGGGGGCTAAGGGAGGCTGTATACGGCATCGTAAGTCTGATCATGGCAGCAGCCATCGTTCTCGGCTTTGTCCTCGTGGTAAACGGACAGACCGACCGGAAACAGATGGAAAAGGATATGTATCTTAAGTCAAGGACCGCGGAGTACAAGAGCCTTGTAAGAGAATATCTCGAGGAGGAGTCATTTCACAACGCCGGAGTGACCCTTACCTATGTAACAGGAGAGGAGGATACAAGGGTGTACAGTGTCAAGCTCCACCATAAGCGCTTTGCCTCTCTTTCCGATATAGAAAAAAGCTATATCGAGAAAGATATCGAGGATATGGGCTTTTCCTGTGAAGGATGCAGTTTTGAGGTAATCCTTGAACAATAATAAATGACAGAATCGTTCTCTTATGGTAGAATATAGAGGATTTATGGGTTTGCGGTCTGACAAAGGAAGCCGGCCGAACCCGGGGAGAAATAATATGAATATTCCTAAACCGCAGGAAGTTTACAGGCATTTTAAGGGAAATATGTACAGAGTCCTTGCAGTCGCAAAGCACAGCGAGACCGGGGAGAAGCTCGTGGTGTACCAGTCTCTTAACGACGAGAATGATGCATACGCAAGACCTCTGGAGATGTTTATGAGCCCGGTAGATAAGGAGAAATACCCGGATGCAAAGCAGGAGATGCGCTTTGAGCTTACGAGCGAGGCGGACCAGGACGATGCCGATCTCGATGCTTTTATGGCCTGTGAGACATACGGGGAAAAGCTTACCGCCCTTGTCAATATGAGAAACAGGCTTACTCCCGAGAAGCTTACCCTGCTGGCCTGTACCTGTGACATCGTTCTTCCACAGGGGGATACGATAACAAAGTATGAGGGACTGAAAAGCTCCCTTGCCCTTCGCAGCAAATACGAGGGAACAAGACTTCGCAATTAAATAATTTGACCGTAATAAGGCATATTGTAATAACGCGTATATCAGAGGAGATTCGTATGGAGTATCATGAGAGAAAACGCTGGCTTTTCTTTGGGCTGCCCTTTACCTTTACGAGATATCATATAAAAGAAGATATGATAACCATCAACACCGGTTTTTTCAAGACCACCGAGGATGATTGTTATATGTATAAGGTTCAGGATGTAAAGCTTACCAGAACTCTCGCCGAGAAGATGGTGGGCGTCGGAACGATCGTATGCTATACCGGAGACTCGACAGACCCCAAGCTGGAGCTTAAGCACATAAAGAAATCCAGGGAGATAAAGGATTTTATCCTTGAGGCTTCGGAGACCGCAAGACTTAAGAGAAGGACTGTCAATATGCTGGATATCGGCAGCGGAGAGATGAGCGATTTAAGCGATATTCAGTAGGTGTCGTGTGGTTTTTTAGGAAAGCGCGATGCGTGACATGGCTGGGAAAGATATATCTGATGCAATAGAATACCTGACATCCCTGAAGGGCGGGGCAATAGAGCCGGGTCTTGAGAGAATCGGAAAGCTTCTGGAGACTATGGGAAATCCGCAGGATTCCCTTAAGTTCGTCCATATCGCGGGAACAAACGGAAAGGGCTCCGCTCTTTCTTTTATTTCGGAGATACTTTCCGCGGCGGGATATAAAGTAGGCGTGTACTCCTCGCCTGCCGTATTTTCCTACCGGGAAAGATTCCGCGTGGGACACAGAAATATATCCGGTGCCGATATTGAAAGAGGCGTCCGCGAGATAAGGGAAGCTGTCGGGAAAATGGGTGAAAAAGGGCTGGACGGTCCATCCTGCTTTGAGGCAGAGACCGCTCTGGCTTTTTGGTATTTTAAAGAAAAAAACTGTGATATTGCGGTTATAGAAGCGGGAATGGGCGGACTTCTGGATGCTACCAATGTGATTCCGGCTCCTCTGGCATGTGTTTTTGCCTCGATAAGCTTTGACCATATGAGCTTTCTCGGAAATACTCTGGAGGCGATAACCGAAAACAAGGCCGGGATAATAAAACCCGGAAGCATGGTCGTATCGGCAAAGCAGTATCCCGGGAGCATGAGGGTTCTCGAGGCGGCAGCAAGGGAAAAAGGCTGCGGGCTCTCGGTTGTCTGTGAGGAAAACATAAAAGACAGACGGGTTTCAAAGGCTTCATTTACGCAGGTTTTCGATTATGGCGGATTAAAGGAGCTTAAGATAAACCTTGCCGGGAAATACCAGCTTAAAAACGCCGCGCTCTCGTTGGAATGTATATTTGCGCTTAGAAAACAGGGGCTTAAGATAAGCGACGGAGCCATAAGGAAGGGGCTGGAAAACGCAAGCTGGCCCGGGAGGTTCCAAAAGATCTCCGACAAGCCCTGTATTATTATTGACGGAGCGCACAACGAGGATGCTGCAAAGGTATTGGCAGACTCGATAGATTTCTATTTTACAAACAGGCGTATCATTTATATAATGGGTATGCTGAAGGATAAAGAATACGACAAGGTATGCGCCATTACTGCGCCGAAGGCGGAGAGCATTTTTACCGTCACCAGTCCCGGAAATCCAAGGGCGCTCGGGGCGATAGAGCTTGCGGAGGCAGTGCGCGCCTATAACGGGAATGTCACTGCGGCAGATTCACTGCAGGAGGCTTTGGAAATGGCAAAGCTGATGGCGGGCAGGGACGGCGTTATCGTGGTATTCGGTTCTCTCTCATTTTTAGGTAAGATTACGGAGCTTGCAGACAATGGATCAGGAAAAGATAAAAAGAGGCGTTGAGCTTTTGCTCGAGGGAATAGGGGAGGATATTGACAGAGAAGGTCTTAAGGATACACCGGACCGTATAGCAAGGATGTACGAGGAGATCTTTGAAGGGTACGATAAAAAGCCCTCGGAGGTTTTATCGAGGGTATTCAGCTTTCCGAACCATGAGATGGTTATGGAAAAGGATATAACATTCTATTCAATGTGCGAGCACCATATGATGCCCTTTTACGGAAAGGCTCATATAGCCTATATTCCCGGGGATAAGGTGGTTGGAATAAGCAAGCTTGCCCGCACGGTGGAGATATTTGCAAGAAGACTCCAGATCCAGGAGAGGATGACCGGACAGATCGCGGATGCGCTTATGGAAGAGCTGTCCTCGGAGGGAGTAATGGTGGTTCTTGAGGCGGAGCACCTGTGTATGACCATGCGTGGGGTAAAAAAGCCCGGAAGCAGGACGGTCACTATCGCTACACGGGGAAGCTTCGAGGAGAGCGAGCAGCTTAGGAACCGTTTCTTTCAAATGCTGGAGATAAGATAGTATTGATATAAAGACAGGCATTAATATATGTCGGAGACCGGTATACTTATGAAGATTGGCAGTAAATATTTTGATACGGCTCATAAAAGCTACATAATGGGAATATTAAATGTTACCCCCGATTCATTTTCGGACGGGGGGCGTTTTTTTACCGGGAAGAAGCTTAATGTGGACGAGGCTCTTAAGACCGTTAAGCGCATGATAGACGAGGGTATGGATATACTCGATGTCGGCGGAGAATCCACAAGGCCGGGTTATACGCTTATTTCGGATGATGAAGAGACAGAAAGAGTAGTTCCGGTCATAGAGGCGGTAAGGAGAGAATTCGATATCCCCATATCCCTCGACACATACAAAAGCGCCGTGGCAGAGGCAGGGATAAAGGCCGGAGCAGACCTCATAAATGATATATGGGGGCTTAAATATGACGGAAAAATGGGGGAGGTTATAGCAAGAAACGGGCTTTCGGTCTGTATTATGCACAACCGCCGGGAGCCGAATTATGTAAACTTCACAGAGGATGTTCTAAGGGATATAAAAGAGTCCCTGTCCATTGCTGAAAAAGCCGGAATATCAAGGGACAGGATAATGCTTGACCCGGGAGTGGGCTTTGCTAAAAGCCGGGAACAAAACCTTGAGATCATAAGGAAACTTGACGAGTTATGTAAACTTGGCTTTCCGGTGCTTCTCGGAACAAGCAGGAAGTCGGTAATAGGGCTGACGCTTGACCTTCCCGTGAATGAGAGGCTTGAAGGGACGCTTGCTACCACAGTTATCGGGAGAATGAAGGGCGCCTCCTTTTTCCGGGTCCACGATATTAAGGAAAACAGGCGGGTACTGGATATGACGGATGCCGTCTGCGGGGAAGGCGGATTTTGAACACCCCAAAGAAAAATCCCCGGTATGGAGCATTAGGCTCCGGGGATAATCCTCCGGGGTTAATCTGCCGGGAGCTTCGTTAGAAGCTTCAGGGTAAAATGCGCCGCAAGGGAAGTAAAAAGTCCGGTGAGCACTGCTGCGACCAGAAGATAGGGAACATAGACAAGTACACCGGGAACGGATGTAAGGATAAACGCGACAAGTATCTGTCCGGCGTTGTGGAGGATGGCTCCGAATATGCCGGTTATGACAAGAGCTTTCCCGCTCAGCAGTCTGTTAATGATATATTCGCCCACAAGACAGAGCGCTCCGCCTGCGGCGGAATACATAAGGCTCATAAGGCTCCCGAAAAGAAGGGCGCTTAAAAGAATCCTTACGAGAAGGACAAGGGCGGCGTCCCTAAAGCCATATTTTTTAAGGACTGCCAGGGTGATTATATTTGCGAGACCGAGCTTTATCCCGGGAATGGGTACAGGGTTCGGGACAGCGCTCTCAAGGGCATAGATTCCGAGGGACAGAGCCGCAAACATGGCGAGCAGAGCGATTTTCTTAGTAGGTAAGCGCATCATATTCTCCTCCATGTGCAGTGTTGTCCGATATTACTATAACGAGTCTGTTTGGAAGGCATACTATGGGAACCGGAGATTTTGTTCCCCAGCCTTCCTTTACACAAAGCTTGTCCGGACAGCTCGCTTCGGATACGCAGATATCTCCGTCCTTGACGGTTATCGTGTTTGTTCCGCCCTGTTCGGTACGAACCGTAAAGCTTGAGTCCTCTGCGGCGGACAGCTCGATAACGGAGATCACCCTGCCGTTTTGGTATACGGTCGCGGTATAACCGCCGGATATTGAAGAGCCGGAGCCCGGTCTTGAAAGGATGATCGCGGCGAGGCTTCCGGAGAATATGACCGCTATTATAATGTTTAATACAATAATACGGGTAAGGAGCTGTTTATTCGGTTTATTATCACGGTTTTCTTTATCTGGCATATTATCTGACATAAGAGAATTATATCAAATATGGAGCCTTTAGTAATTTCTTTTTTTTATGATTTTAACTGCATAGCGGATAAATGCTCCGATAATTGCTGCAGATCATGGAATCTGACGGTTGATGATGAGACGCTTAAAAAGTATATGGAAGAACCCGGGCGGGAGGGGAAGGCACTGCGCAAAAGTATAAAAAGGACTTCCTCCGGTGAATACTGTATGCGGGCTCCCTTTGGAAAATGTGTCTACCAGGAAAAGGACGGGCTCTGCAGACTTCAAAAGGAAAACAGGACGGAGCATCTGCCCAAGGTCTGCCGTCTTTTTCCGAGATACACGGTATCCTACGGGGGCGTGGAGACAGGGGTTATAGACCTGGCATGTAGGCCGGCGGCGGAGCTGTTTCTTAAGCAGGAGGGAAGACTGAAATTTATTCCCGCAAGGGAAAAGCTTGATATATACTGGGATATTCCGGAGGCGGACGGGAAATTTGCCGGGCATCTTCTAAGGGATCTTGAGCTTGTCCTCGACAGGATTTGGGCGGCGGAGGATTACAGGGCTTTCAGAAATGCACAAAAGGACTGCTTTATCCATATTTACGGAGAGCATCTTAAGCTTGTAAGGAATGACCTTGAGGGGCTTTTGGAGGTTCCCTTTGATAAATCCTTCTTGGAAAGGAAGTATCCGGATGAGATTCCGTGGATGATAAAGGAAAGATGCAAGGAGGCCTTTGACGGGCTGCAGCTTTTGCCGGTGAGCTTTGTCAATGATATGCTTTACGGCTGGTTCCCGGAGCTGTATCTTTTTTTCAGCCATAGAGGTGCATTTAAACTTATACTGGATTACAAAAGGTATTTCGGAAAGGTATTTGAGAGCAAAGCGGATGAGTTCTTTTCCGAAAGGCTGGAGAAGATTTTTGAAAAAAACAGCTGGCTTCCGGGAAAACTGCGGAGTTATTTTTCATATAAGCTCCAGATGCTCTATCCCGGGGCGTCGGTTGACTATTATATGCCCGAGCCCTTTATCATGGCACTTCTTTTTCTTGCGGTTCTTGAAGTGTTTGTGATAACCTTTTATGAAAAAGAAAAGAGAATGGATAGAGAAATCCTTTCCGGGCTTATTGCGAAGACCGACAGGCTGCTGGGACATAATACGACTGTGAGAGGAAAGGTTATGGACAAGGTGCGGAGGGAGCTGTTCTGACCTGAATATTTATATGACCGACAATAAAGATATACCGGATGAAACAAACAGAATAAATGAAAAGCCGGAAAATGAAGGTGAAAAGACGCCGAAAAAGCTTATAGGGAAAAGGGTTGTCGTGATTCTGGTGATCCTGCTTTTGCTTGCGGTCTCGGCGCTTCTGACAGTGTTTTTCGGAAAGAGGATACTGGGGTTTGTAACCAACGCGGAGCTTGTAAGGGGATTTGTAGACAGGTACTGGTTAAGGAGCAGGCTTGTTTTTATAGCGATCACGGTTTTCCAGATAATGCTTGCCTTTATTCCGGGAGAACCCGTTGAGCTGGCAGCCGGGTATGCCTTCGGGGTTTTTGAGGGAACCGTACTCTGTCTTATAGGTGCCGCAATCGGCAGTACCATAGATTTCTTGATTGTAAAAACCTTCGGAATGAAGGCTTTGAGGGTCTTCTTTCCGCAGGAAAAAATAGACCGGCTGAAATTCCTTAAGGCTTCGAGAAAAAGAGATTTCTGGATGTTTATGCTGATGTTCATTCCGGGAACTCCCAAGGACATCCTAAGCTATGTGGCGGGGCTTACGGACATCTCCCTCCTCCGCTGGGTCGTTATCGCGACGGTGGCAAGGATTCCTTCTATCCTGACCTCCTGTGTGGGAGCTTCCGCCCTCGGAGAAAACAAAATAGTATTTGCGATAGTTGTTTTTGGGGTTACGCTTTTGATAAGCCTTGGCGGTATGTTTATTTATAATAAGATATGTGATAAGCATCAAAGGAAGAACTGAAGGACTGAAGGAAAAAGCTGTTCGGTATAAAGGTATAATAACAGATAAAGATGTTGGATTATGATAAAATAGATATAATTAAGTCAAGGAGAAAGACTCTTGCCATTGAGATAAAGCCGGGAGGCAGGGTTGTGGTAAAGGCTCCGGCATCCGTCTTTGACCGGACCGTAAAGGCCTTTGTGGATGAGCACGAGGGCTGGATATTAAAGCATCTTGAGAAGATGAGACAGCGGGAGGAGAGCAGGCCTCCGGAACCGCTCCTCAGCGACGGGGATATCCAAAGGCTTGCGGACGAAGCCATGAGGGTGATACCCGGGCGATGCAGATATTACGCCGACCTGCTGGGGGTAAGCTACGGAAGGATAACCATCCGGAACCAGGTCACAAGATGGGGGAGCTGTACGAGGGACGGAAATCTTAATTTCAACTGCCTGCTTATGCTTACGCCGCCGGAGGTGATTGACAGTGTGGTGGTCCACGAGCTCTGCCACAGGCTGGAGATGAATCACTCCAAGAGATTTTATGCCCATGTACTCAGCGTATTCCCGGACTATAAAAAATGGGACAAATGGCTTAAGGATAACGGCGACGGCATCATGCGCAGGATGACGGGATAAAAACGGACACGCCGCGCCCTATGCGGCGCTGCCTGCTATAGGAGATTAAATATGTATCAGCACAAGGTTCAGTATTACGAGACAGACAAAATGTTGGTAACGCACCATTCAAATTATATCCGCTGGATGGAGGAGGCGAGAGTGGACTTCCTCGAGCGGATAGGATGGTCATATATGAAGCTGGAGGAGCTCGGGATAATCTCGCCTGTTATCTCGGTGGACGGAAAGTACAAAAAAAGCACGACCTTCGGGGATATCGTATCCGTCGATGTAAGGATTCAGGAGTTTAAGGGAGTTAAGCTTAAGCTTGTTTACAGTATGACGAACCAGAACGGGGAGGCAGTATTTGAGGGACACTCGGAGCACTGCTTTTTAACCTCCGAGGGTAAACCTATGATGATAAGAGTGACCTATCCGGATTTTTACAATGCGATAATGGAGGCTTATGAAAAACAGTGATATGAGGATCATTAAGATCCGTGAACTTGAGGTTTTTGCCCACCATGGCGTTTTCGAGGAAGAGACCATGGCAGGCCAGAAGTTTTTTATAAATGCGAAGCTGGTACTGGATAACACCGCGGGGCAGGTTCTCTCGGACGATCTTGAGTCTACCGTGGATTATGGTGAGGTCTGCCATTTTATAACGGAATATATGCAGAAAAATACCTGTAAGCTGCTGGAAAAGATAACGGAGCTGCTCTGCATCGAGATACTGTATAAATATCCATTGGTCAGCGGCATAACGCTGGAGATAAGGAAACCCGAGGCACCCATAGGGCTTCCCTTTGAGTCGGTTTCCGTGGAAAGAACTCTCTCAAGGCATATCGCGTATTTATCCATAGGCTCGAATATGGGCGATAAGGAGGGGCATTTAGACCGGGCGATAGCGCTTCTTGATAAGGAAAAGCATACCCGCTTTATCTGTGAGTCGGAAAGGTTTGCGACTGAACCCTACGGCGGAGTTATACAGGAGGATTTCCTTAACAGCGCGGTAATGGTAGAGACGGTACTTTCTCCCCATGAGCTTCTGGATTATCTTCACGAAATAGAAAACAGTGAGGGAAGAAAGAGAGAAGTAAGATGGGGACCGAGGACCCTTGATCTTGATATTGTTTTTTATGATGATATTTCCTTATCCGACAGCACTCTTACGATACCGCACACAGATATGCAAAACCGGCTTTTCGTGCTGGAGCCCCTTGCAAAGATTGCCGGGTATTACAGACATCCTGTACTGGGAAGGACGGTATCGGAGCTTTTAAAGGAGCTTGAAGCAAGAGAGCTGACAGATGGGGATTTATGATTCGGTTTCTAATGTTATAAGGCATTTTGGATGCAGGCTGGGGGCGGCATCCCTTCTCGGCGTGCTTGTCCTTGCGCTTACCGGGTGCGGGGCTTTCCCGGCTCCGGGATATTCGGAAAAAACCGGGGCGGAGGTTATGATGGATACATATATGACCTTTTCCATCAAAGCCAGACCCGGTGAAAACGCAGACAGTCTGTATGATTCAATCGTGGATAAGGGAAGATTTCTGGAGAAGGATCTTATCTCCGGCTACATAGAGGGGAGCGAGCTCAGCAGGATAAACGAGTCCGCAGGGAAAGCAGAGGGTTACCCTCTTTCCGGGGAGATGGAAGAGTATCTTACGGACTGTCTTGAGATATCGGAAAAAAGCGGCGGAGCCTTTGACATTTCTCTGGGAGCGCTTATAGAGCTTTGGAATCTGGAGGATGCGATCAAAAACGAAACCCGGGATTATATACCGCCGGCAGATGAGGAAATCTCGGACTGTCTTAAATCCTGCGGATATGAAAAGATACGGATAGAGGATCACCGTATCTTTATCCCCGAAGGAATGAGGCTGGAGCTCGGAGCCGTGGGGAAAGGTATATTGCTGGATTCCGCGGGGGAGGAGGTTTCAAAAATAAGCAGCGGTATCCTTGCGGCAGGGGGCAGCATAAGAACCATTGGTTATAAGCCCGGAGGAGGGAAATGGAATATCGCGGTGCGGGATCCATTTGATACGGGCGAAATCGCGGAAAGTGTCGGGCTTTTGGGGGATTATTTTGTATCGACCTCCGGGGATTACGAGAGGTTCATCAAGGCAGATGATAAAAAATATCATCATATATTCGATCCGAAAACCGGGTATCCGGCGGACAGTGGTCTGACCTCGGTAACTGTGGTAATGAAGGCGGAGGAGGGAAGCGGACTTTTATCCGATGCGCTCTCTACTGCCATATTTGTACTCGGAGAAAATGAGGGAAGGGTACTTGCAAACGAGTATGGCGTTTATGTTATTATGATAAGGGATGACGGAAAGATCGTAAGATACGGTGAGCTGCGCTGAACTATTTACAACAGGATTTGGCATACAGGAGATGACTATGAAGGACGAGTTGTATAAGAAAATAGATGAACAGATTCCGCCCGATGAGGAGCTGAAGGAGCTGGCGGAGTTCTTTAAGGTTTTTGCGGATGCTACAAGGCTTAAGATACTCAATGTCCTTTTGTGCTCGGAGCTTTGTGTACAGGATATCGCAAAGGTGGTCGGAATGAGTGAATCCGCCGTGTCGCATCAGCTCCGGGTCCTTAAGCAGATGGACCTTGTAAAGAACAGACGGGAGGGAAAGACGATCTTTTATTCTCCCGCGGATTCACATATTGTAACGATATTAAGCACCGGTATCGAACATATTGAGGAGTAAATCCCTGCCGATTATTTATTGCGCGGTTCCGGGATTGGCGGCGGCGAATGCGGTATAGGAGGTGGAACCGGGGTATGAGTGGTAGGTAACCGTATCGTCAAAGAAATCCCGGAAATAGACATACTGCGAGGTCATGTTTATATCGGTATATTCACCGTTTGCCACAAGGGTCACCCCGTTTCCGTCGGTTCCCATAAAGTAAAGACCGGAGGAGGAGCCGAAGGTCTGGAAATATATGAGGCCGTTTCCGACATTGAAAAGCTGAACCCTCTCTTTGGTCAGTATCTCTATATTATCGTTTGAAAGGCTGTATCTTCTGAGCTGGTAATCGTTGCCGGGATCCATGTAATATACATAGTCCCCGTAGATCACCGGATTCCATACATTCTCCTCAAGAAGTGTGGTCACGGCTCCGGAGGCAGTATCGTATCTGTTAAGAAAATGATTTCCCACAGTTGAATTATAATAAATCTGTCCGTTTAATGCCGATGCGGGATTAAGGACATATCTTGCCAGTTCCTCGTAATCCGAGCCGTCGGTTCCGGTCTTGAAGAAGTATGCGCCGTTATCATCCATACCCTGCAGATAGAGGGTATTATCCACAAGCTGCCCGGTGGTAACCACCGTCCTTGCAAGGGACACCGCCTTCTTTCCGTCCTTACGGCTTCTGTTGAAGGAGAAGGGTACGCGGACTCCGCCGAGGCCGGTCTCTCCCGAGGCGCTTTTCTGGAAATAATAGATATAATCTCCGGCGGCCAGGATATTGCTTATTACCGCGCCGGAAAGTCTTTCAATCTCAGTCTCGTCGCTGTTCATACGATAGAGCGTGTAGTTATCAAAGGAATTTGCAAAATAAACCTTGCCGTCGGACTCACAGAAAAGTCCGCCGTTGTTTATATTGCCGGGTGTGTTACCGATGGTGCCGGCGGGATTGGGGGCAATGTGCTCCCCGCGGGTGTTGAATACCGCTACAAAAACACCTCCGCCGAGGGCGAGGATAACAACGATTATTACGATTATAAGAGTTCTTTTATTAATCTTTTTCATACCTAAAGTATAAACCACCACATTCTTGCTATCAAGTTTAATTTGTTATAGAATGTGTATATATTTTTATAAGTGGCAGAAATCTTGTGGTTTGCCATAAAGCTGTTGTAAAATGACGGAAATAACAAGGAATTTAACATCATGGATTTACTGGATTTGAGAAACCGCCTTGACGAAGTGGATGAAAAGATAGTCGGGCTGTACGAAAAAAGGATGGAGCTCTGCGCGCAGGTTGCGGAATACAAGATCGAAACCGGGAAAAAGGTTTTTGACAGACAGCGGGAGCAGGATAAGCTGGCGAAGGTCAGATCCCTTACCTCCAATGAGTTTAATGCCCACGGAGTGCAGGAGCTCTTCGAGCAGATAATGTCGATGAGCCGGAAGCTCCAGTACAGGCTCCTCGCAGAGCACGGAGTCGGCGGAAAGCTTCCCTTTATCGGGGTTGAGGAGATATTTAACGGAAGGACGAGAGTTGTTTTTCAGGGCGCGGAAGGAGCGTACTCGCAGATTGCCATGCAGACCTATTTCGGCGATTCCGTGGATGCCTTCCATGTTGACAGCTTCAGGGACGCAATGGGAGCCATCGATGAGGGAAGCGCTGATTTTGCTGTGCTCCCCATCGAGAATTCAACTGCCGGGGTCGTCAATGAGATATATGATCTTCTTGTTGAATTCGAGCATTATATAATAGGCGAGCAGATAATAAGGATAGAGCATTGCCTCCTTGTAACGCCGGGGGCGCAGCTCTCCGATATAAAGAGAGTGTATTCGCATCCCCAGTCGCTTATGCAGTCCTCAAGGTTTCTTACCGACCATGACTGGCAGCAGATAAGTATGCAGAACAATGCTTTTGCGGCGAGAAAGGTTTCCGAGGAAAAGGATATTACCCAGGCCGCGATAGCAAGTGAACTGGCCGGAAAGCTTTACGGGCTCGAGGTGCTCAAAAAGGGCGTGAACAACGAGGGAGATAATTCCACGAGATTTATCATTGTCACGAACCAGAAGATTTTTAAAAGGGATGCAAAGAAGATAAGCATCTGTTTTGAGATACCCCATGAGAGCGGATCCCTCTATCATATGCTGAGCCATTTTATTTATAACAATCTCAATATGACAAGGATAGAGAGCAGACCTATCCCCGACAGGGCGTGGGAATACAGATTCTTTGTGGATTTTGAGGGAAACCTTGAGGATCCTTCGGTTAAAAACGCACTTCGCGGACTCCGTGAGGAAGCGATAAATATGAGGATACTCGGAAACTATTAAGGCAGATCCGGGATTTACACAAAGGCTGCCGATGCTCGCAGGCTTTGACGAAAGGTGCTGATTATGAGAGAAAGAGAATTGATCGTATACCGCGATTTTGAGGATGGGGAGCTTTTGTATGATATGGCATGGCTTATGTCACATTATGACGATCCCGAGCAGAGTGTGGAAAAGCTCAGGATCACCATGTACGACTGTCTCCACAAGCTTATCGACGAGGCCGGCAGCTACGGGTTTCACGGAAATCTCTGGCACACATATCTCGCAAATCTTCTTGTCAATAATGAGAACAGCTACAGCTGCGGATGCGAGGTTAAGGGCGAGATAACCGGAACCATAAATCAGGCGGCGCTCCACGATATAGAAATATTCCGTGAGCTTTTTGAATTTGATTTTAAGCCGGTAATGGACCAGCTCGGAGTCCCGGGCTTTGCCATGGCGCTTGATTATGACGCGAGCACAAGGGAGAGCAAGGTATACAACACCAGGATATGCGGAAGGATATGTGAGCTGGCGGAGCAGCTGGCGGCGGCGGTCGATGCCCCCGAGATGAAGGAGGTACTTACAAATTTTTACAAGGATTACGGGGTAGGCAAATTTGGTTTACATAAGTCATTCAGGGTGACCCACGATGATGACGGGGTGCATATCGTTCCGATTCTTAATATCGCGCATGTTAAGCTGGATGATCTTGTGGGATACGAGAACGCCAAGAGAAAGCTGAAGAATAATACGGAATCCTTTGTCATGGGGCTTAAGGCAAATAACTGCCTCCTCTACGGCGATGCGGGCACAGGCAAGTCCTCATGCATTAAAGCCATCGCGAATGAGTATTACGGAAGGGGCCTGAGAGTCATCGAGATCTACAAGCACCAGTTCAGGGATCTCCACGATGTTATTGCCCAGATCAAAAAGAGAAATTACAAATTCATAATCTATATGGACGATCTTTCCTTTGAGGATTTCGAGACGGAGTATAAATATTTAAAGGCGATAATCGAGGGCGGTCTTGAGAAGCGTCCCGCAAATGTGCTTATTTACGCGACCTCCAACAGACGGCACCTTATACGCGAATCAAGCGAGGATAACGAGAACCTGAGCACAGATCTTCACAGCGTTGACACGGTTCAGGAAAAGCTCTCCCTCGCATACCGTTTCGGAGTAACGATCTACTTCGGCTCTCCGGACAAGAGGCAGTTTGATGATATAGTAAAGGCTCTTGCCGCGAGGAACGGAATACTGCTCCCGGAGGAGGAGCTTCTTGCCGAGGCACACAAATGGGAGCTTAATCACGGAGGTCTAAGCGGAAGGACCGCAACACAGTTCATAGATTATTTGCTGGGCGCACACATGTCGACCTGATGGGGAATGAAGGTGTTATAAGGTATTATGAAGACTGATTTTTACGATCCAAAATATTATGTAAACCGGGAGATAAGCTGGGTACAGTTTGACCACAGAGTTTTAAACGAGGCTAAAAACAAGAAGGTTCCGCTTTTTGAGAGGCTTAAGTTTATGAGCATAGTCTCCTCAAACCTGGATGAATTCTTTATGGTCAGGGTCGCTTCGCTTATCGATATGATACATGCCGATTATGACAAGAAGGACATAGCGGGTATGAAGCCCAAGAAACAGCTGGATGCCCTTTTGGAGGAGATTCAGCTCCTTGTCACCGAGCAGTACAATGCCTTTAACAGGTCTCTGCTCCCGGCGCTCCGGGACAAGGCGGGACTTGAGCTCATAAGACACCATGAGGAGCTTGAGCCCTCCCAGGAGAACTTTGTCGACAAATATTTCAGAGAGACGGTATATCCCGTTCTTACCCCGATGGCGGTGGATTCCTCGAGACCCTTTCCCCTCATAAGAAACAAGACACTCAATATCGGAGCCATGGTCAGAAAGAAGGGCGGCGACGGAGACCTTGAGTTTGCAACGGTTCAGGTTCCCGCGGTGCTTGACAGGCTTGTGCTCCTCCCCGGAAAGGGAAGCGTACAGAAGGCTATACTGCTTGAGGAGGTTATAGAGAGAAATATCTCAAAGCTTTTCCTCCACTATGACATCGTCTGCGCCCATCCCTACAGAATAACGAGAAACGGAGACTTTACCATACAGGAGGACGAGGCGGAGGATCTCTTAAAGGAGATAGAAAAGCAGGTAAAAAAGCGTCAGAGAGGCGAGGCAATCCGTCTTGAGGTTGAGGACAGCATCGATAAAAGACTTCTGAAGTTTTTGAGAAAAGAGCTTGGAATAGCCGACAATGCCGTGTTTAAAATAGACGGACCTCTTGACCTTACGCTTTGCATGAAGGTATACGGAGTGGAGGGTTATAACGAGTTTCGAGAGAAGAAGCATCAGCCCGTTCCCGCACCGGAATTTGAGACGACGGGAAGCATTTTCTCCGTTATCCGCAAGGGAGATGTCATGCTGCACCACCCGTACCAGAGCTTTAAGCCCGTGGTGGATTTTATAAGACAGGCCGCTGTTGACCCGAAGGTGCTTGCCATAAAGCAGACGCTTTACAGAGTCAGCGGGAATTCTCCCATAATAGCCGCTCTCGAGCAGGCGGCCCAGAATGACAAGCAGGTAACGGTGCTCGTTGAACTCAAGGCGAGATTCGACGAGGAGAATAATATTGAGTGGGCAAAGCAACTGGAGAAATCCGGTGTCCATGTTATCTACGGTCTGGTGGGACTTAAGACCCACAGTAAGATAACTCTCGTCGTAAGGAAAGAGGACGACGGAATACGCCGTTATGTCCATCTCGGAACCGGCAACTATAATGATGCCACCGCAAAGCTCTATACGGATATCGGTCTTTTTACCTGTGATGAAAAGGTGGGAGAGGACGCTACCGCAGTGTTTAACATGCTTTCCGGATACTCGGAGCCTGAGGGGTGGAACGACCTTATCCTTGCACCGATATGGCTGAAGGACAGATTCCTTGAGCTTATTTCGAGAGAGGCAAGAAACGCCCGAGCGGGAAAGAAGGCGCATATCATAGCAAAGATGAACTCACTCTGCGATCCCGATATTATCGCGGCTCTCTATGCGGCGAGCAGCGAGGGTGTAAAGATAGACCTTATAGTCCGCGGTATATGCAGTCTTAAGGTGGGAATACCCGGGGTGAGTGAGAATATAACGGTTCGCTCCATTGTCGGAACCTTCCTTGAACACAGCCGTATCTTTTACTTTGAAAACGGCGGAGAGAGCGAGGTTTACTGCGGAAGCGCGGACTGGATGCCGAGAAACCTTGAGAGGCGTGTGGAGATCGTATTCCCCATAAAGGAAAAGAGCCTCCGGGATGAGCTCTGTCATATTCTTGATGTGGAGATGCGGGACAATATCGGGGCTTCCATTTTACAGCCCAACAGCTGCCAGTATCTTAAGCCCGACAGGCGCGGAAAGAAGAATATCAACTCCCAGGAGATATTCGTCGCCGAAGCGTGTGAAAAGTATGAGAAGGCTTTCCCGGAGCCGGAGGAAAATAAAAGAGTGTTCGTTCCGGTAATGAGCGGCGCCGTGCCGGAGGATCCCGTAAAGCTTGCAAAGACTGTGAAAAACAGCCGGGTAAAGTCGGAAGGCAAAGACTCTCAGCCGAAGAAGACTGACGGAAATAGCGTACATGAAAAGAAGGCGGCCGGAAGAAAGACTGCCGGAAAGCCTGCCCCGGGGAAAAAGCGTACGACCGGGAAGTAATATGGAGTTTGGGGATATGAAAATATATCTTGCGTCCGGTTCTCCGCGAAGAAAGGAACTCTTAACCCGGATCGGACTTGAATTTGAAGTAAAGGTGAGCGAGGCGGATGAAAGAAGCGAAATAAAGGATCCTCCTGCTCTCGTGGAGGAATTATCCCAAAGAAAGGCTCTCGCTGTAACCCGGGAGCTTATAAACGAGGGGGAGAGTGACTTTCTCGTCATCGGCGCGGATACAGTCGTCTCTTTGGACGGAAAGATCCTCGGAAAGCCGGGGGATGCGGAGGATGCGGCGGATATGCTCAGGAGCCTCAGCGGTAAGACCCATGAGGTTTACACCGGAGTAACCCTTGTCAGACCCGGAGAGCATAATATAAACTCTCTGCGGGAGGCAGGAAAACAGGAGAATTTTGAGACATACCGGAGGATAGTATCCCCGGAGCTCAAAATCAACACCTTCCATGAAAAAACCTCCGTAAGTTTTTGCACTATGAGTGGGGAGGAAATAGAGGAGTATGTCGCAACCGGCGATCCTCTTGACAAGGCGGGAGCCTATGGGATACAGGGCTTTTGCGCCCGGTATATAAGCGGCATCGAGGGCGATTACAACAATGTTGTGGGACTCCCGGTGGGAAGGCTTTACCGGGAGATGAAGCGTCTTGGACTCCCTGTTTAAAAATGGCAGGGTGTGAATAGCGAAATGATCATAAAAAGCAGCGGGTTATTTGCCTGCTGCTTTCTTTAAATCATTGAGTATAAAGTCCGGAATATAGAGGCTGCCGTAGCCTGTGCCCATATCGAGACCGGGTTTGTTCTCCCCGTGGAAATCGCTTCCTCCGCTTATGGCAAGCCCGTACTTTGCCGCAAGGCTGCGGACATATCTCTCATCCGCGGGAGTGTGGGTGCAATAAAGCGCTTCGATTCCGATGAGTCCGGCTTCCTTCATCTCCACGATCAGCCTCTCAAGGTCAGAGGCTTCAAAATCATAGATTATCGGGTGGGCAAGTATCGGTATTCCGCCTGCTTCAAGCGCCATTTTTACGGCATCGGTGGGCTCAACCTTTTCTCTCGGGACATATCCCGGACATCCCGGACCCAGATATCTTTCAAAGGCTTCCTTGGAGGTTTTTACATATCCGTATTCGATCAGATATCTGGCAAAATGAGCCCTTGTGAGCACACAGTTCGGGAACATTTCGAGCATTCCCTCATAGGTTATCCCGATCCCAAGGGAGGCAAGCTTCTTTGCCATCTTTTCATTCCGGCCGTCCCTGGAATCTATGAAGGCTTTAAGCTTTTTACAAAAGGCTTCGTTTTTGTGGTCTATGTAAAGCCCTACAACATGGACATCCTTACCGCCCCACTGGGTAGAAAACTCTATTCCGGGTATGACCTCCGGAACGGCGGGAGAATCGCTGTTTTCCAAAGGAGCTGCGCTGTCGGGGAAGGGAACTTCACCGGTTTTTATTTTTTCTGCATATTCAAGGGCGGGGTCGATACCGTCCACGGCGTCGTGATCCGTAAGAGCAAAGGCGCTGAGCCCCTTTTCCATGGCATGGACCACAAGCTGTTCGGGGGTAAGGGTTCCGTCTGATTTTGTGGAATGGTTGTGTAAATCTATCATTGCTTTATTATTTCTTTAATTCATTAATTCTCATCATCTTCGTTATTTGCCGTAAATACCGTGCGCCTTCTTGCCATCTCATCGTTTGCAAGATAGTCGTCATAGGTGGTTATCTTATCGATGATCGAGCCATCGGGAAGAATCTCGATTATGCGGTTTGCGGTGGTCTGGACAAACTGGTGGTCGTGGCAGGCAAAGAGCGCTACACCGGGGAACTTTATAAGTCCGTTGTTGAGGGCGGTGATGGACTCCATATCAAGATGGTTTGTGGGCTCGTCAAAGATAAGGCAGTTAGCGCCCTGGATCATCATCTTTGAGAGGAGACATCTTACCTTCTCGCCTCCGGAGAGAACCTTTACCTTTTTTACGCCGTCCTCGCCGGGGAAGAGCATTCTACCGAGGTAACCGCGGACATAGGTTACATCCTTGACCGGTGAATATCCGGTAAGCCAGTCTGTGATTGTAAGATCATTGTCAAACTCTGCGGTATAATCCTTGGGGAAGTATGCCTGTGAGGTGGTAACGCCCCATTTGTAGCTTCCCTCGTCGGGCTCCAGCTCTCCGGCAAGTATCTGGAAGAGAGTGGTCTTTGCAAGCTCGTTTCCGCCCACGAAAGCGATCTTGTCATCGTGTCCCATGATAAAGGAAACATTGTCGAGAACCTTTTCCCCACCTATGGTCTTTGAAATATTCTCGACCGTAAGAACCTCATTTCCGATCTCGCGCTCGGGACGGAAATCAATATAGGGATATTTTCTGCTCGAGGGACGCATCTCATCAAGCTGTATTTTTTCAAGGGCGCGCTTTCTCGAGGTTGCCTGCTTGGATTTTGAAGCGTTGGCGGAGAAACGGGAGATGAATTCCTGGAGCTCCTTGATCTGCTCTTCCTTCTTTTTATTCGCTTCCTTCATCTGGCGGATCATCAGCTGGCTGGATTCGTACCAGAAATCATAGTTTCCGGCGTAGAGCTGGATCTTGCCGTAGTCAATATCCGCGATATGTGTGCAGACCTTGTTGAGGAAGTATCTGTCGTGGCTTACCACGATAACAGTATTTTCAAAATCAATGAGGAAATCCTCCAGCCAGCCGATGGCGTCGAGGTCGAGGTGGTTGGTGGGCTCGTCGAGAAGCAGTATATCGGGATTGCCGAAGAGTGCCTTTGCAAGGAGCACCTTGACCTTCAGCGAGCCCTCGAGATCCCCCATCCGGGAGTAGTGGTAATCTGTGGGTATTCCGAGACCGTTTAACAGCATCGCGGCGTTGCTTTCCGCCTCCCAGCCGTCCATCTCGGCAAATTCTCCCTCAAGCTCGCTGGCACGGATACCGTCCTCCTCGGAGAAATCCTCCTTGGCGTAGATTGCGTCCTTTTCCTTCATGATCTGGTAGAGACGCTCATTTCCCATGATCACCGTATCCATAACATTGTATGAATCGTATTTGAAGTGGTCCTGCTCGAGAACGGAAAGCCTCTGGCCGGGAGTTATCACAATCTCGCCGTTTGTTGTATCGAGCGCTCCGGAGAGGATCTTAAGGAAGGTTGATTTTCCGGCGCCGTTTGCACCGATGAGTCCGTAACAGTTTCCTTCCGTAAATTTGATATTAACTTCCTCAAAAAGAGCTTTTTTACCTACCCGGTAGGTTACATTATTTGCACTGATCATTATTGCACCTCATTATTTTTTCCGGCAAAACAGCCTTGGTTCGCATTCAGTTTACCATTATATGAAAATATGGTTATTTTTGCAAGAATATGAAAGAATATGATTTTTTTATATGGTTATGTGTAAAAATATGTTATACTATCCATAATTGTATGTTTGATTGTGCAACAATATAATCTGGAGGGAAAGAAAATGGTTTGTAGCTTTTGCGGTTCGGAAATAAATGACGGAGATAAATTCTGTATGGTCTGCGGAACGGCTGTTTCGGCAATGAATGAGGCGGCGCAGGCAGCGGCGGCGCAGGCAGCAGCGGCAGCTCCCGAGGTTATAATGCCTGAAGTACAGGCTCCGAATATCCCCGAGGTACAGGTTAATATTCCTGACGAAACTGTACAGACAGGAGCTTATTTTACCGACAAGGCTAATGAAACAGTTGTTTCCGAGGCAGCAGCAGAGGAACAGCCAGTGTACGCTCAGTCTCAGAGCCAGCCTGCCGACGGACAGCCTGTTTACAACCAGCCTATATACGCGCAGCCCCAGGGTCAGCCTGCCGATGGTCAGCCCGTGTACGCACAGCCCCAGGACCAGCCTGTGTATGCGCAGCCAGCATATACGCAGCCCCAGGGACAGCCGGTCTACGGCCAGCCCGTATACACCCAGCCCCAGGGTCAGCAGTTCTATGGACAGCCTGCTTACGGTCAGCCCGTACTTCCTCCCGAGGCGGCTTCCCTTGCAAATTCATCCATGGTTATGGGAATAGTAGCGCTTTGCCTCGGTCTGTCCTTCTACTTCTCCCTCGGTGGAATAATCCTCGGAGCCATCGGGCTTGCAAAGTCTAATGAGTATTACACAAAGTACGGAAAACTTCCCGCAAAGGGAATGGTCGGAAGACATCTGAGCCGCGCCGGACTTATTGTAGGTATAATCTTCTCGGTACTTGTTCTGATCGGGATAATTGCCATTATTGCGGATGCTATGTAAGCCATGGGAAGAAACGATACGGAACACGGAAATAAAAAGAACTACCGTGGCAAAAAGGGAAAAAAAGCAATAAAGGTAATACTTATCATCGCGGCTGTGTTTTTTGTTATGAACGCCATAGCGACGAAGATCATTTACGATATGGTCTTTAAGCGGTATGATGCGGTGATGAATGAAAAGATCGCGGCAAAGTATGAGGATTTTATCGCCGGGAGAGATGTTCTTTCGATTCCTGAAGGAAAAGAAGAGATAAGAGCATATTTCTACGATCTTGATAATGAAAAGGGACTGGTTATAATCGCTCCGGGACTGCATGCCGGCGCGGACGATCTTATTCCGGTGGCGGAAGGCCTGTATAAGGGCGGATATGATATACTGGTCTTTGACCCGGTGGGAAGTGTTGACAGTACGGGTAGGAGCGCAAAGGGATTTTCAAGGGAAATTTTTGACCTTGGAGCCGTGATGGACTACGCGAGAACCAATCTTCCGGGGGAGGATATTTACCTTCTCGGACACAGCAGGGGAACTTTTGCGGTTTGCGCCCGGCTTGCGGAAGATTCGGATATTAAGGCGGCTGTATCCGTTTCGGCGCACAACAGCGCGATGGATGCGATCATCTCATACAGCTCCCGGTATGTCGGACCTGTGGCAAATCTGAACTATCCGGCGCTATGGTGCTACCAGGCACTGCTTTTCGGACCGGGAACCCTTGGGTTAAAGGCAGACAGGCTTGTCAATGAGAGCACCGTGCCGGTTCTTATCGCGGAGGGCTCGGAGGATGACAACGCCCCGCCCGATAAGTATTCGCTGTACTCAAAGAGAAACGGCATAACCCGTGAAAATGTTTTTTATTACTGGGGAGAAGAGCCCGGAAGAAACGGACACACTGATATACTTTTTAAAGAGGATGAAGCAAATCAGGATCTTATAGAGACGGTTCTGGTATTTTTTGAGAGAGCTGCGAACGCGCAGTAGAGTGTTTACGAGGAGTATGATACATGGGAGAGAATGCTAACGGTAAGCCCATGGGGGAAGAAGAATACGACGGATTGTACGCTCCGGGGGCTAAGGTTTTGGTTGTCGATGACAACAGCATGAATTGCAGGCTTGTAAAATCCCTGCTTAAGAGAACCGGGATTGAGGTCGAGGAGGCGTACAGCGGACAGGAATGCCTTGCAAAGGCGGAAGCCACAAAATTTGATGTGATCCTGATGGATCATATGATGCCCGGGATGGACGGGATCGACACCTTCAGAAATCTCCGGAGCTCAGGAAGCCTCAGTGCAAATGTGCCTGTTATCGCTCTTTCCGCGAACCCGGATACGGATGCGAGGGAGCTGTACAACAGGGAGGGCTTCGCCTGTTTCCTTAAAAAACCCGTCAAGCCGGCGCACCTGGAGCAGGTGCTTGCAGACTTTCTTCCCGAGGAGCTTATAAAAAGCTACGGGGAGGCGGAGGAAAAGGTGGAGGGCTTTAATCCCGATAATTACGATATTGAGGGACTTGACTGGGATTTTGCGCATATACACTTTTTCGACAACGAAACCCTGAAGGAGACTCTCGGTAATTTCAGGCTGATGATAACCAGGGATGCCGACAGACTTCAGGAGTATTACGGTAAGCTTGAGATATACAAGGGAAAGATACAGAACGAATTTGCCCTTTCGGAGTACAGGGTTCTTGTACACAGTATGAAGAGCTCGGCAACGCTGGTGGGGATAGTTCCTCTCGCCGGGCTTGCGTTCCTGCTTGAAAAGGCCGCGCTTGAAAAGGATGCGGAGGTTATAAGCACGCTTAACGATGTGTTTATAAAAAACTGGAGATCCTACTATGACAAGCTTAAAGTGATCTTCCCCGAGAGGGAGGGAAGGACAACGGAGTTTGACAAGGCGGATTTCCTTGCGCACCTTAAAAAGCTTGCGGATGCATCCGAGATACTCGACATAGACAGCATGGATCCTGCGGCGAAGGCTCTGTCGGAGTTCAGACTTCCATGGGATGGAAAGAGCGATATGGAGGGGCTTCTCGGAGCTGTGGCCGCACTTGATACAGGCTCAATAGAGACTCTTGTAAAAAAATTACATGAAGAGGCATTAAAGCATTAGTATAAATTGGGGGAACAGATGGGTACTATGACATTTATGCCAAAGGGAGCGGACGAATACGGAGTGATCGCATCCAAGGCTTTTGAAAAGCTGGAGCCCTATTTTGGAGGCGGTCTTTCCATGGGAGAGGTCAAAGAAGTGGACAGCTTCCCTTCCGGCCCGGGCGCGAATCAGTTGATCAAAGGAAGTAAAACGATCATTTGCTCAATACATGAGGGGAGCGGCGCTCTTTTGGAGGCTGTATCGACCTTTGCGGGAGAGCATTTCCCGGAGATAACCGATGGTGATGCGTTGGATGCTGCGGGGGAACTGCTTAATTTTATCAGCGGGGCATACGCTGAGGAGATGAGCCGTAACGGGCAGTTATATGAGCTCTATCCACCGGAATACGGCAAAATGGAGCCGAAGGCCGGGGTTGAAAGTATAAGACGGCTCGAGTTCAAGGCCGGGTCCGGACTTATGTATTTTGTATTCGGAGTTCTTAAATAAGCCTGATTAAGGAGTGTAAAAACAGTGGCAAGCATACTTATTGTTGATGATTCAAAGACTTCAAGAAAGCTTCTCCGCGAGGTTCTCGAGGAGAATGGCTTTACGATAGCGGGAGAGGCCGCAGACGGCGAAGAAGGCTTCAAAATGTACAAGGAGCTTAAGCCGGATGTGGTTACCATGGACATAACCATGCCGAGAATGGACGGAATAGAATGTCTTAGTCTTATAAGACACGCGGACGAGAATGCAAAGGTCATAATGATCACCGCCGCGGGACAGAGAGAAAAAATGGTGGAGGCACTTAAGCGCGGAGCCGAGGATTTCCTTACAAAACCCTTTGACGCAAATCGCGTTATCGAAACTGTAAAAGAAGTGCTTGACAATGAATAAATTAACGAGTTATAATGAGTACCGTTGTAATTGAAGGCGAGACGATTGTTGCAAAGAACGCAATGTTGATTGCTAATAGCTAGTCGCGACAAAGGACGTCGCGACCGCCGCGATGGCTTCGCCCTAGTTAGCGCGTATAGGCGTTCGCGCTAACTATCGACATCATAAAGAACATGATGTCGATCGCTTATAAGTGCGCGTAGCTCAGCTGGATAGAGCGTCTGACTACGGATCAGAAGGTCGGGAGTTCGAATCTTCTCGCGCACGCTTAAAGGTACAGTTTATACTGTACCTTTTTTCTGTTTGGGACACAAGGGTATCGCATTTAATGCAGCGGCCCAAAGACGGGACGTCGCCGAAAGGGCGGTATCCGCACATACAGCCGACTATAGGAGGGTAATCATGTACAGACCAGGGATAGCACCGATGGGATGGAACAGCTGGGACTGCTACGGAGCCGCTGTTACGGAGAAGGAAGTCAGACAGAACGCCGAATTTATGGCGGAGCATTTAAAAGAATACGGCTGGGAATATATCGTAGTTGATATCCAGTGGTCCGAGCCCGGGGCTACAAGCCACGAATACAGACCCTTTGCGGAGCTTTGCATGGATGAATACGGAAGGCTGATCCCGGCTCCCAACAGGTTCCCTTCATCCGCTGATGGAAAGGGATTTGCGCCCCTTGCGGAGTATGTTCACTCACTCGGGCTTAAGTTCGGTATCCATATTATGAGGGGAATCCCACGCCAGGCCGTTCATAAGAACACAAAGGTTCTCGGTACGGATAAAACGGCCAGGGATGCGGCGAGATTTAACAGTATCTGCGCATGGAACCCGGATATGTACGGTGTAACCCCGGACGAGACCGGAAGAGCATATTACGAATCCATATTCAAGCTGTATGCTTCCTGGGGAGTGGATTTTATAAAGTGTGATGATATCTGCAGGGAGCTTCCCCATGAGGAGGCGGAGCTTCGCATATTATCCGAGAGCCTTCAGGGATGCGGAAGAGATATGGTCCTTTCGCTTTCCCCCGGACCTGCCCTTCTTGAAAAAGCTGAGCTTTACAAGCAGGTATCAAATATGTGGCGCATAACGGACGATTTCTGGGATGACTGGAAGTTACTCTATGCGATGTTTGAGAGGGCGGAGAAGTGGAGCATACACGCAGGCGCAGGCCATTATCCCGATGCCGATATGCTTCCGGTGGGACCCATCAAGCAGGATTATGATAAGAACAACAGAACCGCCTTTACCACCGATGAGCAGATAACGATGATGACCTTATGGAGCATTATGCGCTCGCCCCTTATGATCGGCGGAGAGATGACCGGCTTTGACGAGTTTACGATGGGGCTTCTTACCAACGAGGGAGTACTCAGAATGCACCGCAATTCCCGCCACGCCCATCAGGTTTTCCGCAGGGAAATGTGCGGCACCGAGGTTATCGTATGGACTGCGGTGGACTGTGAGAAGGGAATGTACATCGCCATATTCAACGCAGGCGGGGAGGACAGCGAGATAGAGATCCCCTTGGGTGATCTTGAGATCAATATGCCTGTGGAAGCGACTGAGCTCTGGAGCGGACAGACCGGAGAATTCTCCGAGAAGATAACCGCTGCGATCCCCGCCCACGGTGCAATGGCATTTTATGTAGTTTAAGAGAATTTATGAAGACATTTGAGATCATCGCACCCTGCCACTTTGGTATGGAGTCGGTTTTAAAAAAAGAAATAACGGATCTTGGATACGATATAACCGAGGTATCCGACGGAAGAGTCACCTTCCTCGGAGACGCGGATGCGGTCTGCAGGGCAAATGTATTTCTGCGGACTGCAGAGAGAGTCCTTGCCAAGGTCGGAAGCTTTCATGCGGAGACCTTTGAAGAACTCTATCAGGGAACAAAGGCGCTCAGGTGGGACGAGTGGATACCAAAGGACGGAAAGTTCTGGGTGGCAAAGGCCGCCAGCGTTAAATCAAAGCTTTTTTCTCCCTCGGATATACAGTCGATAATGAAAAAAGCGATGGTGGATTCGCTGAAGGAAGTATACAGGGTAAGCTGGTTCGAGGAGAGCGGAGCATCCTTTCCCGTGAGAGTATTTCTCCTCAAGGATGAGGTAACGGTCTGCCTTGACACCACGGGAGAATCCCTCCATAAAAGAGGATATCGTAAGCTCACCGCAAAAGCACCTATCGCGGAGAATCTTGCGGCAGGACTTATCATGCTTACGCCATGGCACGCGGACAGAATACTGGTGGATCCCTTCTGCGGAAGCGGAACGATACCCATCGAGGCTGCAATGATGGCCGCAAATATTGCCCCGGGTATGAAACGCAGCTTCCTTTCACAGGACTGGAAACATATAATCGGAGAAAGGCTCTGGAAGGATACGGTCTCCGAGGCGGAGGACCTTGTGGTAAGGCTGCCGGAGACGGATATACAGGGTTATGACCTTGACGAGGAAATGGTAAGGATATCCAGGGAGAATGCGCGTCTTGCGGGAGTGGATAAGCTGATCCATTTCCAGAAAAGAGATGTGGCACAGTTAAGCCACCCCAAAAAGTACGGCTTTATAATAACCAATCCTCCCTACGGAGAGAGGCTCTCCGGGGGCGATGATATAGATAAGCTCTACAGGACGGTGGGGGAGAGATACGCGGCGCTGGACTCATGGAGCATGTATCTTATAACCTCCTACGAAAAGGCTGAGAATGCGATAGGGAAGAAGGCTGACAGGAACCGCAAGATATATAACGGAATGATGAAAACATATTTTTATCAGTTCCTCGGACCGAAGCCCCCAAGGAAGAAGCCGCAGGAAAGATGAGAGAAAACGGCGAAGTAACAGATGACATTAAAATACGGAAATGTAATAAATGAAATACCGGAGGAGGAAGAAAGAAGCTGGTCAAAACCCGTATACGAGTTTGCAGCCATGTTTGTTCTTCTTGTACTCATTCTCGGGGGAGTTCTGTTCAAGACTTCCACGAAATCCGTTGTCATAAGCGAAACAACGAGGGAAATCTCAAGGGAGATGGTTCCGGAGGGGGATACGGAGACTGACTGGACACCCCTGGATGTTGTCAGGTCCACCTCGGATTCAAAGCTGTATATACAGATACCCCTCGCGGCAAGGGCAAACAAGGTAAGTGTGGAGAACTATTACCAGGATCACACTCTTTTTATACGGATAAAGGGTGTTCACGCCGACGCTTTTGAAAATCTTGCCGTAAAAGGAGATCCCGGGCATCTGTCCGCTGCGGCATACAGGGAATACGGCGGCGAGGTAAGGATATCGCTGCTCATGGACGGCGTCTGGGATTATGACATATCCCAGGACAACTCACAGCTTATAATCGCGCCCTTCAAGGCAGGCGATAGATACGATAAGACCCTTGTGCTTGTCACGGAGGAAGGGACAACGGATATAGCGGAGTATGCCTCCGATATGATGACGGAGAAGCTCTCGTCCGCGGCGGCGCAGGATGAGATCGCAGAAGACGGCAATGGGCCAAGGCCGGTAAGGATATATGTGGTACAAAACAGAGGTGCGGATTACATTCTGCAGTTTATAGAGGATTCCGGTGCGGATTATGCGGTGTTTTTAAGAACTGCCGAGAGCAGTGATCCCGCTGATTACGGAATGGGTGCCCACTACAACGGAAATTATTTTATCCCGGAGCTTGATAATGTTACGATCGCCGAAATCTTCCTGAGAAATATCGCCTCTGCCACGGTGGGAAGAGCCCGGTACATAGAGCAGGCACCGGAGGGAAGTATTCTTTACGACCTCGAGATTCCTGCGGCGGAAATAACCGTCGGTTACACAAGCAATATAACCGAAGGTGAGTATTTAAAGAATGAAATATATCAGCGCAGTATCGCTGAGGGAATTATAAATGCCATGAAAGAGGTAACGGAAAGGTGAGACTTGTTTTTGCAACCGGAAATCAAGGAAAGATGCGTGAAATCCGCGAAATAATGGAGGATTCGGGATACGAGATAATCTCCATGAAGGAAGCGGGAGTGGATCCCGAGATAGAAGAGAACGGAAAGACATTTGAAGAGAATGCGATGATAAAGGCAAGGGAGGTTGCAAAGCTTCTACCGGGGGATATCGTGCTGGCGGATGACTCCGGTCTTGAGGTGGATGCCCTCGGCGGCGAGCCGGGTATTTATTCCGCGAGATACCTCGGACATGACACCCCCTATAGTATAAAGAATGCGGACATAATAAGAAGACTCGAGGGAAAGACCGGAAGCGAGAGAAGTGCAAGATTCGTGTGCGCGATAGCCGCAGTGCTGCCGGACGGCAGAGAAAAATGTGTAAGGGCAACCATCGAGGGTCAGATAGATTTTGAGGAAAAGGGTGAGCATGGATTCGGCTTCGATCCGATATTTTATGTTCCTGAGCTTGGCTGTACAACAGCCGAGATACCCGAGGAGGAGAAAAACAAGATAAGTCACAGAGGCAAGGCACTCAGACTGATGAGGAAAGAGCTTTTAGAGAATGAAGGTATTGATCGTAAGTGACACTCATAGAAGAAATGAGAATTATTTTAAGGTAGTCGACATGCATAAGCCCGATATGGTCGTTCATTGCGGAGACATAGAGGGCAGCGAATATGCATTGTCAGAGGCGGCCGGATGCCCGGTGTACATGGTCAGCGGAAACAACGATTTCTTCTCCGATCTTCCGGGTGAGGTAGAGTTTACCGTGGGAAAATACAAGTGTCTGGCTACCCACGGACACAGATACCATGTCTCGATGGGACCCGAGCTTCTCATCTCCGAGGCGAAGGCAAGGGGAGTCGATGTCGTTATGTACGGACATACGCATAAGCCCGAGGTTCGCAGAGACGGTGATGTGTACGCGGTAAATCCGGGATCGCTGTCGTACCCGAGGCAGGAGGGAAGAAAGCCGTCATATATAATAATGGAGACCGATCGCTTTGGAGAGCTGCATTTTACTATCGCGTATCTGCAGTAAGCGGGATTTACCGTTTCATTTACTGTAAGTGTTTCTCAAGGATAGCTTGACTGAAAGCAACCGGATCAGAGGAAGGTTGAAAAGAAAGGTTATACACAGGTTATTATATGGAAAATTTCAGGAGAAAAAGCGGCATCAAAAGAAGTATTATTATTGTTGAGGATGAGATGGTAAATCGCGAGATCCTAAGCAATATCCTTCAGGAGACTTATGATGTTGTAAAGGCGGAGAACGGTAAGGAAGCTCTTGAAAAACTGGGGAGCGGTGAGAGGAAGTATTCACTTGTACTTCTCGACCTTCTGATGCCGGTGATGGACGGTTTTGAATTTCTTGAGAACATAAAAAATGATGAAATGCTGAAGAAAATCCCCGTGATCGTCATGACGGCGGAGAAGCAGGCGGAGGTTAAATGTATAAAGCTCGGTGCAGTGGACTTTATAACGAAGCCCTACGATATGCCTGAGGTAATACTCGCCAGGTGCGAGAGGATAATAGAACTTTCCGAGGATAAAAGCTTTATACAGTCGGCGGAAAGGGATGCGCTTACCGGTCTTTACGCAAAAGACTTTTTTATGGAATATATACGGCAGATAGAAAATTTCGACAACAGCCGGAAGACGGACGCGGTCGTTATCAACATAGACCATTTCCACCTCTTTAACGAGCTCTACGGCCGTAAGCAGGGAGACAGGGTACTTAAAAAACTTGCGGAATTCATACATGAGGCTCTTGATGAGGGAAAGGGGCTGAGCTGCCGCTCCGAGGCCGATACATTTTACATATACTGTGACCACAGGGACGATTACGAGGGCTTTATAGGAATGCTGCAGACGCAGCTGGACAGCCTTGAGTTTACAAACCATATAAGGATCCGGGCCGGAGTATACCAGGGGGTTGATAATGAGGCAATCGTGGAGAACCGATTTGACAAGGCTACTACCGCGGCCAACAATATCAGAGGAGATTATATAAGAAATATTGCATACTACAGCAAGGAAGTTTATGAGAGAGCGCTCTACCAGGAAAGGCTTATAAAGGATATTGACGGCGCCATAGCCAATAAGGATTTTATGGTGTATTACCAGCCTAAGTACGGGATTCAGGGGGATGAGCCAAAGCTTAGAAGCGCGGAGGCTCTTGTGCGCTGGAAGCATCCCGAGCTGGGGATGATAAGCCCCGGAGATTTCATACCTCTTTTTGAGAGCAACGGGCTTGTGCAGCGTCTGGATTACTTTGTCTGGAAGGAAGCGGCCTCACAGATAAAAAAGTGGAAGGATGAATTTGGCATTTCGGTGCCGGTATCCGTCAATGTATCAAGAATCGATATTTTCGACCCGGAGCTGGAAAACAAGATACTTAATCTTCTTGAGGAAAACGACCTTGAGCCCGGGGAGCTGATGCTGGAGATAACCGAATCGGCATACTCCGAAAATGCCGACCGCCTTATCGAGGTGATAGGTGATTTCAGGGCAAAGGGCTTTAAGATAGAGATGGATGATTTCGGCTCGGGCTATTCATCCCTCAACACGCTTACCACAATACCCATCGATGTTTTAAAGCTTGATATGCAGTTTGTAAGGAATATGCTTAAGAATGAGAAAAATCTTAAGCTTGTGGAAATAATACTTGATATAGCAAAATTCCTTGAGGTTCCCGTAGTGGCCGAAGGTGTGGAGGATGAAGAGCAGCTCAGGATATTAAAGGAAAGAGGCTGCGAGGTCATCCAGGGGTATTATTTCTCAAAGCCGGTACCGCCTGAGGAGTTCACACAGTTTATCATAAAGGAAAAAGGGAGGATCAGCTGATGCTTACAGTACAAAATCTTAAAGAATTCGGTGCTAATGTGGAGGAAGGGCTTCAGCGTTGTTACGGAAACGAGGCGCTTTATATAAGGCTTTGCGGAACGATTCCTACCGAGAAGAAATTTGATGAGCTTGCTGCAGCGATCGAGGCTAAAGACCTTGACACGGCATTTGATACGGCTCATGCCCTTAAAGGAGTGCTGGGAAACCTCTGCCTTTCGCCGATGTACGAAAAGGTTGTTGATATAACCGAGTATCTCAGGGCGAGAACGGATATGGATTACAGCAAAAAGATCGCAGATATCTTAGCCGACAGAGACAGGCTGAGAAATATAGCAGAGTAGTGGGAAAAAATGAGAGAGAAAAGATCATTACAGCGGATCATAGCGGTTTTTCTTGGAAGAGTGACCCTTATAGTTATGATCCTGATCATGTTAATTAATGTGGTCATACAGATAATCGATGCGACTGAGCGTACGAGAAACGATGCTGAAGATATTTTTAAGCAGATGGAGAGGATCCTTGACAGAAATAATGAGGATCTGAAAAGGACGATGGATGCCTATTCGGAATCCTGTATTCAGAATGCCCAGGCCATAGCGTATATAATAGACCAGGATCACACGATCCTCGGAGATATGGAGAAGCTGAAAAAGATCGCTTCCTTCATGGAGGTGGATGAGATTCATATTTTTGACAGCGAAGGAGTTATTTTTTTCGGAACCCACCCGGAGTATTACGGGTACAACTTCGATTCCGGTGAACAGATGAATTTCTTCAAGCCCATGCTCACGGATAAATCCCTGAAGCTTGTCCAGGAGATAACGCCCAATACGGCGGAGGGCAAGCTTGTCCAGTATTCTGCCCTCTGGAATGAAGGCGGGGACATAATAGTACAGGTGGGAATGTACCCTGTCAGCATTATGAGGCTTATGGAGAAGAACGAGCCCCCCTACATATTCTCGATCCTGCTGACCGACAATGATGTTTCCCTCTATGCCGTCGACCCGGAAAGCAATGATGTTCTGGCATCCACGGATTCGCAGAAGATAGAAAGCGCCGAGGATATCGGATTACATCTGCCCGAAGGCATTCTCAGGGAAAACAGGACCTTTTACGAATACGGGAACATCTCCGGAAAACACAGCTTTGTGGCTTACAGGCTTATAAACGGTAATGTTATCGCTTTTGTTATCCCCATTTGGGAAATGCTCAACTATATAGTGCTGCCCCTTATCCTCTTGTTTGTCGGGCTGCTGTTGGTTTCATTCGTGCTTATATTGTCGGTGACAAGGCACATAAGGAAATATGTGTTTGACGCAACAAATGGTATAAACAGTGAGCTCAGGAAGATAACCGACGGTGATCTTGACACAACTGTATCGGTTGAGAGCAGTATCGAGTTTTCCGAGCTCAGCAGCCATATCAACGCCATGGTAAACAGCCTGCTTGCCAACACGGAAAAGCTCTCGTACATCTTCAAAAAGAGCGGTATTCCCATGGGGGCTTATGAGCACCAGAGCACTTCATCAAATGTCAGATATACGGAATTTGTCGCGGAAGTACTGCATCTCGATAAAAGCGGGATGTGCTCGAAGCATCTGTTTATGGAAAAGCTCGGACAGATTTACAGGAAGCCGGAGGGTGAGAACGAAGGAGTTTACGAGGTAGAGAGTACAGGGGAGGATGGTGAGAAAAAAACCTCCTTCATATACTGTGATGAGGCAAGCCGCGACGGGGAAATCGTGGGTGTCATTTCGGATGTAACCACACAGATAACGGAGAAGCGAAGGATAGAAAGAGAGCGAGATATGGACGCTCTTACAGGACTTCTCAACAGGCGCGGTTTTGAGAGCAGAATCGAGGCTCTTAAGAATAATGAGGCGAAGACCGGCTATTGCGCGTTCTTTATGCTTGACGCAGACGGGCTTAAGGAAACCAATGACCGATACGGACATGGTATCGGAGATATGTATCTTAAGAGGGTAGCCGAGATCATAAGCGGCATCGGATCAAAAAACAAGCTGGTATCAAGGATGGGCGGAGACGAGTTCGTACTGTTTTTGTACGGATATGACAGCAGCGAGGAGTTAAAGCCCGATATTGACGAGGTTTTCGCAAATCAGGATACCACCGGCGTGATGCTTGCAGACGACCTTGAGCTTACCGTAAGCTTTTCTGCCGGCTACAGCGAATCCAAGGGATGCTATGACATCGAGGGTATGACCGAGCGCGCCGATGAATTCATGTATGAAAACAAGAGAAGCAGAAAAGGCGGTAGAGACTGAAAATCCGGCAAAAGAGACGGGCTTTTTGATATTTAAGGAATCTGCTTATTATGGACAATAAATCGAACAGAGTGTGGCTTACGGTGCGCGGTCTGCTTCCCACAGTCCTTTGGGTGGGAGCGGGACTGTGTCTTATAGCGTACAGCCGTGTCGCGTACCGTGCAGGAAGCGGTACGCGCTTTTATCTTGTATGGCTCTGTCTCGGGATTGCCTGCTTTTTGATGGAAGTCCTGAGACGGTTAAAGGTATGGACAAGACTTCCGAGGGCGCTTAAAATTGTTTTTTTATCGCTTCTGGGGCTCGGTCTTGGACTTTTCTTTTCAGTCGAGGGCTTTATCATAAGCGGCTTTAATGCAAAGGGAGAGCCGGGGCTTGACTATGTAATCGTCCTCGGGGCGCAGGTAAGAACGAACGGACCGAGCGTTGTTTTAAGATACAGGCTTGACAAGGCATACGAATATCTGTTGGAAAACCCCGGTACGGTCGCGATATGCACCGGCGGACAGGGGGCAAACGAGCCTGTGGCAGAGGGAATCGCAATGAAGGAATATCTTGTCTCAAAAGGAATCCCTCCGGAGCGGATAATAGCCGAGGACCGGGCGGGCAACACGATACAGAATATCCGGTTCAGCTATGAGTTTCTTGACCCTTTGGCCGACAGTATCGGAATCATAACCAACAATTTCCATGTTTTCAGGGGAGTGTCTATCGCAAAAAAACAGGGCGGAAGCCATGTTGTCGGGATAGCGGCGGATTCACACCCGGTATATCTTCCCACGAATATGCTGAGGGAATGTATAGGTGTTATAAAGGATAAGCTGCTCGGGAATATGTAGGCGTACGGGGCAGGTATTGCTGGAAATCCGCAGGAGCCCCGGCGCAGTTTACGGCTTGACATTTACCCGTAAAAATGCAATAATAGCGATTGCCGTTCGGGGTGTAGGTCATCGGTAGACTGCCACATTTGGGATGTGGAGGCGATGGGTTCGACTCCCGTCACCCCGACTTGAAAGAAAACCTTGAAAACACGCTGAAACCATTTAGGATAGGCGATTTTCAAGGTTTTTTCTTTGTTAAAAAATTAGCCAAAATAATGAAACATCTCGCTCTTTCTTAGTCCCACTGCAGCAAGCATTATAGGAATTTCATATTTTGAACATTTGATCTCTTCAAAGATAGCATGAACTTCTTCTTTGGTCGGGATATACGGAGAAAGCTTTTCTTTCTGGGGAAGCTTTGGAGAAGGGATCTGCACTCCGTAATATTTCAAGACACCCATTATAAAGCCGGAGTAGTTGTAAACGGATTTAGGAGTCCGATCATACAACACCTTGATAACTTATCATAAAGGGTACTTACAGGTTTCCTTAACAGAAACCAATTGGTGGGGAATCGGAGTTTACCAAGAGTTTACTATATTTTACAAGATCATTCTGTTCTTCATCGTTAAGCCGGCGGGTTATATTGCAAAAGCAGAGGTAATAGTCTAAAATAGGTTCTACCGCGATACCTTCCGGAGAAGGGAGGTGAAAGTGTGGAACAGTTAATATCTTTTGCTATCTCTGTACTTGCAAGTGTGGTAGCTTACTACATCTGTAAGTGGCTCGACAGGGACGAATAAGCGGTAGAGTCAGTCTCAAAGAGACCAAAAAACCCGGGGCGGTAACCCTGGGTTTTTTGAATGTGTAACATGGAACAGTTACAACAATATCTTTTGCAAGTTCATATTACCCCAAGGAATATTAAAAGTCAATAAACATCGGCGAAAAAACTCATTTTACGAGCTTAAAGCAACATCTTTTTCATAATCTCCGGAGGTTACCAAGAGTTTGCTATATTTTACAAGATCATTCTGTCCTTCATTGTTGAGCCGGTGGAAGTTATCGAGTAGCTCTTGTTCCAGAGGGGAGGCAGGAGCTTGGGACATGGTAGCAGGCTTAAGAGAATGATCCTCGATGAGATCGGATTTATTTATTCTAAAATAATCAGCAAGCCGTTGCAGTTTACCCATTCGAGGTAACGCTATACCAGGGATATCTACAGAAAAGCAGGAAGGAAAGCTCCGAAGGGCAGCAGCCTTTCGGCAGAAGCAAACAAGACCTTCTCCGGAGCACAGGAGGAGTTTATAAACGATGCCGTTTCATACATCTTCTCTACAGAAGAGGGTATGAATACTTTTATAAATTATGTGATGGACGAGGGGGAGACTACCCAGGAGCAGAAGGTATCCACACTTCAGACCATAAAAGACTGGATAGATCACCTTATCCAGTCCATAAAGAATTTCATATCCGGAAACAAGAACAAGCAGTTAGGATATGAGTATGCAGAATCCCTCGGGCTCACTTCACAGGAGCTGGAGTCTATTAGCCGTATGCTTACCGGAGTATTAGATACTGCAAGAGAGAACCTTGCAAAGCAGACAAAGGCTGAAAGCAAGGTGAGCGGCGAAGAGACTGTAGCGCACTCAGTAGATGTATTTGCAAAAGAGGGTAAAATCTTTATTCCTGAGGACTATACAGAGGATTATCTTAAGAGCGGAGATAGAAAAAACAAGAACCGCTTAAAATCGTATAATGAAGGCAAAAGAATAACTGTAAAGAATCATGAGGAATTAATTGATTTTTTAAACGGAAGTGATGATTTTGCTGATACGGTTGCGGTTGGAGTTGTATCAAATCTTATTGCAGAAGATATATATGAAAAATCCAATGGTGTAATCGATGCAGAAGGATACTTTTGGGAATTAGAGAATGGCCATACCATGCACCTTGAGAATAAACATTCACAAGCTGCAGAAGATGGAGATCTTCCTCTTTCCATCAATGAACTTGCATATGTGATTGAGCATATAAACGATGCCAAAGTAATTGATGCTACGCAATATAGCAATGGCGAAAAAATAGTACGTTTAGCTTTTGAAATGGAGGATGGGTTTGTTGTTCTTGTAGAAGTGGCTTCAAAATCTACACACGGGCTGAAGATGAAGACCGGATGGAAGAATACAGCTCAAAAGTTTGAGAAAAAATTCGGTAAAATATATCAAGCGCCCCGTAATAACGAAGCGCTTGATATATCGAACAGAATGAATACCGCGGAGAGCAAAAGCTCATCTACCGTGCGTGACAAATCTGTTCTCACCTATAATGTAGCAGATTCAGAAGAAAAAAGCAATATAAAAGGCGATGGAAAGAAGAATTTCTCACTAAATGTGCCGGTTGATTCAGAAGGTAACAAGCTCTCTGAAGGGCAGCAGGCTTTCTTTGCTGATTCAAAGGTTAGAGATGAGCAGGACCGCTTGATGAGAATGTACCACGGTACGCCTAACGGAACCTTCACAGTATTTAAGGGCGGATCCTACTTCACAAATATGGCATGGTATGCTGACAGATATCAGAACCAGGGAGCAAGCAGTCTCGGATATAAGAAGACAGCAGATAATCCCAGAACCTATGAAGCATACCTTAACATCACGAAACCTTTTGATACAAGGGATCCCAAGATAAAGAAGATCTGGGATGATCAGTATTATCATAAGTGGGATACCGGAGAAATCACTGATAGCGGACTTCCGGACTGGACTTCAGCTGAAGGACTTCTTGAGTTTATCGAAGAGAATGAACTTGATTTTGACGGACTTATCATTGATGAAGGCGGAATCCCCGGTGATGATGGAGAAGTAATCTCAAGAGGCCTTGCATGGGTACCTATAAACGGAAGAGAGCAGGTTAAGAGCGTAGATAACCTTAATCCTACGGAAGATCCTGATATCAGATTCTCCATCGATGTTACAGATCCTTTCTTTGAAGCATTTGAGGCAATAGATGAAAAGGTCCAGCTGGAGGAAGAGGAGTTTCTCAAGCTTATAAACGAGAGGATGGACCTTGACAGCGAGGTATCAAAGAAAGCTATCTCGGAGGTTGCTTCAAAGATAAAGAAGCAGTACAACAGCTCGATCAAGAAGGAAAACCTTGCAAGAGACCTTCATTCAGTGTTCAGATATCTTAAGTCCACCGGAAATATAACGATGGAAGATGTCATGTTCGTAATGAAGGAGATCGCTAAACCTATTCTTGAGAATATAAAGCCTTCGGATCCGGTACAGGAGAAGCTGTATAACGACTTTGTAAACACTGTTAAGACATATAAGATATCTCTTGATCAGGGTCAGAAGGCGGAGGTAGCGTCGGCTTTTAATTCGTATTATGATTTTCTGCGCATGATGAAGGGAAAGATAAACTTAAGCAGTGATGGTATTCCTCTTGACAACATCTGGACTGAGCTCTGTGACATATCCGGTGGAGCATTGTCCTACGGAACTGTACCAAATGACCAGCCGATAGAGCTTGAGAGATATATAAGAACCCTCAATCCTACATACCAGATGCTTGAAGGAAAAGACATGGACACCGCGGCTACGGATCTTGCGCTGGAGATATACAGACAATTCTTTGTTTATCAGTCCATGAATGATGCTGCAGCAAAGGTAAAGGGTGAAATCTCGCGGAGATCTGCAGAGATGCGTGATGCGTATAAAAAGCATTATTCCGAGGCAATGAAGCAGGTTGAGACAGAAAGAAATCTCAATATGCAGAGGCTGGCCAAAGAGATAGAGAGCCTCACAGCAGAGGAGCAGGAAGCGATCCGCACGGGCGACACAGTAAATCAGGCTCTTCTTGAGAATATGCGCAAGGACTATCAGGACAGGTACGAGAAGCTTGAGAAGCAGAAGAACGAGCAGATTGCAAAGGCAAAAGCGCAGTATCAGAACTCCTGGATAAACAAGAATCTCCGGAGGGAGCGCTCGGAGCTCAAGAACAGAGTTTTAAAAGAGGTTAAAGCTCTTCAGAATATTATCGCACATCCTTCCGAGGGAGCCACAAAGCATGTTCCCGTAAATCTTATAAAGCCAACTATAGAGATGCTTGAGGCTATAAACCTTGATAACGGCGGCAGGAACAAGACTATAGCTGAAAGGCTTAGGAAGATGTCGGAGGTTTACGAGTCGTTTAAGAATAACGATGCTTATTCCTTTGATTATGATGAGCGTATTGCTTCTGACATAAAAGAGCTGCAGGAGATGTTCAATAACAGGTCTTACGCGGATCTTGAGATAAGGGAGCTTGAGAGAGTGATCGAGATCGTGCAGGCGCTCAAGACTCAGATCAAGAATGCGAATAATCTTATCCTTCAGGGCAGGCTTAAGGATGCGCAGGAAGCCGCTGACAGCGCCATGAGGGCGGTAAAGGACAGCAGAAGGCTTGATAATGCTGCCATGAATGCTCTCAACAGATATGCAAATGTTCATCTGAACGCATACAGGGAGTTTAGGAAGCTCTCCGGATATAAAGACAGTGCCTTGATGGATATCTATAACGATCTTGATGAGGGCTCCAAGAGGGAGATGCAGATCCAGAAGGACCTTGGAGCAATCTTCCAAAACATACTTGAGGGACAGAAGAATCAGAAGAAAGTAAAGAAGTTTATCTCCACAAAGGATGAAGACTTGGTGGATATCGGCATCACCGATAAGAACGGAAAGCCCATTAAGATAACCCGGGCTATGAGGATGTCCTTAATAATGCATTCCATGAACTCCGGAAATATGCGTCATATCTTAGGAAGCGGAATCACTGTTCCAAATATTGTTAGCACCCGCATAGCATGACACGGTTTTAATTCCATTGATTGTCGCTGGATTGATTGATATACTGTCAATCAGTCTGAAGAAAGGAAGATTCCGAAGGGGGTCTCTTGGCAGCGACAATCCTTCGGAATCCATG
>JAFVCL010000008.1 GCA_017479285.1 Lachnospiraceae bacterium
CAAAGCAGTATTCGGATGCCGGTATAGGTGAAGAATGGGTAAGGATATATCTGGACAATGAAGGTATGGATACACCTGACGGATCAGAGTTTTTCCTGTCTGAACTTGTGAAAATCCCTCTTCGCCTTATAGAGGATGGTATAGGTGCGGAGGCAAAAGAAGAATCGGATGCGTATACAGATAAACCTTTGATCATTATGTTCGAGGATCACAGATTCAGAAGTTTCTGTGGAGAGGGATATCTTGCCATTTTGAGAAAGGAAAAGAAGAACGCTCACTGGGCTTTTATTTTCGTGAGCCACAAGGAGTACAGTTACTATCTTAACAACTTCGGCAAGCAGTTTCAGAGAGGAAAATGATTTGGAAAATCGAAAATGCGGGGTAAATGATAAATGCGCATAGAGAAAGAAATGATGGGACTGATCCTGCGTACAGCTGAGGAAGATGCCAGAATCCGAGCTATTTATATGAACGGATCAAGAACCAATCCCAATGCTCCAAAGGATATTTTTCAGGATTATGACATTGTTTATGTCGTAGAAGAAACCGGACCCTTTATCCGGGATAAGGAGTGGATCCGGCGGCACCGATGTAAACGATATGTGGAGCGCCGTGGAATCTATGTGCCGGCTGTTCATAGATGTGTCAAAATGGGTGGCTGAACATGGCAATTTCGTCTTTGACAGGCAGGAAGCTGATAATAGTTTCAAATACTTCAGTACGGTGAAAGAAATGGATGAAAATGCGGTAAGCATTCAGTTTGGCAAAAAGTAGATGATAAATCGGCGTAATTGCGGTATAATTCCATTATGACATATTGAAGGTAAAAAGCTGAAAACTATTATCAATACATTAACCTTGTAAAGAGGGGTATTACATAAATCGGAGCTATATGAACACAGATACAAGACAGGTACTTGAAGCGCTTAAAAGCGGGGACATTTCGGTCGATGAAGCGCTTTTAAAGCTAAAGACGCAGCCCTTCGATGACCTGGGATATGCGAATGTTGATACCCACAGGGCGATACGGCAGGGAATCCCGGAGGTTATCTACGGCGCCGGAAAGACAGCGGATCAGATAGTCGGGATAATGGAATCCATGATCTTAAATGGTCAGGACAGAATTCTTATAACGAGACTGGATAAGGAAAAGGCCGGGGCGGTATCCGAAAAAAAGCCCATAAGGTACAATGAACCCGGACGGATTGCCGTTTACGGGGAAAAACCGGTTCCGAACGGTATAGGCAAGGTTGTTATCGCAACCGGCGGGACGAGTGATATACCTGTGGCTGAGGAGGCGGCGGAGACTGCCGAGATTTTCGGAAATGAAGTAGTGCGTCTGTACGATGTCGGGGTTGCGGGGATTCACAGATTACTCGCAAAAAAAGAGATAATAATGGATGCGGGGGTTGTAATCGTCATCGCCGGTATGGAGGGGGCTTTGGCAAGCGTTGTGGGAGGACTGGCGGACTGTCCTGTTATCGCGGTTCCCACCAGCGTTGGCTACGGGGCGTCATTTAACGGATTGTCGGCGCTTTTGTCAATGCTCAATTCCTGCGCAAGCGGAGTGTCGGTCGTCAATATAGACAACGGCTTTGGCGCGGGCTATATGGCAACACTTATAAATCATATGGGAAAATAACAATTTCAAAAAAGAAAGGGGTACGGTATGAGCAAAAAAGCAAAACGTAATGTGATCGTTGGACAGTCAGGCGGACCTACAGCAGCTATCAATTCGTCACTCGCGGGAGTTTTCAGAACGGCCAAGGACAGGGGATACAAAAAGGTCTATGGAATGCTCCATGGTGTACAGGGCCTTTTGGAAGGGCGATACATTGATCTTTCCGAGCATATACGGACCGGACTTGATGCGGAGCTCTTAAAGAGAACCCCTTCGGCGTATCTCGGCTCCTGTCGTTACAAGCTTCCGGGGATAAGCGAGGACAAGGAAGTATACGAGAAAATATTTGATATCCTTGAAAAGCTTGAGATAGACTGCTTTATCTATATCGGCGGAAACGATTCGATGGACACGATAAAGAAGCTTTCCGATTACGCCATAATAACCGGCTCAGAGATCAGATTTGTCGGATGCCCGAAGACCATCGACAACGATCTTGCGCTTACGGATCACACTCCGGGATACGGGTCTGCGGCTAAATACATCGGAACCTCCGTAAAGGAGATAATCCGCGACGGATGGAGCCTTGAGACGACAAACGGTCAGATACTTGTGGTTGAGATTATGGGCAGAAATGCAGGCTGGCTTACCGCTGCCTCGGCTCTTTCAAAGGGTGAGGATTGCGACGGACCGGATGCGATCTACCTTCCGGAACTTGATTTTGATATAAACAAATTTGTAAAAAGTTGCAGGGAGATGCTCAAGAAAAAACGCTCGATCGTTATTGCGGTTTCGGAGGGTATCCACACCAAGGACGGCACATATATAAGCGAACTGGGAAATGCGACGGAGTATGTTGATGCCTTCGGACATAAACAGCTCACCGGAACCGCGAGATATCTTTGCAATGTGCTCTCGAATGAGATCGGATGTAAGACAAGGTCGATAGAGCTTTCGACCCTGCAGAGGGCTGCAAGCCATTGTGCCTCTCGCGTCGATATACTCGAGGCTTATGAGGTGGGCGGTGCGGCAATGAAGGCTGCGGACGAGGGCGACACCGGAAAGATGGTGGTCATACAAAGGCTCTCCGATGATCCCTATCAGGCGGGAACGGAAGTCAAGGATGTTCATAAGATTGCAAATGATGAGCGCCTTGTTCCGAGAGAGTGGATAACCAAGGACGGAACCTATGTCACAAATGAGTTTCTTACTTATGTAAGACCTCTTATACAGGGCGATGTGGCTCCGATAATGGTTGACGGCATTCCGAGACATCTCTATGTACCGGGATACCAGGAATTGCTTTGATCAGCCGGAATGTGCGGGTGTAAAAACGTATAAAGATTTAAATTAAAATGCCTGAAAACAATATACGCAGGGCATTTTCAAGTAATATTAATAAAAACAGGATCGGGTGGATGAAATGAACAGGGATAAGATAATCATACGGACCAGTATCATAGGGATAATCGCAAATGTGTTTCTCGCGGCGTTTAAGGCGATGGTCGGCTTTGTCTCGAATTCAATTGCTGTTACGCTTGATGCCGTAAATAATTTATCCGATGCGCTTTCATCCGTTATTACGATAGTCGGAACTAAGCTGGCGAACAGGCTTCCGGACAAAAAGCATCCCCTTGGACACGGCAGGATAGAGTACCTGAGCGCGATGATCGTAGCGGCAATCGTGTTGTACGCAGGTATTACCTCCGCCATTGAATCGGTAAAAAAGATAATCACTCCGGAAAAGGCGGATTACTCCGTTACATCACTTGTAATCATTTCTGTTGCGATTGTTGTAAAGATTGTCCTCGGACTGTATGTAAAAAAGCAGGGAAAGAAGGCAAAGTCCGGAGCACTCGAGGCTTCCGGAGCGGATGCGACCTTTGATGCAATCCTGTCAGCTTCAGTACTTGTTTCCGCAATAATCTATCTTACCACCGGATTGTCTCTCGAGGCTTATGTAGGACTTGTCATATCGGGATTTATCATTAAATCCGGTATTGAGATGATGTTGGAGACAATCGATGATATACTTGGACACCGCGCTGACAAGGAGCTTACCCAGAAGATAAAATCAATAATAGTTGAGGAGCCCAAGGTGCGCGGCGCTTACGACCTAATGATAAACGACTACGGTCCGAATAAAAACTATGCCTCAGTTCATATTGAGCTTCCCGATTCCATGAGCGTTGATGAAGTAGATGTTCTTACAAGGAAGCTTGAGGCAAAGGTTTATGCCGAGACGGGAGTCGTACTTACGGGAGTCGGAGTATATTCCTACAATACCAAGGACGATGAGGCAGCAAGGATAAGAAACGAGATCCAGGAGCTGGTGCTCGGTTACGACTGGGCACTTCAGTTCCACGGTTTCTATGTTGATACCGCGGCTAAGGAGATGCGATTTGATGTTGTTATGAGCTTTGACATTAAACCCTCGGAAGGGCTTGAGATCCTTCATCGCGACATAGCCGGGAAATACCCGGAGTATAAGGCATTTATCGCACCGGATGTGGACTTGACAGATTAAGGGTGGTCATATTAAACGAGAAGCAGTTACCGGCTTATATTACCGGAAACAGATTCCAGGGAGGTTAGTTTAATTGAAAAAAATACTGGGGTGGAAACCTTCAAAGATCATCATTGCGGTTATTCTTGGGGTTATCCTCCTTATGGCGGTCATACCGCTTATAAGACTGGCTGTGTATGCGATACCATGGTTTGACGATTACAGTTATACGATTAATAACCGCAGCTTCAGGGCTGCATACGGAGATACACTTTTAAATGCCATAAAGGGAGTACTCTATCAGGTAAAGACATCATGGTATGCCTGGCAGGGAACATATTCCTCGATTTTTCTTATGGGGATGGCACCAATAGCTTGGGGAGAGCAGTACTATCGGATCGGATGTATGGCGCTCATAATCTTTTTTTCTTTGGCGACACCTGTCATGGTTTATGTTCTTTCTACAAGAATGTTCGGATTAAAAAGATCCTCATCGTGGTGTATCGCTATCCTGACTACAATTCTTGCTATTGAAAAAATGTATTTTCCGGGTCACGGGTTTTATTGGTATAACGGCGGGCTGCATTATATCGGAATGCATTCTTTTCTTATGCTGATGATCGCTGTAATAGTCTGCTTCAGTGATGTAAAGAAAACCGGGGCAGCTGTCACGCAGATAATATTAAGTACTGTTCTTGCATTTGTGGTCGGTGGCTCAAACTATGTAACGGTACTTCAGGGAGCCATCGTACTTGCCGCACTGGTGCTTTATACCGGTTTCAGATACGGATACGGGCGGTCTTTGCGTCTGATCCCGACAGTGGTTGTATATGGCATTGGCTTCTATTTTAACGCCTCTGCACCGGGAAATTCCGTAAGAGCGGCATATTTTGCCGACAGCTCCATGAACCCGCTTGAGGCGATTCTATATTCCTTTCCCGAGGGCGCGAAGATGCTCGGGAAATTTTCGGATGTATTTTTGCTTGTGACACTTGCGGTACTGATACCGATAATCTGGGACGGATTGAGCGTAAGCAGGGGAAAATTCAGTTTTCCGCTTATATTTATCCTGTTCATGGCAGGTCTGTATTTTGCGTGTTATACCCCCGGAATGTATGCCGGTGGAAAGGTGGATCTTGCAAGGGTATGGAATATATGCAAGTTTACATACCAGATTGCACTGATATTCGGAGAGATATATTTTATCGGATGGCTGCACAGGACTGTCAAAGATCATAAATGGCGGTTAAATCTTGACATCGGTTACTGGTGGTATTACGCAGCCTGCGCCGCAGTAGTACTTGCTCTGTTTTTTGCGAGCAATATGGAGCGGTATGATTATTCATCATACGCGGCATTTTATGATGTTCACTCCGGAGAATCGGCGGCTCTGTACGGAGAATATGAAAGAAGAATTGAGCAGATAAGGGAGCAGGGAAGTGATGTGTATGTAACGGCATACACATACAGACCGTGGTATTTGAGACAGAAGGATCTTTCGGATAACCCTGATGCCGAAGAAAATAAAGCGATGGCTGAGTGGTACGGCAAAAACAGTATTACGCTTATCACAAAATAAGAAGGTTCCATGGAAAAGGATTTATTCGGTCCAATAAAAGAATACTTTGAAAAGCAGGGGTTTACCTGTGACGGCGAGGTAAATGATATCGATCTTTATATGGAAAAGGGCGATGAGAAGGCTGCGGTTGAGTTAAAGGAAAAGCTGGATTTTCGCTCCGTCCAGCAGGCGGCGCTGAGACAGAAGCTTATGGAGACAGTTTACATAGGCATCTTCAGACCGGGAGATATGAGAGGCAGTGCTTTCAGAGATAAGCTGTACCTTTTAAAGAGACTTGGAATAGGGCTTATCGTTGTCTCAAAAAAAAGTGGGGAAGTGTATGTCATAAACGAACCATTGGTTACAGAGCTGTCCACTTTTCAAAAGAGTAACAAACGAAAGGCAGAGGCGGTCTCAAAGGAGTTTGCAAAAAGGCGGACGAAGAACAATACCGGCGGAGTCCGGGGGACAAAGCTTATTACCGGCTATCGGGAGGATGCTCTCCTGGTTCTTGATGCCCTTGCGGAGATAGGAGGGGACGCCAGAACCACGGATGTAAAAAAGGTAAGCGGAATTGAAAAATCCGCACAGATCATGAGATCAAATTATTACGGTTGGTTTGAGAATGTAAGCAAGGGCGTATACCGTGCTACTGACGCGGGGTACGCTGCGCTGGAGGAGTTTGAGGACACCATATATAAACTGAAGCGTGGATAGGGAAAATATAAAATGAAATTTTTTGGTTTTAAGCTTTCAAACAAAAAACTGTCACTGATTTTGTGTGTGATCACAGCTTTAAGTCTGATTCCCCTGATCCTTATGGCGATAAATATGGTCCCGTTTTACGATGACTACGGGTATGTAAAGTATTCCATCAGCTTTCAAAAGGAATATGGTCCCGGTCTTGTAAGCGCGGTCCGTGGTGCGCTGTTCCAGGCAAAAGAGCAGTGGTGGGCATGGCAGGGAGCATTTTCCACCATCTTCATTACCGCGTTGTCTCCGCTCGGATTTAGTGACAGTATGTATTTTGTCGGAGGACTGTTTCTTATTCTAATATCTGTGGGAAGCAGTATCTGGATGATGTATCTTATACCCCGGAAGGTATTCGGGCTTTCGCCGGCTTCTTCCCTATGTATCGGACTTCTCTCATCTTTTCTTATCGTTCAGAAGATGTACTATCCCATGCACGGTTTTTTCTGGTATAACGGAGGGATTCATTATGTCGGTATGCATTCATTTATGATGATAGTCATATCCTGTATAATCTGTTTTTCAGAAAAAAAGGGAGCCGGATATATAATCGCTCAGATACTTATTACAACAGTGTTTGCTGCGGTAGTCGGAGGAGGTAATTATACAACGATCCTTCAGGGCGGACTGACAATGCTGGTTCTTGCAGGCTATGTTTATGCAAAGTACAGATCAAGGGTGCTCAGGCTCATCGCGCCTGTTGTGGCATTTGCTTTTTGCGCATGGAAAAACATAGTTGCTCCGGGAAACAGTGTAAGGGGAGGTTATTTTGAAGATGACGGATTAAGCGCGCCGATAGCCGTGCTGCGCTCATTTACGGAGGGAACCTGCAAGGGAGCGGAGTTTATGGATGTATTTACCGTGATCCTGCTCCTTATGCTTATTCCTGTCGTTTGGAACGGACTGAAAGGCAGCGGCTTTAAATTCAGGTTCCCGCTTATATTTATTGTGATGGCTTACGGAATATACTGTGCAGGATTTACTCCCAACCTCTATGTTAACGGCTCGGTGGGAATCCCGAGGGTACTTAACGCATGCAAGGAATCCTTTCATATAGCAGTTATCCTTACAGTGATATATGTTATCGGATGGGTAAGGAAAAGGACTGAAAGCAGGGCTGCCCGCTCTATGGCGAAGGAAAACGGGAATAAACAGAAAACAGTTAATAAACAGGATACCGGAAACAGGCGGAAAACCGGAAGGGGACAGAGACCTGACTTCTTAACCCACGGTTATGTATGGTTTTATGCGGCATGTGGGTTACTTGTAATCGGGCTTATGGTCATAGGTCATCTTCCCTTTGTAAAGAGCAGTGGTCTTGACTCGAAATTAAAGCTTTCAAAACAGTACTACACTTCATTCGAAGCAGTCGGTGAGATAGCATCCGGCGAGGTTAAGACCTTCAGGGATGAGTACAATAAAAGAATTGAGAAGATCAGGGCGGCGGAGGGTGGCTTTGTTTTAGTCGATGGTTACACGGTAATGCCACGGCTCCTTATTGCCGATGACCTGTCCGATGACCCTGCGGCTGAACCAAACAGGTTTATGGCGGAGTATTACGGGATCGAAGGTATCGCAATCCGAAAGTAGGCTTAAAACGATGGAAACAATCAGAGGCTACATAGATAAATTTATACATGAGAGCGCAGACGGTGTATTTAAGATCCTCGTTCTTGTCTCGAAGGGAAAGGAGACAGTCTGCCTTGGTAATTGCAGTGATCTCGAGATAGGTGAGAATGTAGAGCTGGAAGGCGAATTCTTTGATGCACCCGGCTACGGGAAGGAATTCAGGATTTCTTCGTACAGAGTCCATATTCCGGAGGACAGTGAGAGCATTGAGAGATATCTCGGCTCCGGGGCAATCAAGGGGCTCGGAATGGTCCTTGCCGCGAGAATAGTAGAGAAGTTCGGGGATGATACTCTCCGTATAATCGACGAGGAGCCGGAAAGGCTTGCTGAGATAAAAGGGGTCAGTAGGAGACGCGCGATGGAGATCGCGGTTCAGGTGGAAGAAAAGAGGGATCTTCGTGACGCGATGATATTTCTCTCACAGTACGGGATCTCCCAAAACCTTTCTGTGAAGATCTTTGACACTTACGGAATATCCCTGAAAAAAGTCATGAAGGAGAATCCCTATAAACTGGCGGAGGATATCAGGGGAGTCGGATTTATTACTGCCGATAATATCGCTCTTAAAATGGGCATTCCGGAGAATTCCGCCCACAGGATACGCTGTGCTATGCTCTATATTTTGCAGCAGGCATCCGGGGAGGGACATACCTATCTCCCTGTGGGTGAGCTTATGTCCAGAGTAAAGGAACTTATAAATACTGATGAAGAGATCATAAAAAACGAACTTTCCGGGCTTACCCTTGACAGGAAGGTCATAATAAGGGATGAAAAAGCGTACACGGCTCAATTCTTCTATGCGGAGCAAAACTGCGCAAGGCTTTTAAACGATCTTAACATGCCCCTTGAAAGATTTACGGGTGAAGATGAGGAGATACTGCTGGGGAAGCTTAAAACCGTGGCAGGTGCACAGGGGATGGATGTAGACAGGATTCAGCTTGAGGCTGTCGAGGGCTGTATAAAAAACAGCGTATTTATCCTTACCGGAGGCCCCGGTACAGGAAAGACAACGACCATCAATCTTATGATAGGTTATTTCCTGTCCTGCCAAATGAGCGTAATGCTCGCTGCTCCGACGGGTCGCGCGGCAAAGAGGATGAGCGAGGCTACGGGCTTCGAGGCAATGACTATACACAGACTTCTTGAGGTGGGCGGAGGTCAGGATAATGACAGCAATATGTATTTCCAGAAAAATGAGGAATCACCGTTAGAGACGGATGTTATAATCATTGATGAGGTTTCAATGGTTGATATCCTGCTTTTTCAGGGACTTTTAAAAGCCATTGTCCCGGGAACGAGGCTGATACTTGTGGGAGACGCGGCCCAGCTTCCGAGCGTCGGCCCGGGGCAGGTTCTGCGGGAACTTATTGACAGTGGGGCATTTCCCTGCCAAAAGCTAAAAAAAATATTCCGTCAGGCCGAGGACAGCGATATTGTGGTAAATGCCCACAAGATCAATAAGGGGGAGGACATAAGGCTTGATACCGCGTCTAAGGATTTCCTTTTCCTTGAGAGGGATTCCTATAGTACCATCCGTGAGATAATGGTATGGATGATGAAGGATAAGCTTCCCGGATACTGCGATGCGGATGTTTTTGATATCCAGGTGCTTACTCCCGTAAGGAGGGGGATGCTTGGATGTGTCGAGCTGAATACTTACCTTCAGGGTATCCTGAATCCGCCCGAAGCAGGCAAAAGGGAGCATATGTCCGGGGACATACTATTCCGTGAGGGCGACAAGGTAATGCAGGTAAAAAACGATTATAAGCTTGAGTGGAATATATACGGAAATTACAGGACGATAATCGAGAGCGGACTCGGTGTTTTTAACGGGGATACGGGAATCATTACCGAGATAGACGAGGCAGCAGGCATGATGAAGGTAAGATTTGATGACAGACGGGTAGCCGTGTATCCCTTTGCGATACTTGATGAATTAGAACCGGCTTACGCCATTACCATACATAAATCCCAGGGTTCGGAGTACCCCGCAGTGATAATCCCTATGCTGGATGTGCCGGAGATAATGAGATACCGTAACCTTCTCTATACCGGCGTTACAAGGGGGAAAAAATGCGTTGTCCTGCTGGGAAGATCGTCGATAGTAAGGGAAATGATCAAAAATGAGAGCGGGAAAAGCAGGTATACTTCGTTAAGGGAAAGGATAGCTGAGATTTGCGGATAAACAAAACAGATATAAGTGGCAGGGCTATGAAGGGGCTTAAGGATTTATACAAGAATCTGGTCAATTTGATTTTCCCTGCGAGATGTCCGTATTGCGACGGGATCGTCACCCCATTCGGGGAAAGGATACACACGGATTGTATCAGGAAAATGAAGCTGCAGAAGTCACCGTATTGTTTGAAATGCGGGAGAGGCATATCCGGGGATGAAAAGTACTGTAAGGACTGCCGCGAAAGGAAGCACGATTTTTTAAGAGGGAGATGCCTCTATGAGTATTCCTCGGCCGCCCATTCGATATACCGGTTTAAATACGGAGGGAGAAGGGAATATGCAGCGTATTATGGAGAGCAGATAGGGGAATATTTCGGTGATTTCATTAAAAGAGCTGCTCCTGACGCGCTGGTTCCGATACCGATACATAAAAAGAGATATGCAAAGCGGGGATACAACCAGGCTCAGCTCCTTGCAGACGAGATTTCAAGGGCTGTGGGTGTGCCGGTTTTGCCTGATCTGCTTAAGAGGACGCGAAATACCATACCGCTGAAGCTGTTGTCTCCCGAAGAGCGACAAAAAAATCTTAAAAATGCTTTTATTGTGAGCAAAAATAGTGTAGAATTAAAAACGATTATACTTATCGATGATATATACACAACGGGTGCTACGATGGACGAGGCTTCAAGGACTCTTCACAGGGCGGGAATACCCGATGTGTATTTTGTAGCGCTCACGGGTGGAAGAGGTCTGTGATGAGCCGCTTTACTCGATCTGGAAGTAATCGCAATTTGTGCCGGGAATGGTGCAATACAGGAGGTATTATTTATGAATGTCAGAAATTGTCGCAAATGCGGAAGAATGTTTAACTACATTTCAGGTCAGCCCATCTGTCAGAACTGCAAGGAACTCATGGAGGCAAAATTCCAGGAGGTAAAGGAATATATCCGTGAGCATAAGGGAGTGGGCATAAATGAGGTTGCGGAGGCATGTGATGTCGAGCCCCACCAGATAACCCAATGGCTTCGCGACGACAGACTCGAGGTTACCGAGGATTCTGCAATGATGCTTACCTGCGAGAGCTGCGGCGCTCCGATAAGATCGGGCAAATACTGTGACAAATGCCGCAACAATATGACGAGTACCTTTGGTCAGATGACCAAGGATTATAATGCACAGAAGGCCGCAGCCGCCGCTGCCGCAAACAAGAATGACAAGGACAATCCCAGAATGAGATTCCTTTGATCTGAAGGTAAAGATCTATGCTTAACAGAGAAAAGGTCATACTTATGACCAGAATGGCCTCATACGAAAACGGAAAGGGAAAGGAAAATCTCCGCATTGGAACCTACTTCCGGAGCGACTATATTTTTTCCTCGATCATAAAAGCGATATTTGCTGTCACTATTTCCTTTGTGTTCGGGCTGGGGCTTTATATCTACTACAATTTTGAGGAATTCCTGGCGAATATTTACGAGATGGATCTGCTCGCTCTTTTTCAGTCGTTTTGGAAATACTATCTGATCGTGCTGATCATATATGTCGCAATTTCGTATGTGATCGCGTTTATCAGGTATATGCTTGCTGTTAGGAATATACGCAAGTACAAGAGCAACCTCAAGAAAATCAGAAAGCTGCAAAAGAAGCAATGAACAGATTATTTGAAATAAGAACTAAAATCCTTGAGATATATTATAAGTATGACGCTTTTATCATACCGGCCGTAAAGCTCATAATGGCATTTATCGTTTTCCATACGATAAATACCCGTATGGGTTATTTCGACACCATAAATAATGTTGCGATAGAGCTTATTGCATCGCTTCTCTGTTCCTTCCTGCCCAGCGGGATTATTTTGATAATAGCGGCCGCGTTCAGTCTGCTGCATATGTATCACCTGTCGATCATCGTAGCGGCGTTGGGGCTGGTGATTTATCTTATTCTCTATATCCTGTTTCTCAGGTTTGCTCCGAAGGCATCCCTTGTAGTTGCTATTACGCCGGTGCTCATGCTCTGGAAGATTCCCTATATTCTTCCGATCATTCTCGGGCTCATCGCAGGTCCGGGAACAACGGTTGCAATGGGGTGCGGAGTAATAGCTTACGGATTTCTCAAGATAATCAACTCGAATTCGGCAACGATGGCAACAATGGAACTTACAGACGCGGCCGACCAGTTAAAACTTATAATTGACGAGCTGCTGGCAAGCAAAGGGCTTCTTATGGTTGTTGCCGCCTTTGTTATTACAATGCTGGTGGTTTATTTCCTCCGCAGACTTCCGATCAATCATAATTGGGATATTGCCATTGGAGCAGGTGTGGTGGTTCAGATAGTTACATTGCTCATCGGCGATGTGATAATGGATACCGGTATTTCCTTCATAAACATCATTCTTGTATCGATCCTGGCTGTAGTTATAGGATTTGTTATTAAGTTCTTCAGGTATTGCGTTGACTTTAACCGGACGGAAAATGTCCAGTTTGAGGATGACGATTATTACTACTATGTCAAGGCGGTTCCCAAGATCTCCCTCGGGGAGAGCTCCGGCAGAGTAAGGCGGATAAACCGCCGCAAGGAAGGTGCTGTCAGCCTGAGAGCCGGAAGAAGAGACGGTTATGAGGACATACCCGAGGAATATTATTCAGACGAGTTTAACGGTTATGATGAGAACGGATATTACGAGGACAACGGGTACACTGAGGACGGCACATATTACGGGGAGGACGGACTCGGAGACGATCTGACGGAGGTCAGTCTCGACAATAAATAATAATCCTTTCGGAGCAGAAATTTTTAATGGAGTTTGTAACCAGAGCCATAAATTACCTGAAAAATATGGGTATATATATGACGACCGTACAATGGCGCGATGTGATAGAGATTCTACTCATTGCGTTTTTGTTGTACTATATTCTGGCATGGATGAAGAACACCAGGGCATGGTCTCTACTGAAAGGAATAATCGTCATCGCGCTATTTCTTGTTGTAGCATCCATTCTTAAGCTTGATACGATACTCTGGATAGCCAAAAATGTTGTAAATTACGCGGTTATCGCACTGCTGCTCGTATTGCAGCCCGAATTGCGGAAGGGTCTGGAAAATCTTGGGCGAAAGAATTTTCTCGGCGAGCTTCTCTCCACTACCGGAATGCATACGACCGATGTGGAGAGGGTTACGGAAACCACGATCTCCGAGCTGGTTAAGGCATGCACCGAGATGGGAAAGGCAAGGACGGGAGCGCTTATCGTAATACAGAGAAATGAGTTTCTCAGCGAGTACGAGACCACAGGTATTTCTATTGACGGTAAGGTTACGAGCGGTCTTCTTATTAATATTTTTGAAAAAAACACACCCCTGCATGACGGCGCGGTGATAGTTGTCGGAAACAGAGTGACTGCTGCAACCTGTTATCTTCCGCTCTCCGATAATATGGCTCTCAGCAAGGATCTTGGCACAAGACACCGGGCTGCTGTCGGAGTTTCTGAAAAGACGGATGCCATAACGATCATAGTTTCCGAGGAGACGGGAAGAATCTCGCTTGCCTTAGACGGAAAGATAGAACCGATATCCGATGGAGAACAGCTGCGGAACCGTCTTACAAAACTTATGTCGAAAGACCGGGACAGGAAAAGCAGCAGAAGAAACAAAAAGAACGATAAAAGGGCGGTAAACAGCCCGTCCGTGGAGGGAGCTGCTGATGAAAAGAGTTAGGGACTGGCTCCTCAAGGATTGGTGGCTTAAGATCGTTTCATTGATCCTGGCGGTAGTGATCTGGTTTGTCTGGATACAGATAGAGAATCCAACGATATCCAAGGATTATTCGAATGTTAAGGTCTCGATCATTAATGAAAGTGAGCTGAACCCCGATAAAAAAGTTTGGGAGATCCTTAACAATTCCGATACTTTAAGAGTTACGGTGACCGCGCCGAAAACAGTAATAAACGGTCTTACCAGCGATGATATAATAGCGGAGGCGGATGCCTCAAAGATGAAGGATAACGAGATACCGATAACGCTTCGACTGGCAAGCGATGTGACATACGATTCGCTTGTATCGAACCATGACTCCCTTTCTCTTGCTATCGAAGACAGGGTAAGAAGATATGTAAGGATCGTCCAGAGAACCTCCGGAGAGGTGGCAGAGGGTTATAAGTTCGGCGGTGTTACCATGGATCTTAATATGATCGAGATAACCGGACCGAAATCGGATGTTGATAAGGTTAGTTACGGTCAGATAGATATTGATATAGACGGAGTCAGTGAGTCACTTTCCGCGAATATCGAGATAGAACTTTACGATGCGGAGAATAATGCGCTTAACCTCTCATCGCTGACAAAGCAATCTGAGTATGTTCATGTCGAGGTAAATATCCTCGAGACCAAGAGAGTTCCAATCTACGCTTCAAAGATGGGAACCCCGGCGGAAGGATATATTTACGCGAGAAATCTTGAGGTTGCACCCGAGACCATACTGCTTGCCGGAACCAAGAGTTCTCTTCAGTCCATAAGCAGGATAAATATAACCGATCCGGTAGATATTTCCGGAGCTGAGGGAGATGTGGAGGCGGCAATAGATATAACGCCTTATCTGCCTGAAAATGTTTCTTTCGCGGATGATGACTTCGACGGGTATGTAAAGGTTACCGTGTTTGTGGAGCCCGAGGTTTCCCAAAGCTTTGCCGTAAGTCCGGACAGCGTGCAGATTGTGAATATACCCGATGGATATACATTTACTATCGAACCGGGAACCCTGTACTTTGAGATATCAGGACTCGAGACGGATATAAATGCGCTGGATATTGACAATACCTTCAAGGAAATTGATGTATCCGACTGGATGGATTTAAACGAAATCAAAACGCTTGAAGAGGGCGTATATGACATGAAGGTTTCGCTTAATCTGGGAAGTTCTCTTCGAACCGTCGGGGAGACGACTGCGAGAGTCATTGTGGAAAAAACAGAAGAAACAGGTAATTAAAGGATATTTTTGAGATGAGCAGAATGTTTGGAACGGACGGAGTCCGTGGTGTGGCAAATGATGAACTTACCCCGCAGCTTGCGATGCAGCTCGGACAGGCGGGAGCCTATGTTCTTACGAAATCCAAGAACCATAAGCCGACAATAATGGTGGGATGTGATACCAGAATTTCCGGAGATATGCTTGCAAATGCGCTTATGGCGGGGGCCTGCAGTGTGGGAGCGAACTGCGTATATGTCGGAGTAGTACCTACTCCCGCAGTGGCATACCTTGTTAAGAAATATATGGTCGATGCCGGGGTAGTGATATCTGCGTCCCACAATCCTGTCGAATTTAACGGGATCAAGTTCTTTGACGGGGACGGTTATAAGCTTCCGGATGCTCTTGAAGATGAGATCGAGGCACAGATTAAGAGTAATATGAAGGATATCAAGTTTCCCATAGGACCGGGTGTGGGAAAGATAAAGATCCGTACCGATGCCAGAGAGGAATATATTAACCACTCCGTAAGAGCGGTGAAGGTAGATCTTAGCGGAATGAAGATAGTTGTGGATTGCGCGGAAGGTGCTTCCTACTATACTTCCGTGGAGGCGCTTAACGCCTGTGGAGCAGAGGTGGTAGCAATACATAATCATCCGGACGGAACCAATATTAATGCGAACTGTGGCTCAACCCATATGGAAGAGCTTATGGCGAGAGTCGTATATGAAAAAGCTGCCGTGGGACTGGCGTTTGACGGAGATGCGGACAGACTTCTTGCGGTCGATGAGAATGGTAAGGTTGTAGACGGCGACCAGATCATGGCGATAATCGGCAACTATATGAAGGAACACGGAAAGCTTAAGGGAGATACCATCGTCGCCACGGTTATGAGTAATCTCGGTTTTTCTCTCAGCTGCGAGAAAAACGGCATAAAGCTCGAAAGAACCGCAGTCGGGGACAGGTATGTACTCGAGAGGATGAAGGAGATTGGCGGGTCGCTTGGCGGTGAGCAGAGCGGACATATAATCTTCCTCGACGAGAATACGACGGGAGACGGACTCCTCTCGGCGCTCCATCTTTTACAGGTTATGGTGGATACCGGAAAATCGCTTTCCGAGCTGGCGAAAATAATGGATGTACTTCCGCAGGCTCTTGTGGGAGCCAAGGTAGCGAACCACAAAAAGGAAAAGTATCTTGAATATCCCGAGATTAAGGCGGCGATAGAGGAAGTTGAAAAGAAGTTTGCGGGCGAGGGTCGTGTGCTGATAAGACCTTCGGGAACCGAGCCTCTTGTAAGGGTAATGATAGAGGGCAAGGATGCAGGCCTGATACAGGCAGAGGCAGAAAGACTTGCGATGCTTATACAGGATATTATGTTCTGATCTGCTTGAATTTACCTGAATGATTTGGTATCATTATTAGAGAAGTTTTTTGGAGGAACAGTGCAAAAATGGTTAGTCAGAAGGTAGTTATTAAGAACCCTACCGGACTTCACTTAAGACCGGCAGGCATCTTATGCAAAGAGGCTATGCAATTTAAATCGCTTATTACCTTTAAGGTTAAGGATACAACGGCAAACGCCAAGAGTGTACTCAGTGTGTTGGGAGCATGTGTTAAATGTGGAGATGAGATTGAGCTTGTCTGTGAGGGCGATGACGAAGCGGAAGCTTTGGAGGCACTCGTAAGAGCGATTGAAACCGGACTTGGAGAATGATTTTAGGCGCGCCGTATTTTATGCGACGCGTTTTTTCTTGCAGGAAAGCCCTTCACCACTTCCTGTATTGTTTGAACGATCAATGTGTCTGATGTTTTTTATTTGGGGATTTTATGGAAGATTACAGCAGAACTGTCAGTGTGATAATACCGGTCTATCATCTTGAAAAATACATACGGCAGACAATGGAATGCGTACTTGCCCAGACATATACCGATTGGGAGATGGTTCTGGTGGAAGACGGCGGGAATGACAGATCTGCTGAGATAATAGAGGAGTTTATAAAGGAAAAAGACCTCAGCGGCAGGATAAGGCTTATCCATCAAAAGGATGAGTTTGGAGCCGCGGCGGCGCGAAACACCGGGGTACGTGAGTCAAGGGGAAGATATATAGCCTATCTTGACGGGGATGATGTATGGAGTGAAAACAAGCTGGAAAAACAGCTCGCGTTTATGAAAGAAAAGGATGCCGCATTTGTTTTTACAGGGTACGAATTTGCGGATGCCAATGCCGTCGGAAATGGTAAAGTGGTAAGAGTGCCGGAGACTCTTAATTACAAACAGGCGCTTAGAAATACGACCATTTTTACCAGTACGGTCATGTTTGATACCCGAAAGCTTCCTCGTGAGAAACTGATGATGCCGAAGATCAAAAGCGAGGATACCGCTCTTTGGTGGAGACTTTTAAGGGAGGGGAATATCGCCTATGGACTTGATGAAAACCTTGTGCTGTACAGAAGACCCGGGAAAAGTCTTTCATCGAATAAACTAGAAGCGGTAAGGCGCATCTGGATGCTTTACAGAAAATCGGAGAAATTAAATATATTTGCCAGCGCCGTAAATTTCGTATTCTGGGCGGTAAGAGCTGTCGGGCGCAGGATATAAGCCGGACCTAAGTTTCCAGGCGGACATTGAGTATCCTGCGGGACATCGGAATGCGCCCGGGAAAAAATAAAGTGTTAAGTACAAGTGGATCAGTTCAGATACATAATATAATAACCGGTATCATAATCGGTATCTACATCGATGATCTCATAATCAGCGGACATAGCCTGCCTTATGTATTCAAGGCCTGCTGTGTCTGTTTTTTCGTTTAAGGAAAAACAGATCGCATCGACTCCTTTTTGCTTTGCCAGTCTGGCAAGAGCAGGTCCTCCGAGATAACCGGGGTCATTGTCGAGCGCCTCATAATCGAGGGCGGTATAATTAAGAGAGGTAATAACCAGAGGACTGTCAAGGTAATAGACACATCCGTAGACATCACAGTACAGCAGCCAATGAAAAAGATTTATGTGATCGCTGTCATATACGGTGTAATTATATGCCGCAAGAGATCCGTCCCATATATCTCTGCCAAAGATCGTCTTTATATTTCCGGAATACTGCCTTGAATACTCGGTTATTGCGGGCGTAGAGAGAATGGTAAGACCGTTTTTCCGCCCGGAGGCTGCCTCGCTTAAGCGCTCTAAAACGGGAATGGCTTCCTCATAGCTTATTTCATATTCCTTTTGACCGGTCAGTTCATCTCCGGTTTTCTTCCCGGATCCGATTCCGAAGAAGAGAATAGGGATAGCAAGCATCAGACCTGTAAGAGCAATCGCCTTTCCTTTTGACAACTTCTTTAAAAGCGTGGATGCACAGGTAAAGACGGCGGCAATTATGGGAATGACCGGAACCATTGCCCACAGCTGGGAATAGGAGAAAAAGACAGTCTGAAAATGCCTTAAAACGAGTGCGGTAAAAGGAATGCACAGCAGCAACGAGATTGTAATACCGTAAAGGAGCAGGGGACCTACCGGGCAGAGCTCTTTCTTAAGTACGGAGATTTCTCTCCGGTTACCGGTATTTTTAATGAGCAAAACCGTGATCCCCAAAATCAGGCTTAAGAGCAAAAACGCTATTATGTGATTTGCACCGTAAAAGGAATATATTTCATTTATGACACTTTTTAAAGTCATCTGTAATTCTCCCAATCGGTTAAATAGACCATTCCATTTTCGTCATAGGTCAGCAGACCCTCATCTGCAAGCTGTCTTGTAAGATGTTCTGTCTCGGCATCTCCGTAGGCTCTTCCCCACTGGAAGGAGTTAAGAGCAAAGGATAGTCTATTCTCGCTGTTTTTTTGTCTGGTTATCATTTCGTCTAAAATACGCATTTTCCTGAAAGAGATAAAGACCGCATCCTGTGGGACTTCAAGCTCGTATCTTAAGCAGAAATCCTCGAGCAGTTCATATTGTGCTCTTGCCTCGGGCTGTCCCCACAATCCGATAATGGCATCGTACTCGGAAACAGGAGTATAAATACTGTTAATATATTCCTGCAGATCCTCACGGCTTGCACCCTGAGATGCCAGTTTTTCGCCGTTTGAAAGTTCGCCTCTGAAGGTAGCAAACTCAAATATCTGGCAGATATGAGGTCTTATAAGCTCTAAGAGTTCTGTTACACTTACAGGAAGAGGAAGCGTGTTTACCTCCGGCGCGGCGGCGATCATTTCATCGATATCCTTAAGCGCCTTTGATGCTCTTTTTGAGATATCCTCAGAGTTGTAATCCTTACTTTTTAATATATAGTTCCCGCCTGTCCAATAATATGTATCCCATGAAGAGCCGGTTCTTGCATCCTCGATAAGCGTAAGGATATCGTAGAGCCTCCCGGCATATTCTGCTCCGACAATGGATACGGCGGCTTCCATAAGAAGCTCGCTCTCGTCTCTTGAAGGATCCTGAAGCAGACCGGCAGAAACATAATGAGAGAAAATGTTCAAAACATGATAGGAGTCCATCTCGCACCAGTATTGCGGGATACCGGCTCCGTCTTCAGCCTGCGTCAAAAGATAGACCTGCTTTATAAGGTGGGAATTGACATTCATCTGTGCGAGCTGGTCTATTTCCATCTCGGTCAGATACCATGACCATACGCCGTATCTGCCGCCTTCGGGGATAACCCGGTTTTTGAACCAGACCCAGGATTCGTCCTCACTTTTCCTTGCACCGGAATAAAGGGTTATATCCGTGCCGAGATAATTGAGAAGAGCGGTGGGGTCCAGATCGGCGTTGTAGCAGTTAATACCGAAATCTATTTCCGGATTTTTCTCCTTGAACTTATCACGGAGAACCTTCGCAAAATAGGAAATGTCGTCGATATTGGTAAGGTTTCCGGGGTCGCTGTAGTGCGCGATAACGCGGTCACAGCAATCCGCAAGGGAAGCGTAGATGGAGCTGTATTTATCGAAGCACTCCAGAGCTTTGGGGTTATCATAAGCCTGGGCGTAGTTGTTGTTATCATAGTAGTCTACCGAGTCGTCAACCCATCCATACCCGGTAAACTCCGCCGCCCAGACCCAGAGTGTGAAGCTCATGCCGAGAGAATGGGCGCTGTCCGCCATAAATCTTATACGCTGATGTACATATTCATAGCCCCCGTAAGCGGCCCAGGAGGAGCACATATCGGTAACCTGCAGACCGTTGTACCCGATAGCCTTCATCATACGCACATAATCATAGAGTTCATCGTCGGAATAGGAGAGCAGTTCACTCTTCAGATTGGCTGAGGTATTATGCCATACACCGCGGGGCTTTGTGGTGTCCCAAAGGCAGACGATGGGTTCTCTAACCTTGATCCACGGGTTTTTTACAGTTGCGGAATTTATCGGAATATAAATGCTTTCGCGGGAAGGGTCGAGAAGATGTTCGCGCTCCTGTCCGGCAAAGGCGTATCCGAGGTACTCGTTTGCGAAGATCCTTACGGCAAGAAGACAATCTTCGGAGGTCTTACCCGAAAGGGTAATCCTTCCGTCCCGTATCTCAATCGAGGGCGTGCCCTCGGTCAGAGACTTATCTTTCTGTATATCAATAACTTTTCCTGCCTTGACAGCATTTTTGTCAGAGCCGCATTTTTCTCCCGTCCGGCGGTATATGTAATCCTCAAGTTCGGATCTTGCTTTTCCGAGACCTGTACCTGCCTTGACAGAATAGTCGTTGATGCTGCTTTCGCCGACAAAAACCGCCGTAACGGCAGATTCCCTGTCAGAGTCCGCAGCACTGGAGATATTACTGTTTACTACTGCGCTTATTATAAGTGCGATACCTATTCCGGCAGCAAATGCAGCCGCGAAAAGCAGAAAATTTTTTTTATTCATACAGTTCTCCTGCGGAAGCCGGTTACGCCTCCCCGTCATTTTTGTTTTGGTTCAAGATCCTTTTTACCGGGGGAAGAACAGAGATGACAGTAACCCCGGCAGAAAGGGCAAAACAGGCACCGATGCCGAATGCGGTCGATGCAATGAGAGGCTCGAGAATTATCGTAAGGAGCACACCGCCCCATTTTTTTCGCAGTAATGATAAAAGACAGAAGCTGACGATAAATAACAGCATTGTGGAGCCTCTGTAGCCCGCGTGAAGAAGATCGAATCCTGGTGAACCGATTGATGCAGGCGTGCACAATAACAGCAGCATGCATACACAGTAAAACAGCAGTTTCCGTTCCGAGGGCTTGAATAAGGCATCGCCAAGAGCGTAAAAACAGGACATGACTCCCAGGGATACAAATACCGGAACGATATGATCCAGCAGGAATTTAGGGTCGATATCAAAAGTCCTGCAAAGCACAGAATAGAAAAAGGGAAGACACATAAGCTTCAGTCTTGTGGGAAATCCACCGGTATAGGGCAGCCCCGTCAGGGGATTTACGGAATATAACTCACCGGTGGAGATAAAGCTGTTTACCGTTTCTATGGTCTGGTCTCCGACAAGATAAGTAAAACCCGTGGCGGATAAAAACAAAGAAAGACCGCTTAAGAAGATCGCGGTGACCGGAAAAAAGGGATTTGGCATTTCCCTTACGCCTCCCAATGAAGTTTTTTTGTTTAATCTGTTAAGGGCTTCATAAAGCCTGGATATGATTATAACAAAATAGAATATTGTCACGACTCCGATAAGCATACCGGCAAAAAGCTTTGACCCGGCTGCGAGTCCAAGATTAAGAAAAACACATAAAAGATTGGCAATCCCGGAGATGAGGAGCATTATGAGAAAGCCGGCGGCATAAGAGACGCAAACAGTGGCAAACCGCCCGTTTTTTGCCGGGATATTTCCCTTTTTAAATGCCGACCTTATTAGATTCAGAAGCGTTTCAAAGCCGTACCCGGATATCAGGGGGCAGAGCATAAGAAACAGTATAAGCATAATAGTTTTCATAAACGCTATTATAGCAAAACGAAACCTCCTTTTGAAGTGGGTTTTGGGCTGCAAAGCCATATATTAAAGAAAATTAAGAATGGTTATGCACGCCAAATGTGGTATTAAAATCGAAGTTATGCTACAATATTCGCGATATACTGGTTACAAATGGTCGCCTTTTGGGACGCCATTCGAGAGGTATAGTTATGATGAGTACTCAAAGTAAATTACAGAAAATGGAAGGCTTTAAACGCCTTATAAATCTTTCACTGGTTCTTTTATGTCTTTTGCTGGAAACCGCGGTTTTTACATATCAGTGGTACTTCAATTTCCGGGTTGACATCATTGAAGGACGAAACCAGCCGTTCTGGATCAAGGGGCATATGCTTGAGGTGGCGGTCTATTTTGTTATATTGATCCTTTTTTCAAATATGTACGGCGGAATGAGGCTCGGGTATATGAAAAATGCGGAGCTTATCTTTTCCCAGATATTCGCGACGCTTATGGCTGACATACTTATTTATGCCGAGATCTCGCTTATGGCGCTTCGTCTTTTCAATCCGAAGAATTTTGTGATAATGCTGGCTGAACAGTGCGTAGTTGTATTCTTATACATAAATATTGCCAATTTTTTCTACAGAAACATATTTCCGCCGCGGAAGCTTTTGCTTATTTACGGTGACCGGGATCCGAGGGAGGTAAAAAGGAAATTTGAGACGAGGAGCGACAAATATCTGATCACAGAGCAGATACATGTCAGCGCGGGAACAAGGAAGCTTTGCGAGACCATAAGAAAGTATTACAACGACGGAACCTGTAACGCCGTGGTATTTGGAGATATAGCGGAGGCCGACAGAAAGCCGCTTATAAAATACTGCTATGGAAATTCCATAAGGTTCTATCTGTTCCCGAAGATCAACGACTGTATACTAAAGGGCTCTGAGGAGCTGCATGTATTTGACAGCCCGATGCTCCTTACAAGGGAATATTCGATGACTATGGAGCAGAGATTCTTGAAGAGAATGATAGACATCATCTGTTCACTCCTTTTGATAATCATAAGCTCACCCTTTATGCTCCTTACCGCGATCGCGGTAAAGGCATACGACGGCGGACCGATCCTTTACAAGCAGGTCAGAGTTACCCTCGGAGGAAAGAAATTCAATATCGTAAAGTTTCGCTCGATGCGGGTGGATGCCGAGAAGGACGGAGTAAGGCTGTATTATATCGGCGACAAGAGGGTTACGCCGGTCGGAAAGTTTATACGCAAGGTAAGACTTGACGAGCTCCCCCAGCTTTTCAATATTCTTTCGGGGGATATGACCTTTATAGGACCGCGACCTGAGAGACCTGAGATCATCGAGAAGTATCAGGCTACCATGCCGGAATTTGCGTACAGACTTAAAGTGAAGGCAGGGCTTGCCGGATTTGCCCAGGTTTACGGCAAATACAACACTACTCCCTACGATAAGCTTAAGCTCGATCTTATTTACATAGAGAATTACTCGATACTTCTTGATCTAAAGCTTATGCTGCTGACCCTGAAGATCCTCTTCTGGCCGGATTCCACGGAAGGTGTAGATCCCGGACAGACCACTGCCATGAAGGATCTGTATATGGCAATGGAAGAGAACAAGTACGAAGACAGCAAAATTTACAGCACCAATGCTGACGAAAAAGACGGGAAAGAAAATGAAAGTACTGTGGATATGTAATCTAATTCTTCCGAGGATCGCCGGACATCTCGGTATTTCTGTGATCCCAAAGGAGGGGTGGGTAGAGAGCCTTTTTAACGCCATAGCGCTGGGGGTAGATTCGGATATAGTTCCGAATATCGCTTTCCCTGTTGACAAAAGGACATTTCGTAAACTCGGGGGAGATAAAAAGACCGGAGTTATAACCGGGAAATATGAGGAAAAGGAGCTTTCCTTTACCTACTACGCCTTTCTTGAGAATGTGAGGAATGAGTCGGTTTATGAGGATGTTCTTGAGGAGCGGATGAGGTATATCTTTGAGTGCGAAAAGCCGGATATCGTTCACGCCTTCGGCTCTGAGTTTCCGCATACACTTGCGGCAGCAAGGGCAATCGGAGATCCGGGAAAATTTCTTATAGGATTGCAGGGAATATGCGAGGTGTATGCAGAAAAGTATGCCGCGCATATGCCGCCGGAGATCGTGGCAAGGTACACCTTCAGAGACAGACTTAAGAATGATTCGATCTACCGTCAGCAGCAAAAATACTTTATGCGGGCGGATAATGAGAGAGAGGCCATCGAGCTCGCGGGACACGCCCTCGGAAGAACCGCCTTTGATAAAGAATTTGCTCTTGGAATAAATCCCGGGATAGAGTATCACCATGCCGGAGAAACCCTAAGGGAGCCCTTTTACAGAGGGGCATGGATGAAAAACACCGCAGAAAGGCACAGGATTTTTGTCAGTCAGGCCGATTACCCCTTAAAGGGCTTTCACTATCTCCTGAAAGCCGTGGGAGAGCTTATACAGGAAAATGAGGAATTATCGGATCTTGAGCTTTATGTTGCCGGTAATTCGATAGTCGGATATGACTCGCTTGTAAAGAAGATAAAGATTTCGTCTTACGGAAAATATCTTATAGACCTTATGCGCGAGTATGACCTGAGCAGCCGGGTACATTTTCTCGGACGGCTTAATGCAGAGAAAATGAAGGAGCAATTAATCAAGTGCGATACCTTCGTCTGCTGCTCCGCCTGTGAGAACTCCCCGAATTCCGTGGGGGAGGCGCAGATGCTGCAGGTACCCATCGTAACATCCCTCGTAGGAGGAATATCAAGCATTTTTACTCCCGGCGAGGATGGATTTTCGTATGATGTGGAACCGGAGGATACCTTGGAGAGCGTTTCCGATAAGTTAAAGGCAACGCTTGTTGAGAGATACGAGCGGGAAAAGGAGGGAGATTTTATCTCCGAGGTTGACAGAAGAAGACATAACGCCGGATTCCATGCAAGGGAAAACCATAACCCCGAGAAAAACGTGCATGATATGATAGCGATTTATAGAAGTATATGCAGATAACTTTTGTATCAAATTATATAAATCATCACCAGATCCCGTTTTGTGAAGCCGTGATAAAAAGGCTTTCTGCGGGCGACGGCTTCACTTTTATCCAGACCTCCGAGATGGAGGACGACAGAAAGAGCATGGGCTGGGACAGAGCGCTTCCGGATTATGTAAGGCTTTCTTATACTGACCACGAAGAAAACGAAGCCTGCCGGGAACTGATCCTTGAAAGCGATGTTGTCATATTCGGCGGGTGTGAAGATGAAAGCTACATTTCGCCAAGGCTCGAGATGCTGAGGAACCTTAAGGGCAGAGCTCCCGAAGGGGATAAAGAGCCTGGGGGCAGATTGAAGAACAGAAAGCTGACATTCAGATATTCCGAGAGGGTCTATAAGGAGGGACAGTGGAAATTCATTACTCCCCGGGGACTTAGGAGAAAATATCTGGATCATACGAGATATAATGATTGCCCGGTCTATCTGCTCTGCTCCGGCGGATATGTGGCGTCGGATTTTTCTCTGTTTAAAGCTTATAAAAACAAGATGTTTAAATGGGGGTATTTTCCGAAGATAAATGAGTATGATCCGGAGAAGTTTATGGAAAAAAAAGGCTTTGTTCCGGAAAACGGCAATGACCGGGGAAACGAAAGGCTTCCGTTTATACTCTGGAGCGGCAGGATGCTCAATTGGAAGCACCCGGAGCTTGCGGTAGAAACCGCTGAATACCTTAAAGAAAAAGGTCTGGACTTTCGGATGCGGATTATCGGTGAGGGGCCTGAGAGGGAGCGCATTAACGATATGGTTGCTAAAAAGGGGCTCTCGGATAAGATCCTGGTCGAAGATTTTAAAAGCCCCGGAGAGATACGCGCTTTAATGGAACAGGCGGATATATACCTTTTTACCAGTGACCGAAGGGAAGGCTGGGGAGCTGTGGCTAACGAGTCGCTGGGCAGCTGCTGCGCGCTTGTCGCCGGGAGCATGATAGGAGCAGTGCCTTACCTTCTTAAAAACGGGATAAATTCCATGGTCTATGAGGACGGAGCGGAGAAGGAATTGTTCGAGAAGACCGAAATGCTTTTAAGGAATCCGGAGCTTCGGAAAAAGCTTGCCTTAAAAGGCTATGAGACAGTAAGGAAGCTTTGGAACGCGGATACCGCCGCCGAGCGTTTTCTTGAATCTGTCGCCGCATTCAGGGAGGGAAGAGAGCTGCCCCGGTACGAGGATGGACCCTTTTGCAGGGAAGTGCCGAAACCGGAGAAGAGGATAAGTAAAACCGCTGCGGGGAAATGAGTAAAGCAGTAAAAGATGGGATTGGACAGATGATAAGTATTATCGTACCCGTTTACAATACAATCAAGTACCTTCCAAAGTGCATAGATTCCATTCTTTCACAGACTGTTAAGGAGCTTGAGCTTATACTTGTTGACGACGGCTCGAGCGACGGAAGCGGAAAGCTTTGCGATGATTACGCAAAAAAGGATCCCCGGGTAAGGGTACTCCACAAGAAAAACGGAGGTTCATCCTCCGCAAGAAATCTTGGTATCAGGAACGCCGTGGGAGATTATATAGGCTTTATCGACAGCGATGATTGGGCGGATCCCGATATGTATGAGCTTTTGCTGGACGGGATAAAAAGAAACAATGTTAAGTGCGCGCAGATAGGCCGGGACGAAATTGACGAAAACGGTAATAAACTTCCGGATATATGCATTCCGCCCGATAAGGAAGAGCTTATCGGCAGCAGGGATTTTTTGAGGGAGCTTTTGATGCATAGAGGGGATTGCTCCTTTTGTACTAAGCTTATAGCAAGGGAAATATTTGAAAAGGAAGAGGAATTTTTCCCGGTCGGAGTTCTGAATGAGGATTTTCATATACTGATAAAAAAGCTTCCGGAAATGGGAGATATCCTTTCATTGCCGGGGCATAAATACCATGTGCTTTACCGCCTCGGAAGCAATTCAAGGAAAAAAACGAAGGCAGAGTTTTCAAGAGTATTTGCGGACAATGTGGACAATGCCGATATGGCGGAGAAGCTTGTTAAAGAAAGATATCCGCAGGATACGGAGCTTGAGAAGACAGCGTTCAGGTTCGGAGTATTCCAAAGGCTGGATTACCTTTTGCACATCCCGGTGGATATGATGAAAAAACCGGACAGGGAAGGATCGGTTGAAAAAAACGCGGATGAAGGGAAGCGGAATGACGGAAGAAACAAAGAAAAGGTATACGCCGAATATAGAAGGATAGTCCGCTATATACGGAATAATTATTTTAAGGCAGTCGCAAACCCGTATCTTACCGCAAAGAATAAATTGTTTGCTACGCTGTTTGCGACAGCCCCGAGAGGGATCAGACTCCTGCACAGGCGTCTCAAAGGAATAAGCTGACAAGTGGATTAAGAGAGGGATTCAATTGAGCTGGGGACTTTATTTTTCTTCAAATGATGACCTGCTGCTGAGGAGTATCATGAGCGGCGATTACACCGGTACGCCGGATGCCCATCTTGTGTATATCATGTATCCGCTGGGACTTTTATTTAAATTCCTTTATACGGTGGCTCCGAAGGTCAGCTGGTACGAGGTATTTACGGTTTCCGTACATCTCGCGTGTATTGTTATACTTTCGGGTCTTGGGCTTTCGCTGTTTGACGCTAAAAAAAGCAATGCGGAAAAGGGCGTTAACGGAAGCGGAGCCGGGGGATACAGTATATTGCGGAAGGTTCTGGGATGTCTCGGAATTTTTACGCTGCTTGCGGGGGTCGATCTTCCGTTTTTGTTCGTGAGCCAGTACACAGCCACCGCGGGTCTTCTTGCGGCTACGGCGGTGGTCTGTCTTCTTGGAAAGAATGATATACCTGCGGCAGTACTTTTTGTTTTGTCGCTCTGGCTGAGAAAACAGGTCTTCTTTATGGCACTTCCGGTGGCTCTGGCAGCATTTGCGGTGAGGCTCTTCGGTGAAAAGCGCCGGATTTCCAAAGAGAGCGCGGCAGCCGGTAAGACGAATTATATAAAGGGACTGAACAAAAGGAAAATTACGGGAAGGATCATTACGCTTGCCGCAGCCCTTGCAATTACGGGAGCTTCGTTTATCGCGGACGGTATTGCATACAGTTCCTCGCAGTGGAAGGATTTTAAAGCTTTTGATGCCCAGAGAAGAAGGGTATACGATTATGGACTTTTGCCGGAGTATGCCGGAAATGAGGCTTTTTTTGATAAGCTTGGAATAAATACAGATGAATATACCGCTCTTGTTGAATATGATCTTGACGCGGTGGATGGGCTGAACACGGATATCATAAAGGAGATTGCAGACAGGCAGCAGGCGGTACTTGATGAGTGGAAGCAGTATTATAATGTATTTAATAAGACAGTCAGGGATACCGCTCTTAATATCGCGGGAAACATAAAAAACCTGCATGGCATTCTGGCGATTATTATAATGGTGGTTTCCACGGTTGTTTTATTTATAAGGATGATCGGAAAAAAAGAAATCCTGCCCTTCGCCGGAATGCTTCTTACGGGAATATATTACTTTTCCTTTACGGCGCTGTTTTCCTATCTCGGGAGGCTTCCGGAGAGAGTGATGTTTGGGCTTGATATGCTTCTTATAGCCTTCGGACTTTTTGGTATGCTGAATTCTTTTAAGGATGTAAAGGGGAAAGCGGCTTATGCCATGCCGGTTATCCTTGCTGCAGTGGCAGTACCGGTAATGATAATATCAATAAGACAAACCGGTGTACTTTTGAAGGATGCATCGGCGCGAATGGAAGAGTATGATGAGGTAATGCAGACGGTCGGCAGAAACAGTGACGCGGTGTTTTTCATCGATACAAATGTGTTTGAGAATGCCGCCGGAATAATGACTGAGTATATGGACGAAGAGTATCTGTACGAGCCTGCCGGAGCCATTAAGATGACCGACTGGCTGTACGGCAGTCCACTGAGGGAACAGAGAAAAGAAAGGCTTGGGGTAAAGAGCCTTTTTGAAAATGAATTTGAGGGAAAAAGATTTGTGATAATCCCTCGCGATAAGAGCAGTGACTGGCTTGGCAGCATTTTGGGCGGGTATGGTCTTTCGATTAAGGAAGCAGGCTGCGTATCCGGAAATAATATTTATTCTCTGGTTCCCCAAAATGATTCAAGATAAAGACCTGAGTACACGCACCGGCAGGATTTGAAAGAAAGGTTTTAAAAGTGGGTATTTCCGTAAAACAGAGAAATGCGAATATGGAATTGCTGCGCATGATATCAATGTGCATGGTTACGGTGCTTCACGCCCTCGGGAAGAGTGATCTTCTTGTCAATCTCTCCGTAAATCCCGGAATAAACGGGGTGATCGCCTGGGTTTTGGAGAGTATTTCCATCGGCGCGGTTAATATTTTTATGCTTATCTCCGGATACTTTTTGATAAACTCCGAGTTTAAGATCAAAAGGCTTGTAGAGATAGTTATGCAGGCGGTTTTCTACACCGTTTTTACATTCGGAGCAGGTCTGGCGACAGGAGTTGTCAAGCCCTCGGATGTAAGTATTTACTACCTTTTAAATGAGTTTTTCCCGGTGCATATGGAAGTTTACTGGTTTATCACTGCTTATGTTGTGATATATATGCTCCTGCCGGTAATAACAAAGGGAGCGGCCATGATCCCCAAAAAGAGATTGCAGGTGGTTATTATCGCGCTGGTTATCTATGAGTGCGGATTTAAGAGCTTTCTGCCCTTCAGATTCACCACGGATTCCAAGGGATATTCATTTTTATGGTATCTGATCGTCTTTCTTGTGGGAGCCTATTTAAGGCTTTACGGATTTAAGCTGACAGATACGGCATTAAAGGGCTGGATAGTTTACGGAGCGGGGACATTGCTGGTTTTGCTGGAAACCTTTGCTATTCATTTCGTAAACGCGAGAACCGGGCATCTTGCGGAAATATACGGAATGTCTACCGAATATAACAATGTGTTTGTATTTGCTGCTTCGCTCGGGATATTTGCGGCATTTTTACATCTTCCCGAGATGAACGAAGGCCCGGGAAGGGTAATATGCGTACTCTCTCCCATGGCGCTGGGTGTATATCTCTTCCAGGAAAATCTTACCTTGAGATATCTCTGGCAGGGATGGTTCGGGCTTCCGGAAAGCTCGGGAAATATGCCTGTTTTATTCTTTCTGCGGATCGTTCTTGCTGTTGTTACGATGTATGTTGCCGGAACACTTGTTGACGCTTTAAGAAAGCTCCTTTTCAAGGCTGTTTACAGGCTTTGGAAAAGGCTCGTTCCGGGAAGGATAGGAAAATCCGGGGGAGATGAGGGTGAAGACGAAAACGGCGAAGCAGAGCATGAAACAAGAGAATATTTATGAGGAAGACCGGTATGAAAAAAAGGATCCTTGCCCTTGCAACCTGCTTTAACAGGAAAAGTAAAACGCTCAGGGCACTTGACAGCCTTACAGAGGGAAATCCCGGGCTTGATATAAGCTATGTGATAGCTGATGATAACAGCAGTGACGGAACTGCGGAGGCATTAAGGAAAACAGAAAATGTAATCGTTGTATCCGGCGATGGAAACTCCTTTTACACCGGAGGTATGCGCCTTGCGATGATGAAGGCTCTGGAGCTGATGAGACTGCCGGGGGAGCGTGACAGAGAAACAACCGGTTTGGCTGAAGAGATTAAAAAGAATCCCTATGATTATATACTTCTTTTCAACGATGATGTGGATTTTTTTCCCGGCGCGATAGAGCGTCTGGCAGAAAAAGCAGAGGAAAAGTCGAAAGAAAGAGGGACTGATCTTATAGTTTATGTGGGGCCTGCCTGCGAGAATGACGGAGAGACCTTATCCTACGGCGGTATCGAGAGAAAATCGAATTTCAGACCGAAGTTCAGAATAGTAAAGGCAGATACGGAAAAAGGGAGGAAGGTAAACACCTTCAATGCCAACTGTGTGCTTGTTCCGGCAGAGCTTTTCCTGAAAACGGGAATAATGGATAAGGTATACAACCATTCCCTCGGAGATTTTGATTACGGGTATATGCTGGTCAGGAACGGAGCGGAGATATATGTGGATTCTGCCTATGCCGGGGTATGCCCTGACAATACGAAAAAAGGCACCTGGGATGATCCCTCGTTAACAAGAATCGAGAGATTCAAGAAAAAAGAGAGCATAAAGGGAGTCCCCTTCAGGGAGTTTTTCCACTATCTTTTTAAGAATTACAATTTTTTGACGGCGATCATATACAGCCTTACGCCCTACGCGAAGATACTGTTGGGTAAATGATAACAGATGGCAAAAAATACGAGAACGCAAGAAATAAATAAGGGAAGCCTGACTGTCAAAGCGGTATTTTATTTTATAACTCTGGTGTACGGGCTGCTCTGTCTATATCTGTTTTACAGGCAATCCCTGATGCCTGTTTACGGGGACAGCCTGTACTTTGAGTCGGATCTGCCATATCATATAAGCATGGTGGTGGATGACGGGTGGTACTATAGTCTTACGGCATTTATCTACCTTGGGCTCTACAAGCTGGCGGGGGGCGGAACAATCCTCATCGCCATATTCCTCGCTGTCGTTATGACTGCTACCGTTATAGCGACGGAAAGACTTTTGAGGGAGGTTTTCGGGGAGAAAAAAATAATCACCTGCCCCGGCGCGCTTGCGCTTAACCTTGTAATGCCTTTTTTTGTAAGGTGGGCGGGAATGTACAGATATGTGAGTTACCAGTCCGGAAATGTATGGCACAACTCGACTTATATCTGTATGCGCCTTGCGGCGGTGATCTTTATGATCTTTTATCTGCGCTATGAAAAGCTTTATGCAGGGGAAAGCTATAAAATAAAGCATTGGCTTATTCTTGCGGCTGTTCTGGCGGTGACGACCTTTATAAAGCCCAGTTTTCTTACCGTGTTTGCTCCGGCGCTTGCGATAAAGCTTCTGTGGGATCTTATAAAAAACAAGGTAAGGTTATTGAAGGTTCTTGTTAAGGGACTGATAGTTGTACCCTCCCTTGGTGTGATGCTCTGGCAAAACAGTGTGCTTTTCGGGGATGATACGGAAAACGGATTTCGGATCTCCTTTATGGAGACATTTTCATTCCATGCCGACCATCCCAAGGTAACCGTGCTTTTATCCCTTGCTTTTCCGCTTGCCGTAGGGATATTTATACTGGCGGATGTTTTGATAAAGCTTATAAAAGACAGGGACAAAAAAGCGATTTTTAAGCTTGATGGAGTATATGTGTTCTCAATCCTGATGGCTATTGTCGGGTTTGCCGAGGCGATCCTTTTGATAGAGACCGGAAGCCGCTCCAGGGACGGAAATTTCCTCTGGGGGTACTCCATAGCGCTCTTTTTTCTCTATCTTACGAGCTTTGTAAGATGGACGGAATTTCTGGAGGAGAAGAAGTGGGTAAGAAGCGCTGTATGCGGAGGCGTTTTTGTTTACCAGATGATCTGCGGCGTTATTTTCTTTTCAAGGCTGGTCGCCGGAGAAACATATTTTATGCTGTAGGTTTGCAAACACGGGCTTTGTTTTTATGATTGGCTAAAGGCTTTGTATATGCTATATTTAACGCTGTAGGTCTGTATATTTAGGGTGGACTATGAAAAAAAGAAAAAAATCAGAGGAGGCATTGGTATATCTGGGAAATGACCGTAAGCGGATAGAGAGAACCGTATTCTTTGTCCTCGCGGATATAACCTCAATCCTGGCGGCCACCGTCGGAGCACTTTGGATACGCTATGATTTCTCATTTCAGAGCATTGATCCAGTATTTTTAAACAATGCTCTTAAGATGATACCCTTCAATATTGTTTCGGCAATAGCTTTCTTTTGGGTATTCAAGCTCTATATCAGCGTATGGAGATATGCCAGTGCCAACGAATTTATAAAAATCATTATATCGGTTTTCTGCAATATGGTGATCCAGCTTGCAGTGTTTAAGATATTCAAGATAAGAGTGCCGAGGAGCTACTATCTCTTCTATGCCGCCATACTCGGAGGAATGATCCTGTGTATAAGATTTTTCTACAGGTTCCTCAGAGTACTGAGGAATAAGCAAAACGCGCTTCGGAGCGGATCCCTTGCGGCAAATGTGATGATAATAGGAGCGGGGGCAGCCTGCAACTCCATCATGAAGGAGCTTGAATCCACTGCGATGATCTCAAAGCGGGTGAGATGTCTTATAGATGACAACCCCGGATGCAGAGGAAAGATAATGCGAGGTGTTCCCATCGTCGGAGGCAGGGATTGTATTCCGGACGCGGTGGAGAAATATGAGATAGATGAGATAATCATCGCGATGCCCTCCGCAAGCCGGAAGACTGTCAAGGAAATAGTGGAGGACTGCAAGGAGACGGGATGTAAGCTTGAGATCGTCCCCGGAATATATCAGCTCATCAATGGTGAGGTCAGTGTCTCACAGCTCCGGGAGGTAGATATAGAGGATCTTCTGGGACGCGATCCGGTAAAGATAAATGTCGATGAGGTTGCCGAGTATGTCAAGGGAAAAACCATTATGGTGACCGGAGGCGGCGGATCTATCGGAAGTGAGCTTTGCAGGCAGATTGCAAAGCACGGACCAAAACGCCTTATAATCCTTGATATCTATGAGAATAATGCCTATGATATACAGCAGGAGCTCAAGATATCCTATCCCGACCTCGATCTTGTCGTGTTGATCGCATCGGTAAGAAACACACTTCGCATCGATCAGATATTTGATGAGTACAGACCTGATATTGTATATCATGCTGCGGCGCACAAGCATGTTCCGCTTATGGAGGAAAGTCCGGGAGAAGCCATAAAGAATAATGTATTCGGGACGCTGAAGGTCGCAAAGGCGGCGGATAAATACGGAACGGAGAAATTCGTGCTTGTCTCCACGGACAAAGCAGTCAACCCGACCAATATAATGGGAGCGTCAAAGAGAATATGTGAGATGCTTATCCAGATGATGAATGAGGAGAGCAGGACGGATTTTGTCGCTGTAAGATTCGGTAATGTACTTGGCTCCAATGGCTCTGTCATACCGCTCTTCAAGAAGCAGATAGCCATGGGCGGTCCGGTGACGGTAACCGATCCCAATGTTATAAGATACTTCATGACCATACCGGAGGCAGTTTCACTGATACTTCAGGCAGGCGCTTACGCGGAGGGCGGAGAGATATTTGTCCTTGATATGGGAGAACCTGTAAAAATACTTGACCTTGCGGAAAATCTCATTAAGCTCTCGGGCTTCAGACCGGGTGAGGATATAGAGATAGTATTCACGGGACTCCGCCCCGGAGAGAAGATGTTTGAGGAGATGCTGATGGATGAGGAAGGTCTTCGCGGAACCGAAAACAGCATGATCCACATAGGGAAGCCGCTGGAGTTTGACAAAGAAGAATTTAAGCACCAGCTGGAAAAGCTTGATGAGATAAGCAGGACGCGGCCTGAGGAGGTCAAGGAGGCTGTCAGCCGGATAGTCTCTACATACAGGATGGAAAGTTAAAGGAGATTTGTGATGTTAAACGATAAGACGATTTTTGTTACCGGAGGAACAGGTTCATTCGGAAAAGCTTTTACAAAATATGTTCTTACACATTTTAAGCCAAGAAAGATAATCATTTACTCAAGAGATGAGTTCAAGCAGTTTATGATGCAGAACGATTTTAAGAAGGAGTTTCCGGAGGATTTTTCCAGGCTTCGTTTCTTTATCGGTGATGTGAGGGACAAAGAGAGACTCATCCGTGCGATGGAGGGCGTGGATTATGTTGTGCATGCCGCTGCGCTTAAGCAGGTTCCGGCATGTGAGTACAATCCCGATGAGGCTATAAAGACCAATATTCACGGTGCGATGAATGTTATAGATGCTTCTATAGCCGCGGGGGTAAAGAAGGTGGTTGCGCTCTCGACCGATAAGGCGGTTAACCCGATAAATCTTTACGGCGGAACAAAGCTGGTTTCCGACAAGCTCTTTATCGCCGCAAACGCTTATGCGGGCTCTAAGGATATAAATTTCTCCATCGTGAGATATGGCAATGTTGCGGGCAGCAGAGGCTCCGTTATTCCTTTCTTTAAGGATATTATTGAGAAGGGGGAGACAAGGCTTCCGATCACTGATTACCGCATGACCCGTTTCTGGATCAGTCTTGAGCAGGGCGTTGAACTTGTTATAAAAGCGCTCAAAGAGGCAACCGGAGGAGAGACCTTTATCTCCAAGATCCCTTCCTTTAAGATCACCGACCTTGCGGAGGCAATGCTCCCGGGATGTGAGAAGCCCGAGGTCGGAATCCGCGAGGGCGAAAAACTCCATGAGATCATGGTAACCGTGGAGGACGCGATGACAACGTATGAGTATGAAAAGCACTTTATTGTTTATCCCCAGATGAAATGGAATGATAGACAGAGCATCGCTCCCGGCGGAAAAAAGGTTCCGGACGGATTTTCCTACAGCTCCGGGAACAATACGGAATGGCTTTCCGTGGAAGATATAAAGGGGCTTCTAAAAACCGTATAAAATGTTAAAAACCTACGCAACCGTCACAAAAAAGATCATACTGTGGATATACGCCCTGATGTCAGTACTGACAGCAGGGCTGTGTCTGTTTGGGGGGTATTCCGAATACGCGTATAAGAAGTATTTTCCGCTTCCTGACATAGCTTATGTTTTGACAGGTCTGAGCTTTGTTTTATTGATCGGTACGGGGATACATTTCCTGATGCGTACCTCGTTTTTTGAAAGATTTGAGAAGCCCTGTATTTTCGGGCTCAGTGCTGTTATGCTTGGCTTTACGGTCTTTGCAACGCATTTTTATTATTTTAAAACAGGCTGGGATGCGGGGATAATGGCGAAAGACGCGGCAGTGCTTGCGGACGGAAATGCCGCAGGTCTCTATAATGCGTATTATTCCATTTATCCCAATAATGTTTTTCTGACGGTTATTTTTTCATTGGTGATAAGAGTCGGCAGACTGATCCGCGTCCTTCCGGATTATTATCTTCTGATCGTTTTTCAGTGTTTTTCCATGACAGCATGCGGAGTAATGCTTTACTTCGCAACCCGCCGGATCACCGGGAAAAGAACTGCTGCGGCGCTTTCCTGGATACTTTTTATAATACTCGGAAATGCTTCTCCGTGGGTTGTAATACCTTATTCGGATACGGTGGGTATGCTCTTTATGACTGTGCTCGTTATTTTGTATGCATACGATAAGCTGCCTTTCCTTATCGGATTCATACTGATAACCGGTTATTATGTAAAACCGGGGGTGCTTATCTTCGGAATCGCTCTCTTACTTTCACACCTTCCGGGAATTATAAAAAATATCAGGATTAAGAAGACCGTTTACAGGGCAGCGATGGTACTTGCGGGATTCATCGCCGGCTTCATTACGGTAAGGGCGGTAAATCATTTTAGCGGTTATGAACTCGATGCCGAGAAGCGTATGGGAATGAGCCATTATCTCATGATGGGACTTAACGAGGAATATAACGGCGTTATAAATATAGAGGATCAAAATTTTTCTTTTTCTATTCCGACTGCAGAGGAACGACGCGGTGCTAATCTTAAGGTGGCGTGGGAGAGACTCAAGAATATGGGCTTTGGGGGATTTATAAAGCATCTTGGCAGAAAAATGCTGACCGCTTTTAATGACGGAAGCTTTGCATGGGCGTGTGAGGGAGAGTTCATAACGGAGTATATCTGGACAGGACAGGAGAAGATCGAGGCGGTATTCCGGAACTATTATTACCCGGATGGGAAAAATTACGGGATATTTCTTGGCGTTACGCAGAGTGCGTGGATGGCTGTCCTTGTTCTCGGCGCGGCAGGCGGAGTATGTAATCTTTTCGGCTGCTTAGGCAGGAGGAAAACCGGGAATCCGGGTAAAAGTTCATCCGGCGAAAACCTGACGATCACAAAAGAAAAACTACTTACCCTTCTTCTCACAATCGTCGGAACAGTTATCTATGAGATGGTATTTGAGCCGAGGGCAAGGCATATACTTGTATATCTGCCGATATATATAATGGTGGCAGCCAACGCATACTATGATTTAACCGGGTTCATTTACGACCGGGCTGATGGATCGAAGAACGAATGATAATATGCAAAAAGTAAAGGATAACCCCGGGACTTACAAAAGCGAAGGATAAATATTTATGGCACTTAGGATAATTTACACAATCTGCTTTATTGCGCTTTGCGCGATCGACCAGTTCTCCGGAAGCTTAACGGGGAGGGTTCAGTTTGTGACCACAAATCTTACAGGAGTGGTCATGGCTGTGATCATTCTTAGCGCATACGACATAAAAAGCTTTAAGAAACCTGTTTATGCCATCTGGGCGGGGATATGTCTCGTGGGGGCACCGATAGCGGTTGTAACGGGACTTAAGGTTTATCCATACAAAGGACAGTGGATATCCGGAGTATTAAATGTATGCATCTACGGTTTTATCGCGATAAGGGTGCTCCTTGAAATGGTAAGCAGGAGAAGGGCTGAAAAGGCAGGCGGTTTAAGCTCCGGCGTAAGATGGAGCGTTTTTATTCTCTGGTCGGGAATGCTGATCCTTATGTTGGCATCAAGGAATGAGAGCATCTGGCCTTTATGGTTTTTGTTCATGTTTGGAAGCTTTTATCTTACGGATTATGGTCCGGAAAGACTAAAAAAGCTGTACCTCGGAGCGATTGACGGAGTTATCATAAGCTTTTTTATCATACAGGGACTGGCATTACTGTTCAGACCTTATGATGAGGCAAGATATTTGGGAATGTATCTTAATCCGAACATCAATGCGCTGTTCTATACAATGAGTTATTGTGCATTGCTGTGCAAGTGGTTCATACTAAAAAAGGAAAATAAAATACTCATTCTCAGAATCCTGTGCGGTCTTTTCGGGGCGGCTATGTACGGCTTTGGCGTACTCACGGGCTGTAAGAGTGCCCTTCTTGCAATGATCGCTGTTACAGTCGTATTTCTGATCTGCATACTGAGGTATGAAAAGAAAAAAATAATCGCATTTTTCAGGATAAGTGTTTTCATTGCGGTCGTTGCCGTGGTAAGCGTACCGATAACCTACGGGGCGGTAAGATATATGCCAACGATCCATCTTCACCCGATATATTTTGAGGGAGAATACGCCGATTGGAAGGTACTCCCGGGGGAACCGAGGGATTCTGAGAAATATATTTCCTTTGACGAAATGGTTTCGACAAATTTAGGAAGGATCTTTCTTTTCTGGAAACCTGTGGGTGAATCTGCCGGGAGTCTGATACCGGGATCCGAAGTGATCGCGGCTCAGGAGACAACATTGGATACAGAGTCTTATACTGATAGCGGTAAAGGGCAGCTCGGTGAAGCGGAACAACCCGGGTATCTCTACAAGGGGGAGGGGATTCCGGATTCATTTACGATAAGAAAGCTCATATACGGATATTACATCCCGAAGCTGAACCTTCTTGGACATTCAAATTCCGATGACGGAGTGGACATACTGGAGTTTTACAGAGCACCGCATGCTCACAATTTCCTCATCCAGTTTGCGTTTTCCTTTGGTATACCTGCGGCGCTTTTTACGATCGCGATGGTCCTTACGTGCGCGGTGCATTTCTTTAAGCTTCTTAAAAGAAATCGGGATGAGTTTGCGTGTATAATGGGGACATTTGTGACAGCCTTTGTTGTATTTGGAATGTTAGAGTATGACTGGAGGCTTGGACAGTTCAGCTTCTTTGCGTTCTTCTTTTTCTTTAAGACCGCTGTAAACAGGGAGGGGCAGGAGCTTACTCAAAAAACGGATTGATACAGTAACGACTATAAGGACTCATCGATGAAACTGATCAGATCCAGGGCGATGATAAAGTTTCCGGCCTCATTGTAGTGGACACCGTCAGAGCGGCAGTAATCCGTAAAGTTTTCCTGTGTAATAACGCCAGGCTCTGTAAGATCATACAGAAGAGCTCCGTATTCGGAGGATACTTCGGAGGCTGAAGCCCTGTAGGAGGAAAGGACATCTCCTGTTTCGGAAAATGCGGCAGTTCCGTTATTTCCTACCGTTACAAAGCCGGGGGACATGACCAGTATCCTGCTGTCCGGGTATTTTGATAAAAGAAGCTCGCTTGCAGTCCTGAGCGCTCCGGAGAAGGAGAGCGTATCGTACGGATCCGCGGGATTATCCGCCGGGGCACCGCGGAAATAGTCATTTAATCCGAATTCTATAATAAATAAGAGTTTGTCACAGTCTTTCATTGCAATGTCTGTTTCTCTCCACAGAGCGTCAGGGTCACTTAACTGACCGCCGAAGATTTCGTCTTCACCGTCTGTGGGGATCCTTGCAGCGGGGGTTCCGCCGATGGCTTTGCAGATGACCTTCGCCTTTGAAAAATTAGAGATAATACTATCAATTGAAGTATCGTCGCGGAAAAGGGCAAATATACTGTCACCGAGAACAACAATACAGGTATCCGAAAGATCGCGGCTCTCATAATAATTTACATCGTAAGAGCGGATATTATCCAAAAGCTTATCTGCCGAAGTACCCACATTTTCACGGGGAATCTCAAAAAAACCTGCCATTATCATCGGGATGAATCTCTCGCCGAAATCCCTGTCTACAAGTATATCCGAGCCGTCTTCGTATAAATACGGGTTTGCAAAAAGCCACTCTGAAAGCGACGGAATATGGAACCTTATGTTCGTATTGCCGGTAAAACATGCGGCTATGCGCTCATAATACCCGGGCAGCCCGGAAAGCTGCTCGGAAGAAAGAGACGCGTAATGAGCCGGACTGTAATAGGGAAAGACTATTTCAACATCGGTCATCTCGTCAAATGTGGCAAAAGGTTTGAAATATTTTTCAACCGCTCTTTCGAATCCCGCGCCTTTTCCGGCTATATCCGCGAGGATAAGGGGGTCTATACCGAGATAGATTATCGAATGTCTTTCCTCTGTGCCCCTGACAAAATTTTTGCGGTAGTCTGAAAGATATCCGAGGCTTTTTTTATCATCGAACACTTCTTTTGCAACATAGGAGCGCTGGAGAGTATAAAGCTCGAAGGTATCCGCACTGTAACAGCTTATATCATACATTGACAGAAAACAGACCGAATAGTCGGAGTTTTTCATCGCCTCCATATCGGAGATGTAGCCGGGATCCTTTGAAGCCGTTATGCCTCTGATGATTAAAAAGAGCGTGATAAGAACCGCTGCTGCAAAAAGCGGCAGCAAAACGGTTAAGATTCTATTATTTTTTTCTTTTCTGATGTCCATATCTCTATAATATACTTTTGGCTCCGATATTTCAATCGGTTTGCGTTTGTGGTAGAATAAAGGATATATATTTTTTAATGGGAGCGGCACTTAAGATGCTGTTTAATTCGATACCTTTTTTACTCTTTTTTCCGATAGTCGCCTGTCTTTATCTGGTTCTTCCGAAGAAGGCCAATTATGTATGGCTTCTGCTTGCCAGCTACTATTTTTATATGAGCTGGAATCCGAAGTATGTCGTATTGATACTGTTTACGACAGTGGTTACCTATGTGACCGGGCTTCTTATCGGCAGTGGGAAGACAAGCGGAAACAGAAGACTTTGGATGATCGTGGGATTGGTCTTGAACTTTGGGCTTCTGTTTTTCTTCAAGTATTTTGATTTCTTCCTGAAAAACATAAACAGGGTTTTGAGTCTTGCAAAGATAACGGCAATTGATAATCCTTTTGACATCTTACTTCCCGTCGGTATTTCCTTCTATACATTTCAGGCGGTGGGTTATTGCATAGATGTCTACAGGGGAGACATAAAAGCCGAAAAGAACTTCATAAAGTACGCGCTTTTCGTAAGCTTCTTTCCGCAGCTTGTGGCCGGACCTATTGAGAGAAGCAAAAACCTTCTTGTCCAGATCGACAGGATGGGCAGAGAAAGGCTTTGGAACCGCGATAAAGCAGTTTCGGGCTTCGGCATGATGCTCTGGGGATTATTCATGAAAATGGTGATCGCCGACAGGGTTTCGATATTCGTGGATAATGTATTTTCAATGGCTTATACTGCCGGGACTGTGGAGACTGTCCTCGGAGCAATGGCGTTCTCACTCCAGATATATGCCGATTTTGCCGGGTATTCCGCAGTTGCTATCGGAGCCGCACGTGTTATGGGATTCGACCTTATGGAGAATTTCAACACGCCATATTTTGCCACAAGCATACCGGATTTCTGGCACAGATGGCATATCTCATTAAGTACATGGTTCAGGGATTATGTCTATATCCCCCTGGGAGGTAACAGAAAAGGAAGGGCAAGAAAATATCTGAATATCATGGTGACATTTCTTGTGAGCGGACTCTGGCACGGAGCGGCATGGAGTTATGTTGTCTGGGGAGGTATCCATGGTATATATCAGGTAACAGGCGATCTTTTAAAACCTGTAAAAACGAAACTTGTTTCGGTACTGCACCTTAAAAAGGATTCGTTCGGTCACAAGGCGGGGCAGATATTCGTAACATATATACTTGTTGTGTTTGCGTGGATTTTTTTCAGAGCAGATTCCCTGGGGGATGCTTTTTTCTACATCAGGCGGATGTTTACCCATCCCAACTTCTGGACACTGTTTGACGAATCAATTTATACCTGGGGACTTGACAGACGGGAAGCGGGAGTGCTTTTTGCGGCGATACTCGCACTTGTGCTCGTCTCTGTCGTCCGTTACAAAAAAGGTATCGATATCGGAAGCTTTCTCCTCAAACAGGATCTCTGGTTCAGATGGGTGATATTTATTGTACTTATAATCGCTATAATAGTATTTGGAGAGTACGGTATTGATTTCGACTCGAATAAATTTATTTATTTTGATTTTTAGGATTGATATAAGATGGACACTAAACCGGTTGAAAATATAGAGAATATGGGTACTGCTCCGGGGAAGAAAACAGCCGGAAGAATAAGAAAGCTTATCGCTATCATCGCTTTTTTTGCGGTGACTTTTCTGTGTGTATCGGCAGTATACCGTGTTCTTTCATGGAAGGATACGACAGGAGACTATATATCCTCGGTAAAGCAGCTTGAAGCGACAGACAAAGATCTGATAGATGTGGCTTTTGTCGGAAGCAGCCATTGCTACTGCGGTATAGGTCCCAATTTCCTGTGGGAGCAAAAGGGAATCTCCGGCTTTGATATGGCGATATCCGGCATGGATAAGGACTCCGCATACTATAACCTCAGAAACCTTTTGAAAACTCAGTCTCCAAAGGTTGTTTTTGTGGATATGTTCGAGCTTACCTATGACGAGCATGCCGTAGACGGAAATATTTACAGGAATATACTCTCGCTGCCCTTTTCAGCAGACTCGGTAAGGCTTGTGATGGACTACGCCGAAAAGGATAAATGGGCTGACTATATAGCAAGGTTTCCGATAATCCATACCCGTTACAGGGAGCTGAAAAAATATGACTTCTATCCTTTCAAGCCGAATAATTATATTCGCGGGGAGAGTCTTACATACGGTGCTGCCCCCGTTCCCTACCCGGAATACGCAGGAGGGGAGATCGTTCCCGGAGAGCTTTCCGAGAAAAATATGCTCTGGCTCGAAAGACTTTATGAGCTTTCGGAAAAGGAGGGATTTGAACTTGTATTTATGGTTCTTCCCTTTACATCAAAGGCGGAGGACCAGCGCCTTATGGATGCGGCTGCCGTCTATGCCTCCGAGAGAGGGATCAGGATGCTGGACTTTAACCGCATGAGAGATGAGATCGGCTTTGACTATGCGACGGACTTCGTGGACTATACGCATCTTAACATGTCCGGAGCGGAAAAGCTGAGCACATATATTGCGGATTATCTCGATGAGAATTTCGACCTGCCCGACCATAGGGGCGATCCGAAATACCGGCAGTGGGAGGAGGATGTAAAGTACAACAGGATTCTCGACTACGAGTTCAGGATAAACAATACCTGGGCGCTTGATGATATCGTCGATCTTATTAAGCCCGGAAATGTGACGCTTGCGATAATCAGCCTTGAGGGTAATTTTACCGGGGCTGATACAGATTATTACGCAGCGCTGTCAAAGCTCGGAATGGAGCGGGAGGACTATGAGAAGGGCGGCAAGTGGATCTACGAGAACGGGAAACTTGAGAAGGTTTACGAGAATGTACTTGGGGCGGAGCCATATATCAGGGAACTTAGCGAGACTGACACTTTGCAGATAAGATATGAAGGAGATTATAATTTCCCGGACAACATAACGATCAACCGTGAATATTACCATAATCACGGAGCGTATCTCGGAATTACCATTTACAATACAGCGCTCGACAGAGTTATCTGTATGAGAAATTATTGACGGATATTCAGGGAGATCACCGGTGAATCGGAAAATTAGTTAGGGGTATCAGAGGTTTATGGACAAAATAGCAGTGCTTATACCGTGCTACAATGAGGCACAGACTGTAGGAAAGGTTATAGCGGATGCCAGAGCGGCTCTTCCCGAGGCGGTTATTTACGTATACAATAACAACTCTTCGGACGATACAGAAAAGATCGCAAGGGAAGCGGGCGCAGTCGTTCGAAATGAGTACAAGCAGGGCAAGGGAAATGTTATAAGGAGAATGTTCCGCGAGATTGATGCGGAATGCTATCTGATGATCGACGGAGATGATACATACGATCTTGAGACGGCGCGGGAGATGACGGATCTTGTATTAAAACACAACGCCGATATGGTAGTCGGAGACAGGCTTTCATCCACCTACTTTACGGAAAACAAGCGTCCTTTCCATAACTTTGGAAACAGCCTGATGAGATGGAGTATCAATTCGCTTTTTAAGTCGGATATAAGAGACATAATGACGGGGTACAGGGCGCTTTCCTTTGAACTTGTAAAGACCTTCCCTGTGTTTTCAAAAGGCTTTGAGATAGAAACCGAGCTTACCATACATGCGGTAAACTACAATATGCAGGTCGAAAATGTGATAACGAGGTACAGGGACAGACCCCAGGGCAGCATCTCGAAACTTAACACCTTCTCGGACGGATTTAAGGTCATAAGAAAAATGATCGTGCTTTACAAGAATTACAGACCGTTTAATTTCTTTGGATTCTTTGCGCTGATCCTGCTGCTTGCGGCACTTATACTTATGATCCCGATAATCATAGAATTCTTTGAGACCGGACTTGTTCCGAGGTTTCCAACGTTGATCGCCAGCGGATTCATTGCTGTTGCGGGGTTACAGTCTATGTTTACCGGCTTTATGCTGAGTGTTATAAACTCAAAGGATCTGAAGGATTTTGAATACAGATTCACAAGAGTCCACGACCACAAGAAAAGTATTATGAGGAAGGATGGGGAGAGTGAAAATAATTTCACCGGAGACAGATAAATGGAAGTCAGTTTTGTAATTCCGTGCTACCGCTCGGAACAGACACTTGAAGGAGTTGTCCGCGAGATAGAAGAAACAATGCTTAATATAGGCAGATATGAATATGAGATCTGTCTTGTGAATGACTGCTCGCCGGACAACACGGCAAATGTGATAAAAAGATTATGCGAGGAAAAAAGCTATATTCACGGACTGTCCTTCTCAAAGAATTTTGGACAGCACGCTGCGCTTATGGCAGGATTCCGCGCGGCGGAGGGAGATATCGTAGTATGTCTCGACGATGACGGACAGACTCCCGCCTGCGAGGTCGGAAAGCTTCTTGACAAGATAGAAGAGGGCTTCGACGCAGTATATGCAAAGTACGACCATAAACAGCATTCGGGTTTTAGAAACTTCGGCAGCAGGGTAAACGACCTTATGACGAGAGTTATGCTGGGAAAACCCAAGGAACTCTATGTATCGAGCTATTTTGCGGTAAAAAGATTCATAGTAGATGACATGATACGATATGAATTCTCCTATCCTTATGTTATCGGGCTTGTGCTTCGCTCAACCAAGAATATAACCAATGTGAGCGTCAATCACAGAGAGCGCGAGGTCGGAAGAAGCGGATATACGCTAAGCAAGCTGCTCGGCCTCTGGTTTAACGGGTTTACGGCGTTTTCGATAAAGCCACTGCGCATCGCAACGGTGATCGGTATTATATCGGCTGCAGCAGGCTTTTTGTACGGGGTCTTTACGGTTATAAAGAAATTTGTCATCCCGGATATACCGCTCGGTTTTTCCGCGCTTATGAGCGTGATGGTATTCTTTTTCGGACTTATCCTGCTGATGCTCGGGCTTATCGGGGAGTATGTGGGACGCATATATATAAGCATGAACAACGCTCCACAGTATATCATAAAGGAAAGATGGAATTAGCATTCGCAATACAAACGGTCAGAACGACGGAATACAAAGCAGAGTATGAATAGTTTAAGGAAAAGTGACAAGAGCATATTTTTAAAGGCAGCGGTACTTGCATTGCTGCCTCTTTTAAACTGCATTATATTTTCACTTGTCTCGGGACACGCATCCGGAAGAATCTCGCTCCTCGGCTCCACATGGAATGATGAACTTTTTTATTTTAAGCAGGTGGAGGGAATAATAAAGGGCGGCTACCCCTTTGGATATTTTGGCTTTAACGAGAGCCATGCGCTTAAGCTTTCATTTGCTGCATGGAGTCCGGTGCTTGCAATTCCCTGGGTGTTTTTCGGCAAAATATTCGGATGGACCTATATATCCCCCTTTATCTATAATTGTATTTTCTACAGCGCGGCACTTGCGGGACTTGTTTTGCTTACAAAGCCCGATTGGAAAAAAGTATTGTATATTGCCATCGGCTATTCTCTTTTTGCCTTGAACGCAAGATATATATACAGCTGTATGCCGGAGGTTATAATCTGGAGCGCAATGCTGATCTTTTACGGAACCGCAGCCGGGATAAAGGCCGGACAGGGCATCGGAAATACCAAAGGCAAAAACAGCGGTAAAAACAACGGTAAAAACAACGGTAAAAACAATGGAAGATATGCCACGCTTTATATCATGAGCGTATTGCTTACGCTTATGAGACCTTATCTTATAGTTATGTTTCTCCTTCCGCTTTCCCTTGCTTTCCTTGAGAAGGGCAGAAAGAGAAAAGCAGGGCTTCTTGCGGCAGGATGCGGTGCGGGTCTTTTTGCAGTGGTTATATACGCCCTTATAAGCAGATTTCTTACAGCGAAGTATTTTACATCCATCTATAATACCGCGTGGCTTCATGCATTTAAGAACGAGGGCTTTGCCGCGGGATTAAGGGAAACGGGAAAGATAATTGCCTCTATCGGCGTTAAATCCCTTGATGTATTTTACCGTATAAAGCTTGCCTTTACGGCCCACCAGCCAGACGGAGCTTTTTATCTTCTCCAGATAATGATCATAATAATATTCACAGTCAGCGGATTGATTCTCTTCAAAAGGAGGAAAACCCGGGAAGCGCTTGTATGGACCCATTTCGCGCTGGCGGCTTTAGCGCTTTTGCTGGCGGTTATGCTCCTTTACAAGCCGGTAGAAGGAAGTAAGCATCTTCTTACTTTCATTGTACCGGGAATAATACTTTTACCTTTTATCGGAAAAAAGGAACATGTAAGAATCATTCCAATAGCGGTGGTTTGTATTATCCTCCTCTATGTCAAGCTTCCGGGATACGGGGACTTTGTTCTTCCTCACGGGGACAGTAAAACCGTGGAAAGCTTTGAATACTGGGAGGAATGCTTTGACAGGGAGTTGGTTCTGGATAAGGGAAAAAAGCCTTCGTATGACAATACCGTTATATGGGTATATAACGACACTGTAAATGAAGACGGCGGAGAAACCGTTGTCACATCCGACTGGCAGATGCTCTACGCTGTTCCGGAAGGCTTCGGGATCAATTGCTGTATGGGTGATTATGTTTATGAAAACTCCGGCAGTATTAATTCGAAGTACATCTGTACGGTATCGGGGGGAAGGCTTGATGAGATCTTTGCGGGGTCTGAAAGCTGGGTCATGGCCGGACGGAACGGAGACCTTGTCCTGTATATAAAAAAATAGGGAATATATATGTCATTTGTACATCTTCATACCCATACGGAGTTTTCTCTGCTTGATGGGTCCAACAAGATAAAAGAATATGTAGCAAGGGTTAAGGAACTCGGGATGACTGCCGCGGCGATAACCGATCACGGTGTTATGTATGGGGTGATCGATTTTTACCGCGCCTGCCGGGATGCAGGGATAAATCCCGTTCTCGGCTGTGAGGTCTATGTTGCGCCCGGATCCCGCTTTGACAAGGAACCGGTACATAGTGATGACAGATATCATCACCTTATTTTGCTTGCGGAGAACAATACCGGATATGCAAACCTCTGCAAGATAGTAAGCCGGGGATTTACCGAAGGGTATTATTACAAGCCGAGGGTCGACAAAGAGGTATTAAGGCAGTTCCACGAGGGGATAATATGTCTTTCAGCCTGCCTTGCGGGTGAAATCCCGAGAGCAATAACCTCGGGGAGACCCGACCTCGCCAGAAGGGCAGCGCAGGAATTTTTGGACATTTTCGGAGAGGGAAACTTTTTCCTTGAGATGCAGGATCACGGGATAAGCGCCCAGCAGACTGTAAATATGGAGCTTATGACCATGAGCAGGGAGATGAACATACCGCTTGTGGTAACGAACGATTGCCATTATACCTATGCCCAGGATGCGGATGCGCACGATATACTGCTCTGCCTCCAGACCGGAAAGAAGCTCGCCGACCAGGACCGCATGCGCTATGAGGGGGGACAGTACTATGTCAAGTCCGAGGATGAGATGAAGCTGCTTTTCCCCTATGCCTCGGATGCGGTCGAAAGGACCCAGGAGATAGCTGACAGATGTCATGTCGAGATAGAATTCGGTGTCACAAAGCTGCCGCAATTTGATGTACCCGATGGTTATGATGCCTGGACATATCTCAACTATCTTTGCACAAAGGGACTTCATGAAAGATACGGCGAGGATGAGTCGGCTCTCGCGGGAGATACCGGACTTACCCTAAGAGAAAGGCTCGATTACGAGCTTGGCGTAATAAAAAGGATGGGGTATGTGGAATACTTCCTCATCGTCTGGGATTTTATAAATTATGCAAAGGAGAATGATATTCCCGTGGGCCCGGGAAGGGGATCCGCCGCCGGGTCCATAGTTTCCTATGCGCTTAAGATAACGAATATAGACCCGATAAAATACAGTCTCCTCTTTGAGAGATTCTTAAATCCCGAGCGAGTTTCGATGCCTGATATAGATGTGGATTTTTGTTACAACCGACGTCAGGAGGTCATCGACTATGTAACGGAAAAATACGGTAAGGAGAAGGTTGTCCAGATCGTTACCTTCGGTACGCTTGCCGCGAAGGGAGTTGTGAGGGATGTTTCAAGGGTAATGGATCTTCCTTATTCCTTCGGAGACCGCATAGCGAAGCTTATCCCGAATGAACTCAATATAACCCTCGACAAGGCTCTTGATATGAACCCCGAGCTTAAGGAGCTGTACGAGACGGATGAGCAGGTCAGGACGGTATACGATATGAGCCGTCGCCTTGAAGGGCTGCCGCGGCATACATCAATGCACGCTGCGGGTGTTGTGATATGTCAGAAGGCTGCGGATGAATTCGTACCGCTCTCAAGAGGCTCCGACGGAAGCATCGTAACCCAGTTCACGATGACGACACTTGAGGAGCTTGGACTTCTTAAGATGGATTTCCTCGGACTCAGAACCCTGACGGTCCTCCACGACGCGGTCAGATTCGTAAAAGAGACCGAAGGGAAGGATATTGACCTCGACGGGCTTGAGCTTGAGGATCCAAAGGTTTTTGAGGCGCTGTCCAGCGGACACACGGAAGGAATCTTCCAGCTTGAGTCCGCGGGGATGAAGAGCTTTATGAAGGAGCTCCGTCCGAGGAGTATAGAGGATGTCATCGCGGGTATCTCGCTCTATCGCCCGGGTCCGATGGATTTTATTCCGAAGTATATTGCGGGAAAAAACAACGAAGATCGGGTAACCTACGAGACCGAAAAGCTTCGCCCAATCCTTAAGCCGACCTACGGGTGCATCGTCTATCAGGAGCAGGTCATGCAGATCGTCCAGGATCTTGCGGGATACACATTGGGACACGCTGATCTGGTCCGCCGTGCCATGAGTAAGAAAAAGCAGCATGTCATGGAGGTCGAGAGGGAAAATTTTGTAAAGGGTGCTTCCGAAAACGGGATAGCTCCGGAAGTCTCAAACCATATCTATGATGAGATGATGGACTTTGCAAAGTACGCATTTAATAAATCCCATGCCGCCTGCTACGCGGTTGTTGCCTACCAGACAGCGTATTTAAAGCTGTATTACCCCGAGGAGTTTATGGCGGCGCTTATGACCTCGGTCATAGATAACTCCAAAAAGGTATCTGAGTATATTCTCGTATGCCGCCGGATGGGTATCGAGCTTCTTCCTCCGGATATAAACTACGGTCAGAGCGGTTTCTCGGTTGTGAGGGTAAAGAACGGGGACGGTACGGAGAAAAAAGCGATAAGATATGCCCTTACAGCTCTTAAATCCGTGGGACAGCCTGTAATCGAAAGACTTGTGGCGGAGAGAAGGGAAAGAGGAAAATTCAGAGACTTAAAGGATTTCCTCGAGAGAGTATCGGGAGTAGATATAAACAAGAGGGCTATCGAGGCCTTTATAAAGGCTGGGGCGATAGACTCACTCGGGGGCTACAGAAGCCAGTATATGATGGTCTATGAAAGCATCCTCGACGGACTTGCCAGGACAAAAAAGAACCAGTTAGCCGGACAGATTTCGCTCTTTGATGTTGTAAGCGATGAGGATAAGGAATTCTTTGAGGTAAAGCTTCCGGATATCCCGGAGTATGAACCGGAGATAAAGCTTGCGATGGAAAAGGAGGTTCTCGGAATATACTTAAGCGGGCATCCTCTTGAAAAATATATAGAAATTATGGATAAATATACCACCGCAAGGAGTTCGGATTTTGCTCTGGACGACGAAACGGGCGAGGTGGCGGTAAGGGATCAGTCCCTTGTTACCATCGGCGGTATGGTTACCGGAAAGGTTGTAAAGTACACCAAGAACAACGAGCCGATGTGCTTTGTGACAGTAGAGGATCTTGTGGGGAGTGTGGAGGTTATCGTATTCCCCAGAAGTTATATGAAATATAATCCGATACTTTCCGAGGATGCGAAGGTATTCGTAAAAGGACGGGCAAGCGTTGAGGAAGAGAAAAACGCCAAGCTTATCTGTGATGAGATAGTAACCTTCGACGAGGCAAAAGCAGATAAGGGCGCTTCGGGAAGTAAGGTCACGATCCCGAAAAAAGGACTTTTTTTGCAGTTTGCCACCCCGGACGAGTACCGCGAAAAGGAACAGAAGCTGTTTGAACTGATCGCGGATTCCGACGGAAACGACGATGTGATAATCTATATAAAAAATCCGAAGGGAATAAAAGTACTTCCCCCAAACAGAAGAGTATCGGCTGACGAAGCTCTGAGGGAAAAGCTTGCAGCACAGTTCGGCGAGGAGAATGTGGTGATCCGGGAGTGATCGGCATGGATGTTATAAGTAAAACGGAAACGGCAGGAGAAAACACAGATGGAAAAGCTTGCAATAAACGGCGGTGAGCCTGTAAGAAGGGAAAAGATTTTTTACGGAAGACAGTGGATAACGGAGGAGGATATAGAGGCGGTAGCCGATGTTTTAAAAGGTCCCCTTATTACCTGTGGTCCGAAGGTATCCGAAGCGGAGAGGCTTCTGGAAAAATATACGGGAGCAAGGCACGCTGTCGTTGTGTCCAACGGGACGGCGGCTCTGCACTGTGCCTGTCTTGCGGCGGGCATAGGCCCCGGGGATGAGGTGATCACAACGCCCATAACCTTTGCCGCCAGCGCGAACTGCGCTCTTTACTGCGGGGCAAGACCTGTCTTTGCGGATATAGATCCCGGAACCTACAATATCGACCCTAAAAGTATTGAGGCGCATATTACCGATAAGACCAGGGCTGTGGTCGCTGTTGATTTTACCGGACAGGCGGTAAGACTTGATGAGATAAAAGAGGTCTGTGACAGGCACGGGCTCATCCTTATAGAGGATGCTGCCCATTCCATCGGAACCTCGTACAAAGGCAGGATGGTAGGCTCCATCGCGGACATCACCACCTTCAGCTTCCACCCCGTAAAGACCGTCACTGCGGGAGAAGGCGGCGCTGTCCTTACGAATGACGATGAACTGTACAGGAAGATCGTGCTTGCCCATGCCCACGGGATAACCCATGATGAGGCCGAGATGGAGGAGGCTCCCCATGAGGGACCCTGGTATTACGAGGAAATAACCATCGGTTACAACTACCGCATGACTGATTTTCAGGCGGCGCTTCTTATAAGCCAGATGAGCCGTATCGGGGAGTATAAGGCAAGAAGAAAAGCAATCGTAAAAAAATACGATGAAGCTTTTAAGGATGTTCCGGGGATCATCGTACAAAAGGAGATACCTGAGTCGGACACCTGCAGACACCTTTATATAATAAGACTTGACCTTGACAGGCTTACCTGCACGAGAAGGGAATTCTTTGACGCTATGAGCGCGGAAAATGTACAGTGCCAGATACACTATGTTCCGGTTTATTATTTCCCGTATTACAAGCGCCTCGGATACAGCAGGGGACTTTGTCCCGTGGCGGAGGAGGTCTACCGGGGGATCATGAGTATTCCTCTTTATCCGAGGCTTACCGATGAGGAAGTGGAGGATACCATAAGGGCGGTAAAGAAGATTGCAGCGGCTTACGCAAGATAACGGTAAGGCAGATTTTTCAGATGCAATAAGCGGTATGTCGCGAGGAACAGGCTGTATAGAATAAGAACGCGACAGGATATGAAAATGCAGAGACAAAAGTATGACAGACTCATAATAGGAGCAGGGATATACGGACTCTACAGCGCAATATACTGTGCAAAAAAGGGTTACAGTGTATGTGTGCTTGAAAAAGAGCCGGAGGCCTTTACGAGGGCAACCTTCGTTAACCAGGCAAGAGTCCACATGGGTTATCATTACCCGAGGAGCCTTGCGACGGCAATGAAGTCGGCGGGATATTTTCGGCGCTTTTGTGAAGACTATGAGTACTGTATAAAAAAAGATTTCAATCAGATATATGCGACAAGCACTAACTTCAGCTGGACGGATGCAAAACAGTTTAAAAGCTTTTGCGAGGCGGCAGGTATAAGGTGTGAGGAGATATCCGCATCCAGATTCTTTAAGGAGGGTATGTGCGACGGGGCTTTTCTTACGGAGGAATACACCTATGATGCAAAGCTCTTAAGAGACGGGATGCTCCTGGAAACCGGAAAATACGGAAATATAGTCCTGAAATATAATTCCGCCGTCACAGCAATACACAGAGAAAACGACAGCTACATCGTAACGGATAGCTCGGGATGTGAGTATGAAACGGTTTTTTTGCTCAATGCGACTTATGCATCCGTAAACGAGATCATTTCAAAGGTAAATCCGGAAGAATGCTTTGGAATAAAATACGAGCTGTGCGAGATAATATTGTGTGACGTGTCGGATGAGCTTAAAGCCACGGGACTTACTGTAATGGACGGCCCATTCTTTTCACTTATGCCCTTTGGTCTTACCGGAGATCACAGCCTTACTTCAGTCACCTTTACGCCTCACGATGTCTCGTATGACAGAGAGCCCGGTTTTGACTGCCGGAATAAAGCCGGGGAATACTGCAGAAAAGGTGAACTGGGAAACTGCGATTTCTGCTCGTTTAAGCCTGTATCCGCGTGGGAGTACATGTCGAGACTGGCCAGGAAGTATATTAAGGATGAGTATGGCTTTACATACAAAAAATCCCTCTTTTCAATGAAGCCGATCCTTAAGTCCTCCGAGGTGGACGACTCGAGACCGACAGCCATAAAGGTTCACAGCGGGGACGGAGAACCGAACTTTATAAGTGTCCTTTCCGGCAAGATAAATACGGTTTATGATCTTGACGAGTACCTCGGGTGAGGAAAATGTAACCGAAAAATAAAAGGTGTCAGCATGGAGAAAAAATTTGTTTCAGTAGTTGTATATCTTTACAATGACGAAAAAAATATTGAAGAATTTATAAGCACTGTTCTTCCTGAGGTTCAAAACAGCTTTGAGCATTATGAGGCGATTTTTGTAGATGATAAGAGCGATGATAAAACGATCGAAAGGTTAAAGGAAGGTGTTTCTAATGGGAGATACACGGGAATGATCTCCATTGTAAAGATGGAGAATTACCAGGGGCTGGAGGCATCTATGAACGCAGGGCGGGATATAGCCATCGGAGATTTTGTCTATGAATTCGATACCTGTATAGTTAATTACGATGCCGGAATGATAACCGAAAGCTTTGAACTGCTCTCAAAGGGAAACGATATCGTAACCGTCTCCGATTCAAAGGGCGGAAGGCTCTCATCGAGGATGTTTTACGGGATCTTTAACACATACAGCAAAAGCCACGGGAATATCTGCACGGAGACCTTCAGGATCGTGTCGCGCCGTGCCATAAACAGGATAAAATCCATGGGAGACTATATCCCTTACAGAAAAGCGGTCTATGCAGCCTGTGGGCTTAACACAAAGAGGCTGTATTATACAGCGACAGGCGGAAAGAAGATAAAGAAGGAAAAACAGACCTATGAGAGGATGACACTGGCGATGGATTCATTCATCTACTTTACCAATTTCCTCGAGAGGGTATCGACGATCCTAAGCCTGTTTTTTCTTGTTTCAACAGTGGGGCTGCTTATTTATGCACTTGTGGATTATATAAAAAACAAATCTGCTATCGAGGGCTGGACTTCGCTGATCTGCTTTATCTCATTCGGGTTTTTCGGCATTTTCCTGCTTCTTACGATATTGCTGAAATATATGTCAACGATGATAAATCTGATATTTAAAAAACAGAATTATCTCGTCTCATCAATTGAGAAGGTTGGTCACGAAAAATAATGGATCTGACAATTCTTTTTCCGGTGTTAAACGAACACCTGCGCCTCGAGTCGGGGATTGACAGGTGTGTAAAATATGTAAGGGAGAATGTAAATATCCCCTGTAAAATGGTAATAATTGATAATGGCTCGGACGATGATACGCCCGAAATCGGAAAGGCGTTAGCTGAAAAATATGAGTATGTCACCTATCTTCGCATCGAGGAGAGGGGGGTCGGTATAGCCTTTAAAACCGGGGTGGAAAAGGCAGACACCGATATCGTAGGGTATATGGATATCGATCTTTCGACGGATTTAAAATATCTTTCCAGGATGATAGATCTGTTTGAGGACAGACCCACCCTGTCCTATGTCAACGGTACGAGATTCAGCAGGACTTCGGATACCAGAGGCCGAAAATGGTACAGAAAAGTTACCTCAGCGGGACTTGTATTTATCTTGAAGCACTATCTTAAGATGAAGGCGACGGACGCGCTCTGCGGATTTACCTTCCTTCGAACCCCGGTGGCAAAAAAGCTTGTAAAGGAATGCTCCGATGATAAGGGCTGGTTCTATACGGTGGAGATGCTCCTCCGGGCGGAGAGAGCCGGGCTTGAGATTGAGGACATGCCGGTAGAATGGATTGAGGACTACAATACGACGGTCAATGTCGGAAGGACGATAAAGAATTATCTTAAGCGGATAAGGATGCTGAAAAGAAGGTTCAGGGCGGAAGATTCCGCAAAAACTACAGATGAGGAATAAAGGACGGTTTTGATTTCAGTTAAAGAGAAGGCGCGGACTTATGTTAAAAAGGATAGATATCGGAAGGGATTATAAAAAACATGAGGAGGAATACCTTGAAGCGATAAAGAGAGTGTGTGTGGAGACTGCTTTTTCCGGAGGAAAATACGCTGACATCTTTGATAAGGAATTTGCGCAGTTTTTGGGAGTGCCTTATGTGCAGGGCGTAAATAACGGAACAAGTGCCATTCACTGTGCACTTGCCGCGCTCGGGATAGGTAAGGGAGATGAGGTCATTGTCCCCGCAAATACGTATATTGCGACTGCATGGGGAGTTACCTATACCGGTGCAACTCCGGTTTTTGCGGATTGTACGGCAGATACCTGGGAGATCGATCCAAAGTCCGCCGAAGAGAAGATCACGGATAAGACAAAGGCGATAATCGGAGTCCATCTCTACGGGCAGCCCTTTGAATATAACGAGATAAGAAGGATCGCGGATAAACACGGACTTTATGTGGTTGAAGACTGCGCGCAGGCCCACGGAGCCAGATATGAAGGAAAGATGGTCGGAACCCTCGGAGAACTGGGCTGTTTTTCCTTTTATCCCGGAAAGAATCTTTATGCCTTCGGAGAGGGCGGAGCGGTTTCCTGTAAAGAAAAAAAATACAACGATTATATATATGTAATGAAAAATCAGGGCTGTAATGTGAGATATTATCATGAGATGATAGGATACAATTACAGGCTTGAAGGCATACAGGGGGCGGTTTTGTCCGTATCGCTGTGGTTCCTTCACGAGTGGACAAGAAGACGTATAGAGATCGGGGAGAGGTATATGAGGGAGATAAATAATCCTCTTGTAACTCTTCAAAAACACCCTGAAAATACTGAACCGGTTTTCCATCTTTTTGAGATTATGATTGCCGGGGATCCGGACAGGTTTCTGGAATATATGGCAGGGAAGGGTATTGAATGCAACAGGCATTACCCTGTTCCATGCCATCTTCAGAAGGCATATGCGGATCTTGGTTACAGGAAGGGAGACTGTCCGAATGCGGAGGAACTCGCCGGGCATTGCGTGACACTTCCACTTTTCCCCGAGATGACGGATGAAGAGGTGGGGTTAGTAATAGACAGTATTAATGGATATAAAGGATAAAAAGATTTTTTAATACAATTGAGATTTGCATGCATAATAATGGCTCCGGGGTATTGACAAGGAGCCATTATGTGTTAAAATACATTTGAACGGTTATTCAAATGTTCAGATTAACAAATATATTACAAAGGAGAATGAAGATATGAAAAAAACATACAATATCGAGGTTGATTGTGCAAACTGCGCGCAGAAGATGGAAGACGCGGCAAACACCGTGGAGGGTATCATTAAGGCTACGGTAAGCTTTATGACACAGAAAATGAATGTTGAGTTTGCAGAAGGCGTTAACGAGAAGAACGTTATGAAGGAAGTCCTTAAGGCCTGCAAGAAGGTTGAGGATGACTGTGAGATCGAGTTTTAGATTGTAAGAGGCATATTATGACTAAGAAGCAAAAAAAAGTATTAAAAAGAATAATCATCTCCGCAGTACTTGTTGCGATCCTTGCGGTATTTGAACATATTATCCTTGGAAAGAGCGGAGAAAGATACAGATTCCCTGTCCTTGGAGAATTCTTTGAAAAGTACAATTTTTTGCTTCTTTTCTTATACCTTGTGCCTTACTTTATAATCGGCGGGGATATCTTAAAGAAGGCTCTTAAGGGTATTAAGAATAAACAGGTATTTGATGAAAACTTCCTTATGGCAATAGCTACCGTAGGAGCTCTTGTACTTGGGGTAGTTACAAAGGGCGAGGAAGGCGGATACCTTGAAGGCGTAGCGGTAATGCTCTTTTACCAGATAGGAGAGCTTTTCCAGGCTGTCGCTGTAGGAAGGAGCCGCAAAAATATCGTGGGGCTGATGGATATAAGACCGGATTATGCCAATATGGAGGACTCCGAAGGAAATCTTTTCAAGGTCTCTCCGGATGAAGTATCCGTCGGTGATATTATCGTAGTTAAGCCCGGTGAGAAGATCCCTCTTGACGGAAAAGTGGTATCCGGAAAGGCGATGATAGATACCGCCGCCCTTACGGGCGAAAGCGTTCCAAGAGAGGTCCTTGAGGGAAGCGATGTAATAAGCGGATGCGTTAACCTTAGCGGTCTTATAAAGATAAAGACAACAAAGCCCTTCGGGGAGTCCACTGTTTCCAAGATTCTCGACCTTGTTGAGAATTCAAGTATGAAAAAGTCAAAATCCGAAAACTTTATTGCCAAGTTTGCGCACTACTACACTCCGGCGGTTTGCTACGCAGCTCTGGCATTGGCGATAATTCCCCCGGTTGTAACTCTTATAGCAAGGGGAGGAATGCCTGTTTCGGAATGGGCTGTAGGAGTACTTAGTACCTGGGTTATAAGAGCCCTGACTTTCCTAGTAATCAGCTGTCCCTGCGCTCTTGTTATCTCAATTCCCCTTAGCTTCTTCGGCGGGATCGGTGCGGCGAGTTCGAGAGGAATCCTTGTAAAGGGATCCAACTACCTTGAAGCACTGTCAGAGACGGGAATCGTAGTGTTTGATAAGACGGGTACTTTAACAAAAGGCGTATTTGATGTAACGGGTATTTTCCCGTATAAGGGAGAGGATTCATACGCCGAGAGTTTAGGAAAAAGCGCTGAAGATGGCGAAAATACGGACTTTACGGAAAACGAGCTCCTTAGACTTGCTGCGGCTGCGGAGAGTTATTCAGACCATCCTATCGCGGAATCTCTTAAGAGAGCTTATAGAGAGCGTTCAAAGAAAAATGCGGATTTAAAGGCTGCGGATCATAAAGAATCTAAAAATAAGGAAGCCGATAGCTGCGAGCCGGGCGAACTGTCTGCTACGGATATAGAGGAGATAAGCGGGCATGGTCTTATCGCATCGGTAGAGGGCAAAAAGGTAGCTGCCGGAAATATTAAGCTTATGGATAAGCTTGGTATAAAGGCAAAGTCCGATAATCTTCCGACCGGAACTATAGTTCATGTTGCTGTTGACGGACTCTATGCCGGATATATCGTAATATCCGATGTGGTTAAGGAAAACAGTAAGCTGGCGATCGCACAGCTTAAAGCAGCGGGAATCCGTAAGAGCGTTATGCTTACCGGGGACCTTAGGGCAGTTGCGGAGTCTGTTGGAAGCGAGCTCGGACTTGATGAAGTAAGATATGAACTTCTCCCCGGAGATAAAGTAGATGAAGTGGAAAAGCTTCTTGATACAAAGAAGAAAAAAGAAAAGCTTGCCTTTGTCGGAGACGGAATAAACGATGCACCGGTACTCTCAAGAGCCGATATAGGAATCGCTATGGGGGCTATGGGCTCCGACGCGGCAATAGAGGCGGCGGATGTTGTTTTGATGGACGACGATCCGGCAAAGATAGCTCTCGCTATGAGAATTTCGCGTAAATGCTTAAGAATCGTTTATGAGAACATCATATTTGCTCTTGCGGTAAAGCTGGTATGCCTTGTGCTTGGAGCCTTGGGAATAGCAAACATGTGGATTGCTATATTCGCGGATGTCGGAGTAATGGTTATCGCAGTACTAAATGCCATCAGGTGTCTTAAAGTCAAGGATTAGCTTATTTAAATGCATATACATATATTTTACAGCGACACTCATATTGTTTGAGTGTCTGTTTTGTGATATCCTAATCCTTAGGAGTTTTCCTGTAAAAGTATATGAAGTCTTAGCTGCTACAGGAAAGCAAAACAATCAATCATACATAACGAGGAATAAAATGTTAGGACGTGTTAAAGAAATATGGGCATACAGATTTATGGTTGCCAGTCTAGTCCGGAGAGAATTAAGGGGGCGCTATAAGGGTTCTTTCCTTGGCTTTTTATGGACATTTGTCAATCCGCTGGCACAGATAATTGTTTATACAATCGTGTTCTCTGTTATAATGAGGAGCGATCTTGATAAATTTTATATTTTTGCGATAACGGGGATGATCCCCTGGCTGGCCTTCGATGGTGCTATGCGGCTCGGTGTGACCTGCATTAAAGATCGTGGGGATATGATAAACAAAATATACTTTCCGAGAGAAGTGTTGCCGATCGCAAATGTTACAACCAATTTTGTTAATATGCTTTTCTGTTTTGTGATTGTTTTTTTGGCACTTTTCATATCGGGACACGGGGTTAATCCGCTGTCGCTACTCTTCCTGCCAATCATAATATTGATCGAATATATACTTACTCTCGGGCTGACATTTATAGTATCCGCTGTTACAGTCTACTTTAAGGATATGCAGCATATTTTAAATGTCATTATGATGATGTGGATATATCTTACACCGGTGCTGTATCCTATAACGATTATACCGGATAAACTGGCATGGCTTTTTAAATTAAACCCTATGACATTTGTTATAGAAACCTATCATTGTATTCTTTACTGGAAGGGTATTCCTTCGATAAACATGCTGGGGTATTCCTCGGCGGCGGCAATCGTTGCTTTTCTGGTCGGGGCGCTGGTTTTTTACAAACTGGAGCCAAATTTTGCGGAGGAACTTTGATGGAAAGCGAGTATAGTATACAGGTAAAAAATGCAGAAAAATATTTTAAGATATATAAGGACAAGGGAAAAGAACTCAAGGAGAGGATCCTTTTCAGAAGCAGGAACAGATATGAGAAGCATAAGGTGCTTAACGGCGTAAGCTTTGATATAAAAAAAGGAGAAACCGTTGGACTTATAGGGAGAAACGGCTGTGGTAAGAGTACGACGCTCAAGCTTCTTACAAAAATATTGCGCCCCAACTCCGGTGAGATAATAGTAAACGGAAGGATATCCAGCCTTATTGAACTTGGAGCAGGATTTCACCCGGATATGACAGGAAGGGAGAATATTTATATTAATGCCTCAATATTTGGACTCAGCCGTGGAGATGTAAACAAGAGGCTCGACAAGATTATAGAATTCTCTGAACTTGGTGAGTATATTGACAACCCTGTCCGTACATATTCGTCCGGTATGTATATGAGACTTGGTTTTTCTGTGGCAATAAATGTTGATGCGCAGGTGCTTTTGGTAGACGAGATACTTGCTGTAGGAGATGTCAATTTTCAGAAAAAATGTTTTGACCGTTTGAATCAGGTAAAAAAGGATGGAACTACAATTGTCATAGTTTCTCACGATATGGAACAGCTTTATAGACTTTGTGACAGGCTTATCTGGCTTGAAAAGGGAGATATTGTTGAGGACGGAGAAGCAAGAATTGTTGGAGAGCATTACCTTGAAAGCATGGAAAGGGAGAGACTTTCAAGGTAAAGAAGACATCTTTCGCCGACGGGGCTGACGGGATAGAAGAAACAGGATAGTTTGTTTATTATCGAGGAGAAATAATTTATGGTCAAAAAGCTTTACAAGGTACTCACAGTTGCGTTAGGAGTAGCTGTGCTGCTCATAAACTCACTGCCGGTACAGGCTTTTGGTGGTAATAAAAATACTGACACGGAAGTATTAAGGATAGTAAGGGTAAATCCTGTCTACCGGGATGTGCTTACCGAGGAGGACATACTTGCCGGAGTTTCCGAAATAAACAGTTATACAGATAATGCTTTGGAAGGTATGGAGGAATCCTTTTCTTCTGATGGAACATGTTTGACCGTTTCCTCTAAGAAAGTTAGTTCACCATATTTCTCCAGTATCGAGGATGCAGGGATTTATGTGAGGAGTATGATGACCCAGAGAATTGGAAAGATAACATTTAATTACTCCGGTAGTTTATATGATGTGGAGGATATAGTTAAAAAGGCTTTAGAGCATACCGGGGTTCCGGACGAGGGAGACTATCTGGCGTGGACTTACGCAGGGTATTCAGCCTCTGGTGGATGGGACGGTATCACCATAAATATGCAGTATTACACCACCTATGATCAGGAAAAGCAGGTGGAAAGCGAGGTTGAATCGGTTCTTTTGGCGCTTAATGTAAGCGGAAAGAAAAACCACGAGAAGGTTGATGCTATCTACGGATGGATAACAGATAATGTCTCGTATGACTGGGATACATATTACGGAAGGGCATCCGGAGACACAGGGTTTACAGCGTATGGAGCGATACACAGACGGTCGGCGGTATGTCAGGGATATGCATCGCTTCTGTACAGGATGCTTCTTACAGCGGGTGTCGATGTAAGAATAATATCAGGTAAAGCAAGCGGAGGCGATCACGGGTGGAACATTATAAGAATCGGGGATCTGTGGTATAACGCCGATCCTACCTGGGATGCAGAATGGGGTGACCAATACTATTTGAAATGCGACGCACATTTTACGGATCATGTAAGGGATGGCGAGTATAAGACCCGGGAGTTTTATTCCGTATATCCCATGTCTTCGACAGATTTTTCAGACAAAACAGCTTATACCGAGTACTCTCTTGATGCTATATACGGAAGAAGCAGCTCCGGAAACAGCGAAAATACAGGCGAAAACACAGGCGGGAATACAAGCGAAAACACAAGTGAAAACACAAGTGAAAACACAAGTGAAAATGCAGGCGGGGATACAAGTGGGAACACAGGCGACGATTATCACTGGGAGTATGATGAATACGGAAAAGCTTACTGGTATGAATTTGGCGTAAAGCAGGGAACTTATGAGGATCCGAAGAGTTTTTCGTATGAAGGAAGCGTAAGAGGCAGGGAAATCTATGATTCTGCAACAGACGCCTGGTATTGGCTTGACGCGGTAAACGGCGGAGCCAAGGCAACCAACAAGGAAGTATTTATGCCTTACGTCTTCAGTGATGAGGAAAGCTGGTTTACGGATCCGGAAAAGGTGGAGTCGGTGGCTGTTTTATCGAACAGAACTGATCCCGAGCAGGTAGATATGTCAGGGCAGGTGGCACAGGCAATCCGGCTTCACGGCGGAAACGGATCCGGAAAATGGGTGAGATATGACTCAGAAGGAAGAATGATAAAGGGGTGGTATACAGTTTCCGGAAACGATATAGCTATATATCCGAATCAGGTTGGTAATACCTATTACTATGACCAGCAGACCGGACTTATGGCAAAGGGATGGCATACTATAGACGGAACAGCATACCATTTTGATGAAACCACGGGGGTGCTTGATTCGTGAGAAAATACTTTAAATTGACTGTAAAAAGAATAATAACCTTTATTACGCTGGCGGCTGTGGTTATGATGTCTGCCGGAGTAATCGGGGCAGGTCCGCATATTGATTCTTACGCGTCTTCAGCGGAAGATGCTTTTGAAGAACTTAATGAAGTAAGCAGCGGGGATACATACAGCTTGTCCCGGAGGATCGACAGATTCGAAAAGCTCTCCGGATCCGCCGGAAATATCACATTACATACAAGGATCCCGGAGAGAGAGCTTCTTGAGCTTTTTCCAGACAGTCTTGTGGCATATACGACTGAAGGAAAGGCGGTTAATGTCAGTGTGAGCTGGAGCACTGCAGAGGATTATGATGCGGGAGATGTCTTCTTCTATGTCTATGATCCGACAATCGAGGGTTATGAAATATCTGAAGGCGTTGAGATTCCTTATATCGTTGTATGGATAGATGAGCAGGCGGGTTACAGCTTTGTACCGGGTACTTGCTTTGCAGAACCGCCCGCAGATGCCGGGAGCAGTCAGACGGACGAAGGCACCGTGGTCGACGCCGTGGTTGACGAAGAGGGCTCGGACAAAAGCGAAAGCGAAACGGACGAAGGTGCCGTGGTTGACGAAGAAGGCTCGGACAAAAGCGAAGGCGAAACGGACGAAAGCACCGTGGCTGACGAGACCGGTTCGGATACTGACTCTTCAAAAGACACATACATACCAGAATCCGGCAAGACCAATGAGGAGATCACCTTCGATTTCCTTGTGCGGAAAATGGGACTTTGCGAGGCGGCAGCAGTGGGCGTTCTTGCAAATATAAAGGCTGAGTCGAACTTTAACCCGAACGCAATGGGCGATAAAGTCGGAGATACATATACAAGCTACGGGATATGTCAGTGGCATAACGCAAGATGGACGAAACTTCAGGAGTTTTGCGCTTCCTCCGGTGAGGATTGGGAATCACTTATCGGACAGCTTAAATATCTCGAATATGAGCTTGAAAACAAATATACATATGTACTAAGTGCGCTCCGCAAAGTAAGCAACACCCCCGAGGGTGCTTATGACGCGGGATATGTATTCTGCGCGAAGTTCGAGATTCCGGCAAATACAGCGCAGAGAGCCGATGCGAGAGGCAGGGTCGCTAGAGATACCTTCTGGCCAAAATACGGAGGCTATGTTACATCCACCGGTGAGCTTTACATCTGGAAGACGATAGACGGGAAGAGCTACTGGTATGAGAACGGTGTGCGTCAGGGAACAAGTGAGGACAGCAAGGGTATAATGGGCGACGGCAGTATAAGGGGGCGTGAAATATATGACCCGCTCTCAGACGGATGGTACTGGCTTGACGCTGTGTATGACGGTGCAAAGGCTGTAAACAAGGAGGTCTGGATTCCATATATTTACAACGGCGAGGAAAGCTGGGACGAGGAAACGATCGTAAGCCGTGCGTCTGCCTGCAGTGGAATGGAAAAACAGGTTGAAAAAGGCATAAGAGCTCATGGAACAAGCTCTGCAGGAAAGTGGGTGCGCTATGACGAAAACGGTGCTATGATAAAGGGCTGGTATACCGTCGCCGGTGAGGATGTGCTTGTTTACCCGGATCAGGTCGGGAACACATATTATTACGATCAGGTTACAGGATACATGGCTAAGGGATATGTTACCATAGACGGAAATAACCATTATTTTAACGAGATAACGGGTGTGCAGGAGTGGTAAATAAACGAAGGAGAGTACTTGAAAAACATCGTAAATAGATATATAATGAATTGGATTTTGTGAAAATTTAGACGGACTTTTTGTTCGGAGGTATTCTATGTCAGACAAAATGGAAACAATAGCAGTCCTTACAAGCGGCGGCGATGCACCCGGAATGAACGCCGCAATCCGTGCGGTAGTTCGTACGGCACTTGCAAGAGGATTAAAGGTCAAGGGTATAAAAAAGGGATATGCAGGTCTTCTCGGTGAGGAGATCATGGATATGAAGGCGAAGGATGTCTCGGATATCATCCAGAGAGGCGGTACGATCCTTGGAACCGCACGCTGCCTTGAATTTAAACAGCCCGAGGTACAGGCAAGGGGCGCTGATATCTGCCGTAAGCACGGCATTGACGGAATAGTCGTTATTGGCGGAGACGGTTCTTACCGTGGAGCGCAGGCTCTTTCGAGAAACGGTATAAACACCATCGGACTCCCCGGAACCATCGACCTCGATATAGCCTGCACCGATTATACCATCGGATTTGACACCGCGGTAAATACCGCTATGCAGGCCATCGACAAGGTTAAGGATACTTCCTCATCCCATGAGAGATGCTCGATCATCGAGGTTATGGGACGAAATGCCGGATATATCGCTCTCTGGTGCGGTATCGCAAACGGAGCAGAGGATATTCTCCTTCCCGAGAAGTATGACTATAACGAGCAGAACATTATAAATAACATTATCGAGAACCGTAAAAAAGGAAAGACCCACCACATCATCATAAACGCAGAGGGCGTAGGACACTCACAGTCGATGGCTAAGCGTATCGAGGCCGCCACCGGAATCGAGACCAGAGCCACGATCCTCGGATATATGCAGCGCGGAGGAAACCCGACGGCAATCGACCGCTATTATGCTTCCATAATGGGGGCAAAGGCCGTGGATATCCTTATTGCCGGAAAGACCAACCGCGTGGTGGGACACCAGCACGGCGAGTTTGTTGACTTTGACATAGAAGAGGCTCTGAATATGAAGAAGGACATAGATCCTTACGAGTTCGAGGTTGCCGGATTACTCTAAACTATAAAATCCTTATTTTTTTAAGCAACAGGTAATTAAATATGATATACTTATAACCGTCGATGTTGACACACCGGCGGTTATTTTGTCAATTTGTTCGGTTTATGTTTTTGATAAATGGGCTTAAAGAAAATGCCAGAGAGCGGTCAGGATGTGTTGCACTTCGGAAACGGTATGGCGGAGGTGAAATGTGGAGACGCTGAGCGCGGGAAACAAAAAAATAAAGAATCTCCAGGCATACCAGCGCTCCGCAAAGGACAGACGGGAGGCCGGGATATTTATCGCCGAGGGGATAAAGATGTTCCGCGAGGCTCCGGCAGACTGGATAAAAGAGGTTTACATGACGCCGGATGCGCTGGATAAAATAAGCGGAGCCAGGGAAAACTCATCCGCAGGAGAAGGCGCAAAAAGCATAACTGACACAGGCTTACCCATGTATCTTGTGGAGAGTGAGGTCTTTAAGAGAATTTCGGACACACGGACTCCCCAGGGCGTGCTTACGGTCTTAAAAAGGCCGGAGTATACATTGGACGGCATTATATCGGGCATTAGCGGTCACGGTAAGGATGTAACTGCCGACCGGTCTTCGGGCAGGATTCCGCTGCTTCTTATTCTGGAGAATCTGCAGGATCCCGGGAACCTCGGAACGATCTTAAGGGTCGGGGAGGCAGCAGGCGTAACCGGAGTAATTATGAGCAGGGGATGCGTGGATATATTTAATCCGAAGGTCATCCGCTCCACAATGGGTTCAATATACAGAATGCCGTTTTATATCGCTTCTGATCTTGCAAAAACCATCTGCGAGCTTAAGAAAAATGGCATTACAACCTACGCCGCGCATCTTAAGGGTGCCAATATTTATACAGACAATGATTATCGTGGGGCAACGGCCTTTCTTATCGGAAATGAGGGGAACGGTCTGACGGACGAGATAACGGCGCTTGCGGACAGGAGGGTATTCATTCCGATGGAGGGAAGTGTCGAGTCCTTAAACGCCGGAATATCCGCCGCAATCCTTTCCTATGAAGCCCACAGACAGAGGAAAATATAGACATATTCCGCATGGAAAAGCGGGATTTGAGGTAATGGCAGGAAATTAAGAAAAAACAAGATATATAGCGACAGAGAATACACAGAGAGAAAGGAAAAGAAGATGAAAATCGGATTTATAGGCCTTGGAAACATGGCAAGAGCAATTATCGGAGGTATTTTAAAGGATAAGATAATCCCTGCGAAGGATATTATCGGCTCCGATAAGTTTGAGATTGCCCGTAAGAATGCAGCTAAGGATTTTAAGATCACTGCAGTGGATTCAAATATAAAGGTGGTAGAGGAAAGCGACATCCTTTTCTTCGCGGTTAAGCCACAATTTTTGCCCGATGTACTTGAGGAGATAAAGGGTTCTCTCAAAAAAGAAACTGTAATTGTAAGTATTGTTGCGGGAAAGACCATAGGCTATCTCGAAGAAGGGCTTGGGGCAGGAAAAAAGGGAAGCACGGCGGCCTCAAAGATAAAGATAGTCCGTACAATGCCCAACACTCCCGCGCTTGTTGGAGAGGGCTGCACCGGGGTATGCCCCAATAGGAATGTTACAGATAAAGAGCTTGAAACAGTTCTCGGGATTCTTTCTTCCTTCGGGCAGGCACATGTTGTCCCGGAGAAGCTTATGGATACGGTAGGTGCGGTAAGCGGAAGCTCGCCGGCATTTGTATTTATGTTTATCGAGGCTATGGCGGACGGAGCTGTCGCAGGCGGAATGCCGAGAGCACAGGCGTATGAGTTTGCCGCGCAGGCGGTTTTAGGAAGCGCAAAGCTTGTTCTCGAGAGCGGAAAGCACCCCGGAGAGCTTAAGGATATGGTCTGCTCCCCCGGAGGAACGACTATCGAGGGAGTGAAGGTGCTTGAGGAGTGCGGTATGCGGGGCGCGATCATGGATGCGATGGAAGCGGTGATAGAGAAGACAAAGCAGCTTTGATATATTCGTCAGACAATTCACGGAAGGACTTATATGGGAAATAACGATAACGATTTCAAGGAAGTAGAAGATATTAATAACGAGGATAAGACCGATAAAGAAAGTAAAAACGCGGACTTTGAGGATGTCTGTTTTGTGTGCAGGAGACCGGAGAGCAAGGTCGGGAGGATGAACAAATTCCCTAATCATCTCTGCGTGTGTACGGACTGCATGAACAGGATGATGGAGACCATCGGTCAATTTGATTATCAGGGAATGTTTACGCCGGGAAGCAACGGAAACGGTAATGACGACGGCAAGGATGGAGACGGCAAAGAAAGCGGCTGGGACGGAGGGTTCCCGAGGTTCAGCTTCATAAATCTTGCAAACCTCCAGGGAGATGGCGGAATCCCGAATAAACAAAAGCTCAAGAAAAAGAAAAAGGGCAGTGAGCCGATTATCGATATAAAGAATATACCTCCTCCGCACAAGATCCGTGCGAGTCTCGATGAATATGTCATCGGACAGGAGCATGCAAAAAAAGTTATATCGGTGGCTGTCTATAACCATTATAAGCGCGTGGCGACGGACTCTATGGACAGCATAGAGATTGAAAAATCAAATATGCTCATGATCGGTCCTACGGGCTGCGGAAAGACATATCTTGTAAAGACATTGGCCAGGCTTCTCGATGTGCCGCTCGCGATCGCGGATGCCACATCCCTTACCGAGGCGGGTTATATCGGAGACGATATCGAGAGTGTTATCTCAAAGCTCCTTGCTGCGGCGGACAACGATGTGGAGAGGGCCGAGAAGGGAATCGTCTTTATTGACGAGATAGACAAGATAGCGAAGAAAGCAAATGCAAATTCAAGGGATGTTTCCGGAGAGAGCGTACAGCAGGGAATGCTTAAGCTTCTCGAGGGTGCCGATGTCGAGGTGCCGGTGGGGGCATCGAGCAAGGGCGCGATGGTTCCCCTCGCAACCATAAATACACGAAATATTCTCTTTATCTGCGGAGGCGCATTCCCGGATCTCGAGGATATAATTAAAGAAAGGCTGACCAGAAATTCGCTTATCGGATTCGGCTCGACTTTAAAGAATGCGTACGATAAAGAGGATGTGCTTTCAAAGGTCAAGGTGGAGGATATAAGAAAGTTCGGCATGATCCCCGAATTTATCGGAAGACTGCCCATTATCTTCACCCTCCAGGGTTTGACAAAAGATATGATGGTCCGTATACTGAAAGAGCCGAAGAATGCCATTTTAAAGCAGTATCAAAAGCTTCTTGAGCTGGATGAGGTGGATCTTAAATTCTCTGATGATGCTCTTGAGGCAATCGCGGAAAAGGCGATGGAGCAGGATACCGGAGCAAGAGCCCTCCGTTCCATCATCGAAGAATTCATGCTGGATATAATGTATGAGATACCGAAGGATGACAATATCGGTACGGTTACTATTACCGGTGATTACATAAGGGGAACCGGCGGACCTGTGATCGGGCTGCGGGGAAGTGAAACCTTCCTGATCGCCGAGAAGGATCCTGCCGCAGCGATCGGAGCGGAAAGTCCAGAAAAAGCAGATTGATACAGACAATCAGTGAAGAACAAAAGAAGAACGAAAATACAGGACAGAAACAAAAAACTACAAAGTGGTGAGATGGAACAATAAGGGGAATTTGCACATATGAGTAAGCAAAAGATAGTCGTATCCCTCGGACACGAGGCACTTGGAAGCACAACGCTCGAACAGCTTGATGCGGTAAAGAAAACAGCGAAGGCGCTGGCAGATCTTGTCGAGGACGGGTACGGACTTACCATTACACACTCGAACGGACACCAGGTCAGCATGATACATAAGGCGATGACCGAGCTTCGAAGAGTCTATATCGACTACACTCCCGCGCCGATGTGCGTATGCTCCGCAATGAGCCAGGGATATGTGGGATACGATATCCAGAACTCCCTCCGCGCCGAGCTTGTGGACAGAGGGATTTCAAAGACAGTGAGCACGATCCTTACCCAGGTTACTGTGGATCCTTACGATGAGGCCTTTTACGAGCCCACCAAAGTCATCGGAAGATATATGTCTGCAGAGGATGCGGAGATAGAGATAAAGAAGGGCAATTATGTCAGGGAATACCCCGGAAAGGGCTTCAGAAGAGTGGTTGCCGCCCCCAAGCCGATCTCCATAGTAGAGATAGATGCGATAAGGACGCTGGCGGATGCGGACCAGATCGTTATAGCCTGCGGCGGAGGCGGAATTCCCGTTATCGAGCAAAAGCATGCCTTAAAGGGAGCCAGCGCGGTCATCGAGAAGGATTCGATTGCCGGCAAGCTTGCCTCCGACCTTAAGTCGGATATGCTCCTTATACTTACGAGCGTTGATCATGTATATACCGGCTTTGAGACAGATAGCCGGAAGCCTATTGAGAAGATGACGGTCAGTGAAGCCGGAAAATACATTGAGGCGGGAGAATTCGGGGAGGGAAATATGCTCCCTAAGATCGAGGCTGCGATCGAGTACCTTGAAAAGAAGCCTGACGGAAGGGTTATAATAACCTCCATTGACAAGGCTCTCGAGGCGGTTAAGGGAAAGGCGGGAACCCTGATAGTAGCGTAATATTCCGTGAAAGTCCCGGATATCGGGAAAGAATAAGCAAAACAATAACAAACAGAATAAACAATTAAGAAATACTATATACGAGGAGATGAAAAATGCTGATACTTCTTACAGAAACCAATCCCAACCCCGTAATAGACGCAATAACCAGAGTAAATGACGCCATAAACGGCGCTGTGTGGGGATGGCCTGCGCTTATCCTCCTTGGGATCACCGGTGTTATAATGACCATACTTACAGGATTTTTCCAGGTAGGACATTTGAGACACTGGTGGAAAAACACCATCGGCGCGATCTTTCTTGACAAACATGTGACGGGACATACAAAGGACCGTTCCATATCCCAGTTCCAGTCCCTCTGCACAGCGCTTGCGGCTACCGTCGGAACCGGTAATATCGTAGGTGTTGCGGGTGCCATCGCAACCGGCGGCCCCGGAGCGGTTTTCTGGATGTGGGTCATCGCATTTTTCGGTATGATGACAAACTATTCCGAGAATGTTCTCGGTATCCTTTATCGCAAAAAGGACGAGAAGGGTGAGTGGCACGGCGGCGCAATGTATTACTTAAGAGACGGTGTCGGCGCGATGAAGTACGGCAAAGTTATCGGCGCTATCCTTGCGGTGCTTTTCTCGGTGTTCTGTCTTCTTGCATCCTTCGGCATCGGAAACATGAGCCAGGTCAACTCCATGACCTCAAATATCGTGGCGGCGGGAAAGAGCGTAGGCCTCGGAATCCCTACATGGGCGATAGGAATCTTCCTCTTTGCGGCAGTTGCGGCGGTAATTCTCGGAGGCTTAAAGAGGATCGCAAGCATTACCGAGAAGCTTGTACCCTTTATGGTAATAGTTTATTTTGTCGGTGCGCTTATAATAATCTTTATGCATGTTTCCCAGATTCCCGCGATCTTTGCCTCGATATTTAAATGTGCTTTTTCAGTCAAGGCTGTTGCCGGTGGCGGAGTCGGTGCGGGTATCGCAATGGCGATGAAGATGGGCTTTAAGCGCGGCGTATTTTCCAATGAGGCAGGACTCGGTTCATCGGTCATGGTTCATTCCAGCTCAAATGTTAAGGAGCCTGTTCGTCAGGGTATGTGGGGTATCTTTGAAGTATTTGCCGATACCATCATCGTATGTACTCTCACCGCTCTTACAATCCTCGGATCCGGTGCGATAAATCTTGAGACGGGTGTTGCGGACGAGGCAATCCTTGAGAAGATCGGCGGATCCAGCGCACTTATGAGCTATGCCTTCTCAAATGTATTCGGACCTGCGGGAGCAATTTTTATTGCCCTTGCGATCCTGCTTTTTGCGTATTCCACGGTACTTGGATGGAGCCATTACGGAACAACCGCCGTTCAGTACCTTTTCGGAAACAAGGCGGTATGGCCGTACAGAATAATCTTTGTTGTTATCGTATTTTTGGGATCCGTTATGGAGGCGAAGCTTGCCTGGGATATCTCCGATACATTCAACGGACTTATGATGCTGCCAAACCTTGTGGGCGTGCTCGTATTGTCACCGATGGTTATGAAAGCGACAAAGAATTACACCGCAAGGCATTTCCACGGAAAGGATATCAAACCCATGCTCTCCGTGTTTGAGGACATTCAGGAGATGCAGGAAAAAGATCTTAAGGAAAAGGGAGATGAGGGCTGAGGCAGGAAATGCGCAGATCTCCTAAAAAAGACAGACGAAGGCTGAAACGGAAAGCGAGAAAATGCTTAGAGCCATAGATTGGAAAAAAGAATTCTCCGATAAGGAGAAAAAAATATACATCCGTCCGATGACTTATGGGGATGTCCCGGATTTTGTAAGATGGAGAAACTCAGAGGAAGTGAGGAAATTCTACATTTACCGGGGAGTTTTTACGGTGGAGAGCCAGACCGCATGGATGAAAGCTAACATCGATACGGGCAGGGCAGCTTCAATGATAGTCTGTGAGGAGGAGAATGACAGACCGATAGGCTGTGTATATCTCCAGAATATCGACAAAACCCATAACAAGGCCGAGTACGGCGTCCTTATCGGAGAGGAGGATGCGCGTGGACACGGTTACGGAGCGAGAATAGCGGGGCTCATGCTTAAATTTGCTTTTGAGGAATTGAAGCTCCACAGGGTTTATCTCCGTGCGCTGGAGGGAAACGAGAGGGCGATAAAGGGTTATGCGGATGCAGGATTTGAAAAAGAAGGTTTTTTGAAGGATGATGTATTTATAGACGGCGAGTACAGGAATGTCATCTGGATGGCCGCAGTGAACAGAAAAAAACAGGAAAGGTGAAATAAATAAATTATGAATGTAGTATGTTTGGACCTTGAAGGTGTGCTTGTACCTGAGATTTGGATCGCTTTTTCGGAGGCTACGGGGATTCCGGAGCTTAGGAGGACGACAAGGGATGAGCCCGATTACGATAAGCTTATGAAATATCGTATCGCGATCTTAAAGGAGCACGGACTGGGACTTAAGGAAATCCAAAAGACCATAGAGACCATTGATCCGATGCCCGGAGCAAAGGAGTTTCTTGATGAACTTCGTGGGATCACCCAGGTGATCATAATAAGCGATACTTTTTCACAGTTTGCGACTCCTCTTATGAAGAAGCTGGGCTGGCCGACGATATTTTGTAATGAGCTTGTGGTAGGAGATAACGGGGAGATAACCGGGTACAGGATGCGCTGCGAAAAATCAAAGCTTACAACCGTAAAGGCGCTTCAGTCCTGCGGATTTGAGACGATCGCCAGCGGCGACAGCTTCAACGATCTTGCCATGATAGAGGCGGGTAAAGCGGGCTTTCTCTTTAGAACCACCGATGCGATAAAGAAGGATCATCCCCAGTATCCCGCGTTTGAGGATTACGACGAGCTGCTCGCCGCAATCAAGAAGGCACTTTAATATATGCGACGTATTTTTAAGAAGTTAAACAGGTTACTTGATAAAAAACAGAAAAAAAGAATGGCGCTTCTTATCGTCATAATGACGATAGGAGCGTTTTTGCAAACCCTCGGAGTCAGCATGCTCGTCGAGGTGGTAAATGTGGTCATAGACCCCGATGCGGTCATTGGCGGGAGAGTTACGGGAAAGATATACGGATTCTTAGGGATAAGCGATTTCAAGGTCTTCTCAATAATCGTGATGTCGGCGCTTGTGCTCATATATGTCATAAAGAATGCCTTTCTTTATTTCCAGTATAAGATGACCTATTCCTTCATATACACCAACCAGTTCCGCACATCGGAGAGAATGCTGAGGAATTTTATGAGGCGCAGGTACGAGTATTTTTTGAGCGCGGATACCGCCGTCATACAAAGAAGCATTACCTCCGATGTGAACAATATGTACGCTCTTATACTGGCACTGCTCACGATGTTTTCGGATGGCGTAGTGTCAGTTTGTGTCGTTATTTACTGCCTTATAAACAGCGGTGCCCTTACCATAGCGCTCGCAGTGGTTATGATAAGCCTTATGTTTATTATAAAGAAGGTCTTACAGCCGATAATGCACAAAGCGGGGCGTGACAACCAGGACTATTACAGCCTTCTTTTTAAGTGGATATCCCAGATCGTACTTGGGATCAAGGAAGTAAAGGTGACCGGACGGGAGACTTATTTTGTCGGAGAGTACAAAAAGGCCGGAAAGGGATATGTCGGAGCGGTTCAAAAATACAGCCTGTACAACAATGTTCCCAAGCTTCTCATAGAGACCTTCTGCGTGGCGACAATGATGGGATATATAATCGTGCTCCATCTGACGGGTGCGAGCACGGAGAATATGCTCTCGGTGCTGGCAACCCTTGCGGCAGCTTCGCTTGTACTTCTTCCCGCGGTAAACAGGATAAATAACCAGATAAACCAGATCGCGTACCTCGAGCCTTTCTTTATGAATGTCAGCGATAACCTGCAGGACGAGATAGGCGAGGATAAGGTGGATCTCACCTTTGCGGAGGGCGTAAGGGAAAGACTCGAACTTAAAGAAAAAATAGCATTGAAAGATATTACCTTCGCCTATCCCGGCACGGAGAAAAAGATATTTGACAGAGCAAGTCTGGATATTAAAAGAGGTGAATCCATCGGCGTTGTGGGAACAACGGGAGCCGGAAAGAGTACGATCATTGATATTCTTCTCGGACTTCTCGTACCGCAGGAGGGAAGCGTATATGTGGACGGAACAGATATAACCCAGAGAGATGCGGAGCCCGGAAGCGAGCGGGAGAGAAATTACCGCAGATTCCTCTTAAACATCGGTTATATCCCCCAGATGATATATATGCTCGACGATACGATCAGGCGCAATGTCGCTTTCGGAATAAAGGATGAGGACATAGACGAGGAGAGGCTCTGGCAGGTACTTAAGGAAGCCCAGATGGACGAGTTTATAAAGTCACTTCCGGAGGGGCTTGATACCACGGTCGGAGAAAGAGGAATAAGGCTTTCCGGTGGTCAAAGACAGAGGATAAGCATTGCGAGAGCTCTCTATCACGACCCCGAGATACTTATTCTGGACGAGGCCACGGCGGCACTTGACGGGGATACCGAGGCCGCGATAATGCACTCTATAAATTATTTTCAGGGCAAAAAGACTCTTATAATAATCGCACACAGGCTTCAGACTATAGAAAATTGCGATCATGTATACAGAGTCGAGGACGGAAAAATCCTGCAGGAGGGGTAGGAAAACGCATTGCGCTCCCGGCAGCTAATAAACCGGTCAGCCGGGAAGGTACAGGAAAACAGGAAAAATGCAGGACAGGGAAGAAAACACAAATGAAAACAGGCGGACCGTATTTTCCATAAGATTCTCGATTCCCGGGGTCATTATCACTTTCCTGGCACTTGTAACCTTCGGAATTATTTTTTGGATGTTTTTAAAGAACGAGAACAGGAGAGATTACCGAGAGGATCAACCGGAGATAATCCTCTCCGGGGACAGTATTTTTGCGTACTATCAGGATGAGAGATCCGTCGCTTCAAGGCTTTCGGAAATATCAGGAAAAAAGGTTTTTGACGCATCCTTCGGGGGAACATATCTTGCGTATCATGACCGCGATGCGAGGCTTGACGATACCTCGGATGCGATGTCGATGGTTGCGCTTACAAGCGCGATAATCAACAACGATTTCAGATACCAGAAAAATGCCCATATAAGCGCAAACGGTACAGAGTATTTCGATGAGAGGACAGAGGCGCTTGAGAAGACAGACTTTGGGAAGGCAAAGATCCTGATCGTCGAGTACATGCTGAATGATTACCACAGCGGTATTACGATAGAGAGCGGCTCAGATATTTATGACGAATACACATACGAAGGAGCGCTCCGGTCTGTTGTAACGCAGCTAAAAAAAGCTTACCCGGACTTAAGGATAATAATTGCCGGTGCGCCTGTTACATGGTATGAGGTTACGCACGGAATCATTTCATCTTACGAACGCGATTTCGGAGGCGGCAATGCGGAGGATTACCGTGAGGTACAAAAAGCGGTCGCTGAGGAACTGGAGGTGGAATATATGGACCTCTCGGAGGCTTATGATCTCAGTGTGGCAGATAATATCCCGGTCTATACCGCCGACGGGATACACCCGAACGAGGCGGGGGCAGAGGCATTGGCGCGGTATATCTGGGAATATATTTGCGCAGATGCGGACTGATAGCAATCGTATAAGATTAAATAATGCTTAAGATTAATTAAGATAACTTGTAATTGGCGGTCAGAATATTAAAATTACAGATAATGACAGATATAAATTCATCCTTAAATAATGCATACAGTAGGATACCGAGCCCTGCGAAGGCTGCCTTTGCGGGGGCTTTGTGCTGTGGTCTTTTGACCCATATTATCGCGATGACGGGGGATTTCCCAAACCATGACGGCTTAGGAAGTCTTTACTTCAACCAGGATATGATTACCTCCGGGAGATGGTTTCTTACCGTGACCTGTGGGATATCAAGCTATTTTGCGCTTCCCTGGCTTATCGGGATCCTTGGCATGCTTTATATCGGAATCGCGGCGGCTCTGATAACTGATATTCTTGAGATAAAAAGCCGGGTAAGCGCCCTGCTCACGGGTATGGTTATGGCGGCGTTTCCCGTGCTCGCGTCCACCTTTGCGGATGTTTTTACCATGGACGGCTATATGCTGGGGATGCTGATGGCTGTCGCGGCGGTATTTTTTACGAAAAGGTACAGATTTGGCTGGATAGGGGGAGCAATCCTTCTTGCGCTGAGTCTCGGAACATATCAGGCATACCTTCCGGTGGCAATCCTTCTTTGCATGTACTGCGTTTTTCTCGCCGAGATCAGGGAGGGAAGCGTTAAGGAGAAATTAAAGAATATACTTCGCTTCCTCTATATGGGGGTTGCCGGTGCCGTGCTATATTACGGCGTACTTAAGATACTTCTCGCCGTGAGAGGACTTACCCTCGGAAGCTACCAGGGTATGGAGAATGCCGGCAGTGCGGGTCTCGGGGCGATAGCCGGAATGTACAGGGACTTTATCGCGTTTACGCTAAAGTCGGATGTGATCGCACCGAATGTTTTTGCATGGATAGCTATAGCTGCGCTTGCTCTGTGTGCCTGCGTTTTATTCGTAAGAGAGGCTGTAACTCAAAAATGGTATAAAAGTATATCTTTTTATCTGACTCTTATACTGTTTGCACTGGTAACTCCCGTTATGACCAATATCGTGCTTATAATATCCCCGGATGTCACCTACCATGCGATCATGCGATATCAGTATGTTCTTTTCCCCGTGATCATGATCGCGGTGATCGATCGTTTTTCCCGGCCGGAAACGCAAAAGACGGGGGATGAGCAGGCATCTGTTAAAAAAGTATCCTCCGGCTTTAACTTAATCGCGGGCTGGGTTCTCGGAACAGCGGGAGCGGTGCTTGTATTCTGCTACGCCGTTACAGACAATATCGGCTACTCGAACCTTCAAAAGAAATATGAGAGGACTTACGCATACTGCGTCCGGCTTCTTGACCGTATAGAACAGACTCCCGGATATTACAGGGGGATTCCGGTGGCGATGATCGGGGTTGTAAGTGACGAGCAGTATCCGAAGGCGGATCTCACCGGGGGAGTGACTGACAATCTTATCGGGCTTTCCGGGGATTATCTGCTTTACAAAAATGTGGACTATGAGCTGTTTATAAAAAATTACCTCGGAGCCGAGCTCAATATGATAACCGGTGATGAGATAATAGATATCTACAACAGCAAGGAATATATCGAAATGGACAGTTTTCCCGCTGAGAACAGCGTAAAGCTTGTAAACGGGAAGATATATGTTAAGACAGAGAATGTGGACTACGGGCTGAGAGACCAGCTTTCGAAGTAGGGACGGGAAACAGAGACCCGATTAAAAAGCGCAGTAAAAACAGTACGGAAATAAGCCGAAGCAAGGAGCGAGATATGCCGCAGTTATCCGTTGTGCTGCCCTCGTACAACGAGGAGCAGAACATTAAAAATACATACGGGGTGCTTACAGAACTGTTCGAAAGGGAACAGATTTCCTTTGAACTGGTATTCGTAAGCGACGGCTCCTCGGACGGGACCTACAGAGAGATATGCGAGCTGGCCGGGAGCGATGAGAGAGTCGTTGGGGCAGAGTTTTCGAGAAACTTCGGAAAGGAAGCCGCCATATTTGCGGGACTTGATATGAGCAGGGGAGACGCGGTTGTTGTTATGGACTGCGATCTTCAGCACCCTCCGGAAACGATACTTCTGATGCTGGAAAAATGGAAAGAGGGGGCTGAGGTGGTTGAGGGAATAAAGTCGAAGCGGGGCAAGGAAAGCCCGCTCCACACCTTCTCAACGAACATCTTTTACAGCCTTATGACCGCATTCATAAAGATGGATATGAAGGCCACATCGGATTTTAAGCTGCTGGATCGTAAGGTGGTAAACGCGCTTCTTGAACTTCCGGAGAAGGATACTTTCTTCAGGGCGCTCAGCTTCTGGGTCGGCTTTAAGACCGAGAAGGTTTATTACGAGGTCCGGGAGAGGCAGTACGGAAAGAGCAAGTGGTCCACCGGAAGTCTTATCCGTTATGCGGTAAGCAATGTGACGAGCTTTACAACGCTGCCTCTTAAATTTGTGAGCATTATCGGAGGAGTTTTTGTCATCCTCGCCATCGGTCTCGGAATCCAGACTCTCGTGAGATTCATAATGGGCAACGCCGCCTCCGGCTTTACGACGGTAATACTTTTAATGCTGATAATCGGAGGCTTGATCCTTATAAGCCTCGGAATAATCGGAAACTACCTTGCGAGGGTTTATGAAGAGGTAAAGGGAAGACCGAGATATATCATAAGCAAGACTACAAGCGAAAAGGAGAAGTTATGATCAATTTTAATGTACCCCCCTATATTGACACAGCGATGGATTATATAAAGGAGTGCGTGGAAAACCAGAAGATATGCGGCGACGGGGCATATACAAAAAAGTGCAATGAATGGATAGAAAAAAGGACCGGTACGAAAAAGGCACTCCTTACGACCTCCTGCACCCATGCCACCGAGCTTGCGGCTCTTCTTTGCGGCATAAAGCCTGGGGATGAGGTAATCATGCCCTCCTTTACCTTTGTGTCCACTGCCGATGCGTTTGTGCTTCGCGGCGCGGTTCCGGTGTTCGTTGATATCCGCCCGGACACCATGAATATTGATGAGAAGAAGATAGAAAGAGCGATAACGCCAAAGACAAAGGCAATCGTTCCGGTTCACTACGCCGGAGTAGCCTGCGAGATGGACACGATCATGGATATCGCAAATCGCCACGGACTCTATGTTGTGGAGGATGCCGCCAAGGGTGTTATGAGCTTTTACAAGGGAAAGGCTCTGGGAACCATCGGAAATTTCGGCGCCTACAGCTTCCATGAGACGAAAAACTACAGCTCCGGTGAGGGCGGTGCGCTACTTATAAGGGACGAGAAGGATATCGAGGATGCCGAGATAATCCGTGAGAAGGGAACCAACAGAAGTAAATTCTACAGAGGCCAGATAGACAAGTATACCTGGGTGGATCACGGTTCATCCTATCTTCCCAGCGATATGAACGCCGCATACCTCTATTCACAGCTTGAGGTTGCCGATGAGATAAACGATAAGAGACTTTCTCTCTGGAACAGATATTACGAGAGATTGTCCGACCTTAAGGAGAGGGGAAAGCTTGAACTTCCCACTATTCCGGAGGGCTGCGTTCACAACGCCCATATGTTTTATGTAAAGGCGAGGGATCTTGAGGAAAGGACAGCATTTATAAGCTTCCTTAAGGAAAACGGGATCATGTCCGTATTCCATTATATTCCTCTTCACACCGCACCTGCGGGATTAAAGTTCGGTCGTTTTGACGGCGAGGACGAGTACACGACAAAGGAGAGCGAGAGGCTTGCGAGACTTCCGATGTATTACAGGCTTGAACTCTCACAGGTTGATCATATCTGCGATAAGATACACGAGTTTTACGGCGCGTAGGGGCTTACCTATATGAACAAACGGACCGGTTTTGTGTCTGTGTTTTTAAGCAGGCTGATAATAATAGGATTCATAGCCCAGATAGTGATGGGAATTATATGGGGCGCAAAAAATATCGGGTATCTGCAGCTTTTTGGTGAGAGCGCGGATCTTGTAGCGGTATCCGGAACAATGAGGTGCAATGTCTACACCGGGGTTATCTATCCTGCGGTGCTTTTAATGGTCAGAGCGGTATGTATGGCATTTGGGCTGCCGTGGTATACACTTATGTATCTGCTGCAGCTCGCCCTTGCTTTGACAAGCGGCTGTGTTTTCTTAAGAGCCTACGGAAAAAACAGATACGGCAGGGCGAAGTATTTTTTTGGAAGCCTTGTTCTTACCACATTCCCGTTTATGCTCCAGATTCATCTGGCGATTCTTACCGAATCTCTGGCTCTCAGTTTTTTTATTCTTGAGATGGCTTATGTGCGAAAAGCCTGGGGGAGCACAACTCTCGCGGATGCAAGAGGATTCAGCCTCGCACTGGGGAGAATCTGCCTGTTCTGGTTTTTGACTGCGCTTACACAGTGGGATTTCATCATTATAGGAGCGGTGCCGGTCATTATCCTGTTCATAAGGGCGCTTGTTGTCCTTTCGAGAACAGACAGAAAAGGGATCGGTTTTCCCTTTTTGATACTGGCATGCTTTCTGGTTTTTATTATCGGGACATACACCTTTATCGAGAATCCATATGCACCCTCGACTCCAACAAAGAGCCTTGAGGTGAGTCTCTTTGACAGGACGGCATGGGATGCCGCTGCGGGAAACGGAAATGTACGGTACGAGATCTGGAATATCGTTGGCGATGAGCTTACAGAGGAATACACTGCTCACAGGGGGACGATGAAAACGCTGGTGGAGCCGAGGATCGAGGCTTCACTCGGGAAAAAAGGGGCGAGAGATTTTTTCCTGAGGATGGCAAAAGAGGTCTGGAGCACAAGAAAATCCACGGTTATACATGATGCGGCAATAGACCTTGCGGGATATATTATCCCTCCCGTTGTTACGAGAAGTCTTTTTGAAAAGAGAGCATTTCTTTCCTATACCGGGAGAAATTATGATGTGATGAAACGCGTCAGCCCGCAATTTACAAAAGTATATATGGATTATTCGCTTTTTTGGTTCGAGGCTGCGCTTATGATCGCCGGGGTGCTCTATATGCTTTGGATCTTTAAGGGGATAAGGGAGAAGAAAAAGCCCGGCCCCGGGGTATATATCATTGCGGTAACGATTCTTACGGGAATCCTGATCGCAGTTAGAAACACATTTTTGGGATACGGAATGTACGATTACAAGATAGCGGGATTTTCCACCGCATTGTGGATAACGCTCATCCTGTTTTCAACCGACGGAGCGGAAGCAAAATGACCGTAACAAGCGTTCTGCTTGCAGTTTTTTGGCTCGTAATCCTCCCGGTACTCACAGGCTCAGGTTTTGTGGCAGCGGGTGAGGGATTCGTAAAGAAACTGCAAAAAAACAGCATATCGCCCTTTAAAGAGATGGGATTGATAATATGGAGCTGGTTTTTCGGTCAGCTCCTTTTGTGGTGTGTGTTTCACTGCCTCGCGGTGTACCATGCTGTCGCAGGGAAAAATCTTCAGAGCCTTAAAACAATCTACCTTGCGGTGATCGGAGTCATAACGCTGGCCTCGGTTGGAGCTTCGCTGATCAGCGCGGTAAAAGGGCGGAGAGGTGTCCGGATGGCAGCTGTTGCTGAAAAGGGCAGAGCGGCGGCAAAGGGCGCAGGGACAGGTAATTCCGGCTCAGTAAGAGAGCTTCTTACTATCCTTGTTTTAGTTATCGCTGTGGTTCAGGCAATCCTCCAGTGTACCCTTGCGTATATGGAGGTGGATGATTCCTATTATGTCGCGGAGGCGACTTCTTCAGTGACAGCGGAAAGGTTCTATGCCTTCAGCCCGTATTCGGGAGTTTCCACAACCTTTGACGCAAGACACGGACTGGCTCCGTTTCCGATATGGATATCGCTTATCTCCGTTCTTTGCAGGGCAAATACCGCAGCGGTCGCCCATGTGATAATCCCGGTGTTTTTCCTTCTTCTTACCTACTGCGTTTATGCGGTATTCGGGGCATCGCTCCTGGGAGAAAAAAAGGAACACCTTCCACTGTATATGCTCTTTACGGAAATTCTCGTGATGTTTGGCTTTTATTCTTATATGACACCGGAGAAATTTTTTATAACGAGACTTAGAGAGGGAAAGGCAACCATCGCTTCGCTTATAATACCGGGGATAATTATCTGTCTGTATCTTATATTGAGGGAATTAAAGGAAGAGAAAAAGACGGATTTAAGGCTTTATATACTCCTGTTTTTGTTAAACGGAGCAGGATGCCTCTGCTCAACGCTGGGGGCGCTTTTATGTCTTATACCCATCGTCGTATGCGGGATTCTGGGAGCGATAATGTTTAGAAAGATCAGACACCTGCCCCTTATGGCGGCAGCCTGCCTGCCGTGCGGTGTGTACGCCCTTTTGTATGTGTTCTCCGATAAGCTTTTGATGCTGAACATATAAACGGATTTACGGATTTTTTTGGAAAGAAGCAAATGTGGAAGGAAATCATCGGACATTTTAACAGTTATGTCGGCGGAGGTCTTATCTTTTTCTATTACCTCTCTGCAGTGATCTTTCTCTTTATCACGGAAAAGAGAAAGGAGAGGCGTATACTCTTTATCTATATGCCTCTTATCGTGCTGTTTATTTTCTTAAATCCCCTTACCGCCATACTCATGAAAAAATTTGCGGATGAGGATATCTATTACAGGCTCCTCTGGATACTTCCGGTTACGATAACCATCGGTGATACCCTTACGGAGGTGATCATAAGATTTAAAGGAAAGCTTAAGGTATTTCTTGTGGCAGGCTCAGCCATCCTTCTTATACTCGGAGGAAGGCTGGTATATACGGACGAGAGATATTCCGTCGCCGAGAATGTGTACCATATGCCGCAGTCTGTTGTGGATATCTGTGACGAGATAGTGATCCCCGGGCGTGAGATAAGAGTGGTGTTCCCGACAGATCTGCTTGTGTATATAAGACAGTACACTTCACTGATCGTTATGCCCTATGGCTGGGATGATATAAAGACTTACGGCGAGAGTACCCACAGTGACCTTCGGGAGATCATGGACAGCGAGGTGCCTGATGCAGGCAGGCTGGCTGAGGAGATAAAGAAAAAGGAATGTCATTATGCGGTTTTAGAGGAGGGCAAGGTGCTTGACGGGAAATTGACCGATCACGGTCTTGAGGAATATGCCCATATAGACGGGTATGTCATATATAAAAATCCCGGTATGGATTTTACTGATCCATACCGGCAGGATTACTAAAATAAAATATAGCGTCTGTAAGTCTTTTTACAAGGAGCTTCCGTCCCTCGGCATTCAGATGCCGGGGGTCTTTTAAATATTTGTCACAGTTTACTTCGGTTATGCTTCCAAAGTAATTATCCACAAAGCTTTCCATCGTGTAGATCTGGACTGGACCGCCCTCTGAAAGCACATACTCGCCCGGGGTTCCGTACTTGTTTTTATGAAGCTCGGCGCTCTCTGTATTGCCGTCTGCATCCGTGAAGGAATTGTAGTACGGAGACATACATATCTGCCTTATATGGGGATAGCGTGTGTTTATTATATCCATTGCGAGATATATGTTTCCGCCGAAGGTCTCGGCACTTACCGACTCGCCGTCTTTGTAGATCGGATGCTCCAGATAATAATCGGTAAGGTCGTAAAAATATACGATGAGATCGATTTCCTCCATATCGAGAGAAGAGAGCGTATCAAGCACATCGGCGGCCTCCTTTGGGTTGGAGTCGCCGAGAAGGGCAGCGCCGTTTAAGATGTTTTCCTCAATATAACCCGGAAAGGTAAGATAAGTGCAAAGATAATAAGGGGTATATATATCAAGTGGATTTTCAAGGACATCCGCCTCGTTTACCTGACAGGCGTAGGTTCCGTCAATCGCGCAGTTTATAATATTCGCTCCGGTGGAGGCGGCGAGCATATTTGCCATTCCCTCGTCGGAGGTGCGATCCTCGGCAAAGGGAGCGTTCCCGAAGATAAGAATGTTTTTTATCTCGCGCTTTACGACATAGCCCTCCTCATCAAGAAGCGGGCGGATAACATCGTAATTGTCCTCGTATGCCGCGATATCCTCCTCGGTGATCTCCGTGTCGATCGTAACGGGATTTATAAAACTGCCTATACGCAGGACTAAAAATATGATCAGTCCCACAATAAGGAGTAGCGGAAGCAATATGAATAAAAAGTGAAACCGGTTTTTCATACGGGCATTATAACATAAGGGCTTCGGGCATTGTGAACTCTTAATAAATCTTAAGTTTCTGAAACTTTTTTTTGTGTATATTAGGGGGCAAATATATTATAATCAAAGTGTATGTGTTTTTTAGCGCTCGGAGGTTGAGATGAAAGTATCCGTCGCCATGGCGGCATATAACGGCGAAAAATTCATAGAAAAGCAGATAGCTTCCATCTTATCCCAGCTGGGTAAAGAGGATGAACTTGTTATATCCTGCAATCCCTCAAAGGACAGTACATGGGAGATCATAAGCAGGCTCTCGGGGAGTGATCAGAGGATAAAGCCTGTGCTCTTTGAGAAAAAGGGCGTATTGAAAAACTTTGAGAACGCTATCTCGCTGTGTAGCGGGGATATAATCTTTCTCTCCGATCAGGACGACATCTGGGTAGAGGGAAAGGTAAAAAGGATAGTCAGTCTCTTTGATAAATATAAGGATGTGGGCGGAATCGTACACGGATACCGCAATATTGACGAAAGAGACCTGCTATTACCGGAACAGCCCGCGGCAAAGAAAACGCGGAGGATAAGGCTTTTTGAGATAATCGTAAAAAACCCGGTTCAGGGGAGCTGCCTTGCGTTCAGAAGAGAGATCGTAAAGTATGTCCTGCCCCTGCCGGAAAAAATTCCCATGCACGACAGCTATATCGGGCTCGGAATCTGTAAGTATTCCAGGCTCATATATATTCCGGATCCGTTTTTATTATACAGAAGCCACAGCGAGACTGTTACGACAAGACGCCATAAAAGCGTACCGGAGATGGTAAAGGACCGTATATGGCTGATGAGGAGCGTTTTAAAGCTGTCTCGATCCAGGTAATTTTTTATAGTGAAGCCCTTTCTTTTTTTTATCGAGGATATAAAGAACTAAGAGGGAGACCGTACTGATCATACTGATCATAGCACTGATCACATATAGCTTTATATCCAATGAGAAGACGATATCATTGTAGCCTGTATGTACAGGCACAGCCATAAGTCCGCAGATATCAAGTACTTCAACCGGCTCCCCGTTTACCGTAGCAGACCATCTTTCAGAATATGGTACTGAGAAGAAAACATATTTATCAGATGTAATATTTATTGCTGACCTGAAGGATTTTCTGCTATATTGTACAGTGTCCTTGTCAACAGTTTCAAGCTGCTGCAGATCACGAGCCGGATCCAGAACCCCGTTTCTGTCCAGATAAGACGAGGCATCCTCATGGTACAGGACTCCTGATACCTTATCTTCATCCTCATCCCTGACTACAAGACTGGTGAGCATTGTGATCCCCCTGGATTCTTTGGGAATCTTGTCAAATTCACTCCTCAGTATGTATTTATCATACGCGTTACCGATGGGAAGAGCATAGATGTCTTGAACCAGATAAACATCTTCGTTGCCGTTATTATAAACGGAAACAACCTGATCTACAGGTAATCCCATCGCCTCAGGGTTGGTAGTGATCCAGTATCCCACGGAAAAAAGTCTGTCAGTTCCTACAGGCATGCTGGGAGTGATAGAGTGTCTTGGGTAACCCACTGCTTCGTAGTATTCAAAGATCCCATTATGAACTGTTGAAATAAATGAGTTCTTTGAGGTGAGAGAATAAATCATGCCATTATTGAAATATCCTCCATGATCTAAAATAGCGTAACGATAGGGCAGAATATCCGGAGTTACTTCCGCAGTAGAGTTCATAATAAAATTATATGTCTCCTGTGTGTCGGTTCCGGATCGCTCCTTATATTGGTTTATGGTGTAAACGCCTGTAGCTACAGACCAGATAATAATTCCCGCAAAGAGGGAGTTTACCCTTATGCGTGGAAACCGTATCAATACTATTATCAGAGTTGTAACAACTATTCCGATGATTCCCAATAAGAATGTAATATTCCATTTTTCCGGTACCAATATAACACTATTGCCCTCTTCGTCCCATTTCCATACAAGGGAAGCTATATATACAAGAAAAGCACAGACGGATATGACAGTAGATGAAATGAATGTCATTTTTTTTGCTCCGGAGGAGCTGTCTGAATCAAGTGCATCGATCATTTTCGCAGAAGCAAGTACCATTATGAGAATAAACATATAATACCATCTTCTGTAAGGTTCTCTGTTAAAGAAAACAAAGATACCGTTCAGTATCGGAACAGAGGCTATTATGGCGCAGATCACAAGCATTTTAGACACTCTGTCTTTAGAGGGATGCCTGTAAAACATCCAGGCAGCAGCCATTGAACACCCCGTCATAGGGAGATAGAGAGAGGAACTGTACCAGTTCATCTCTTCTATTACGGAATTGTAATTCATGCTTTCTGCAGGGAAGAGCAGACCCTTTATGTTAGTCAGAAACTCTGTAGATTTCCAGATGACACCGTCCTTAAGCGACATTGAATCACTTACCCTGTTTCCCTGCATCAGCTGGTAAACAGAAGGGATGAAGAGTATGGCGGATACACCGACACCAATGACACCTTCTGTCATAAGCTGACCGATAAGAAGGAATACTTCCTTAATGCCGGATCTGCCTAAAGAAAGCTTTTTAAAAATATCAAGCCTTACGATAAAGTAAATTACCAGAAATATGACTTCTCCAATAAAAAAATTCCAGTTTACAAGTGCATTAAGAGCAACTGTAAAGGCAAAGATTCCTTTCCTTTTGTTTTGAGTCAGTTCTTCGAAGCCGATCAGAAGGAGAGGAAAGAAAGCGACTACATCGTGAAAATGGTAAAAAACCATGTTTATACACTGAAATCCGCTGAAGGAGTACATTACTGATCCGATAAGGGCAGCACGTTCGCTTGTAAATCTTTTAAGGTATAAGAAAGATGTCAAACCACATACCGCGTATTTAAGGATATATATCCATCCTATAAGATATGGAAAAAACTCGGGCTTAAACGGAAGAGTTATCCAGAAGAAAGGACTGCCAATATTATAAAAGCTGAACGAGGGTATAAACTCAGAACCAATATCTATCGACCAGTTAAAAAGGATATCAAGCTCTTTTATCTCCCTATTTGCAAAAATATTGAATGCGAGTTCCTGCGCATCGAAATCGTAAGATAATGTAAACAAGCCCTTACCCTGTATTATAAAAGGCACAAAAATGAACATTGCTATCAGCAGGTTTAAGGCAAAAGATACAAGTGTATAATATTTAATAGGCGATTTTTTTTTCATTTGCAAAACATCAAAGTTACGCAGCAAAAAGAGTATTTTTGCTGCGTAATCTTTTAATAACATTGATTTATCAATTTTTTAATATGTTTTATTTTATTATAAGAACAGGACGGCTTAAGACCATACTCAGACCGCGGGGGGATTAGTGCATTTTCCGTCAGAAGAGAAGGTATAGCTTACTCCATTGATCTCTAAAGTCTCGTCATGCTTCATGACACCGGTTACAGAGTCAAAGTAATATACTGCTCCGTCCATATTGATCCATCCCTTAGCTAAAAGTCCGGTCTTTGTATCATAATAATATGTATTTCCAACCTGATCAGGATATTTGTCGGCAAGGGCACCCTCAATAGTTACCCATCCCTTCAGCATATGACCATTCTCATCATAGCGAACCCACTTACCGCTTCCAAGGGCCATGCACTCATAAACATAATTAACCATGCAGGGATCTGATTCACTTGCGACTTCTTTCATTTGTTCAAGAGTCCAGGTTCCTTCATCCTGGAATATATAGGGAACCCAAACCTCCTTTCCGACTGCCCGTGCTCCGTTGGCATCGGAATCAAGCCAGAACCAGGTTCCGTTTCCGTTTGCGTCAAGAATATTATTATCACAGATTTCACGACCACGGTTTATAGCTCTACCTGTTTCCTCATCGGTACCATAAACTCCCTTTTCATCGGCGGAGATACCCTGACGGACACCATTTTCATACCAGTACCATTTTCCGTTTTCTCCATCGGGCTTGTACCAGGCATTTCCTTCAGTGGGATGTCCGGTTTCATCAAAGGCATCAAGCTTTGGAGAGTGATACTCCACTACAGGAAGAACACCGGGCGTTGTAACGACCGAAGCGATGGGACCACCAAACACACCGGGAGCTCCTCCGTAAACATATTTTTCGTACCACGCTGTGCCATATTTATCGAAATAATAATCCCGCCTGTTTACAGTCAGTTTTGTGAATACATCACCAAGCCGGATGGATGTGTTGCCTGAATTATAGACATTCAGATAATCTTCAACATAATCGCCCTGGCCAAGAAGCTGTTCTCCGCTATTTAAGTCAAACCACATGAACCGCCACTCTTTATCGCCGTTTTCAAGAGGTACCTGATATCCGAATGCACCCTTGACCATGTATCCTGTCTCGGGATCATATCTGTACCATTTTCCGGTTTTTCCGTCCTGATAGAGACGATTATTATCCTCGTTTCCACATCTCCTTATGATACCCTGCCAGTCATAGCGCATCCATCTCCATGAGGTATTGGCGTTTCCGTATTTTTCCGCACCTACTTCGTTATAGTAGGCAAAATCAACGGGAAGCTTTGCTTCGACTTCGCCGCCGTAATATCCGGTGGCAGCGTTTGTGCAATACATTTTACCGTCAAGTTCAGGATCAGAAGAGTCCGCTTTGAAATAATAAGGATTTTCTGCCATGTCTCCTATTTTCAGGTTTCGCTCGGCTCCGATCGAATTGTCCTTCGAGGTACCGATCCTCTTGTCATTTTCGTAATAGTATTTAACTATGCTGTTTTTAAGTTCCCCGATATCTCCGCGGTAGCTTTCCTTATAGTACCAGCCGGTATTGTCCCAGCTTGAGGCTGAATAAGTGTTTGCGAGCATTGAATCAGGGTAACCTTTTGCCTTTGCCAGCGCGCGTACTTTTGCAGCTGCTTCGCCGGAAACAGTTATAACCGTTCCGTGTCTGTTAGCTTTTGTTGAAGATCTGTCCTTGTCTGTCCATGTTTTTATCTCATGGATATTGGTTTCAAGCCAGCCGGTATATCCGTCAAGGGCTCCTGTCGTACCAATGGAAGCCTTGGCAACCCATGTTCCCTCCGAGCCGAACGCGGATCCCTGACTGTCATCCAGGAGAGTAGGCTCGTAAGAGGAAAGTCTGTCCATATAGAGGAAGTACTGTCCCTGATACTTTGTAAGGCAGGGACCCTCATATCCGGTAACGGCGTCATAGCAAACCTCTTCCCAGACAGAAGGATCGTTGGTCTTTGAGAGATCTTTTGTCCTCCAGATTTCATCGGTAACGCCATTTTCCTTTATAACATAGTAATAATATCCATCCTCTTTGTAGAAAGAAGCATCGATATGGTCGTGTGAAACATTTGAGCGTGATTCCATGCAGGGAAGCTTAACCTGCCAGGCATCGGTGTACGATACCTTAAGCTTCGCTTCGGGGAATGCAGCCGGATCGGGCTTTATAGTAACATTCTTTCATTCTGTAGCGTCATAGAAGGTCATAGTGTTATCAATGCTTTCCACCTTGCAGATATAGGGATACATAATATCCTTTGTAGGATCGTCTCCATGGAATAGCGCAAAATAACCTACGCTGAATGCAATATAGAGCTCACCATCATCTCCGACTATGAAATCGGGAGCAACCATATCCCATTCATTGGTATCAACACCTGAAGGCAATGAAGACAATTTTACATTGGTTGTGCTTCCGCTTGATGCAAAGTTCCAGTTCTCGAGATCATAGGAGTAGCTTAACATGGGAACTACCCTTCTGTCTGCTCCGGTACCGCTGGTTGTACCGGAAATCATAAGGAAGCATTTAAGGGGTTCATAATAAACGATGCTCGGATCGTGAAGGGTCTGATCCTGCTGAAAAGATGCCGTGCCCGTTTTACGGTATATCGGATTTCCACTCGCATCCTTGCCGTCGATGATCATATATGTCCCGGTTTCCTCATAAGCGTAGTCTGAGCGAACCTTAGTGTTGTAATTATCCGACGCATTTGGTGTTGAATCCGTAAAAGCCTCACACAGCTGATAGAAGTTTTCTCCGTCAGTGGAAAAATACAGTGTGTCTGTGGTGTCGTTGTCACTTGTCCAGAATACGCCGAGCATAATCTCATCCGTATCCGCCGCAAAAGCTTTTCCGGAAGAGATATTCACCACGCTAAGGGCGACAGCCAGCGACAGTGCCAAAGAGAGAGCTTTTCCAATTAATCTCTTTACTTTCATTCAAGTACCTCCTTTTTGTGTGAAACATATTTAGCAAACTTTTTGAAGAGAATCATTTCGTTTAGCGAAGTCCAAGATATTTTGTCCAGAATTCTTCACTCCGAAAATAGCTGTATTTTTTTCTGTATTCATCTTTCAAACGATTTTTATTTTTCTTGTATTCCTTTTCAAGGATTTTGAATTTCTTCATTATTGAGCGGTATCTGTCTCGATCCATCTCCCTTATGGAGACCATATTTGTATAAGGATTGACGGAGGCATATCTTCTAAAACCTGCCATCTTGCTAAGCTGAACTGAAAAATCAAAGGCAGCTACAGGAAGTCCCGAGGCTTTTAACAGTGCAGGGAATTTATGACCGTTATCAAAAAGACTCCATGCAATTCTTCCACGGATGCGTCTGAAGAAAGGGGTCATTTGTTCCGCATAAACATCTCTGATCTCATGGACAGATATCTCGGGATGTTCACTTAAAGGAACGGTTTTTTCACAAAGTGAATTATTCTCCTTAAGTAGAGCCTCACCGTCACAGCTTTCAAGGAAATCCGGTCCTTTTAAGAAATCCTCCATTGATTTAAGGTAAAGGTCACAGGCACAATAGTTGAATTTGCGGATATCATTGTGAAAAAATGCCTTGTAGATATCATGCATATTTATCCCGGGCATTATATCAGAGGATATCTCCGCGATATGAAGGTTGCGGAACTGCTGGTAAATATCCATTGCAGCGCTGAATTTAAGCGCAAATCCGAGATGCCAGAGACAGATTCCGTTCATGCTGATAAACTTCGCTTTGCATCTTAAGGAGTATTCACTGTCATCGCCGCGCACAAAAAAGGGCATTGGCAGACCGTTCTTTTTAACAACCCCCATGGGAATACAGCAATACCACCAGGCAGCGTATGTTATCGGATTATTATAGTATCCGCCGGCACATTTTACAACATCAAGTGGATCGGAATGGTCGAAAGCCGGTTTAAGGGGCTCAAACAGGACTCCCTGAGAGATTGTTCCGAGATCCTCATGCTGTTCATTCGGTTTTTCATAGCGGAGCATGGCACCGTTTATAAATCTGTCACTATACTCGGATCTGATAAGGCGAAGCAGATGATATGTCCTTTTTATACTTTCGGGAAGGATGAGTACATCGTCGTCCATAAGGAGGATATGAGTAGCGGGAGTTTTCTGATGGAGAGTTTCTATCATTCCCCTTGCAAAGCCTCCGCTTCCACCGGTATTCGGATTCGGATGCAGATATACATGATCTGCTACGACCTGACTGGCATCAAGAGTATTTCCATTATCCACAACGTGCAGATCAAGATGATCTTTAATGTCATCATCGCCTTCAAGAATCTCCCGTTTAATGAGCTCGATATTTTTCAGTATATAAGCCTCCTTGCGGCAGGTAGTTGTGGCAATACTGATCCGGATGTCGTTAAGAACGCTCTCATCAATGGTAACAGTAAAATAACCTTCGTGGATAATAACCGTGGAAAGAGCTGAGATCTCAGCGCCCAGCAGAGTTTCATTATTATCGGGATATCTGTAGACCAGTTCTCTTTTGTCTTCAGAAAGCTCGGTGCAGGATGCAAACTCAGTTCTCTTTAGCTCCATATACTCCAAAGAATTGCCGGTATAGGTTATCTCAAGATCCCCACTGACGATAAGGTGAAAAGAAACAGCGGTGGCACTGGTATACTGTTTCCAGCTTGACCATGAGCATGCATTGAGGTATGTCAAAAGATCAATACTTTGACCGGGGTATAAAGTGAATGCTCCACTCAGCCTGTCATTGAACCCAGTGCCTCTGTAGAACAGGTCCTTACATAACATATGCCTGCTTTCCTTCGGAAAACAGATTGATTGTATTCGGTATTCCATAGATGTAAACTTACTCCATATATCGGTTCCCTAAAAATCCAGGTAATAATATAATAAGATTACAAAAAATAGTATGGATTGTCAAGGATGACTCGGGTGTTGAAGTTTGAGTGTGATAGTGGTACAATTTCAAATAATATGCCTTTGCGGCAGAGAGCAACAGCAGGGATATAGTCCGAAAAAAAAACGGCACTTCATAAATATAGATTGACGAAGATAAATGATATATGTAATAACACATAAAGTGTTTGAAGATGAAAAATTGAATAAAGAACTGTACAAGGTACTGCATGTCGGCAAGAATAAAGACAGCAAGGACGACTACATCAGGGACGATACGGGAGATAACATATCGGAAAAGAATCCGGAATACTGTGAATTGACAGGACTGTACTGGATATGGAAGAATGCGGCAGAGGAGCCGGATGATATAACAGGTATCGTACATTACAGAAGATTTTTTACTGACAAGAAGGGGTACGCCGATTGGAAAAAAAGAAGAAAAATGCCTGAAATACTTGATAATGAAAACGGGAAACTCAATCTTGAAGACGATCAGGTAATCCTTCCGAGTAAGTATACAACTCTAAGTACGCTAAGGAACTCATACAAAAGATGCCATGATATCAGGGATCTTGAATATGCGAGACGGGCGGTAAAGAGACTATATCCGGGATATGTAGAATCGTTTGACAAGGCACTTTCCGGTCATAAGGGGTATTATTTTAATATGTTCATCTGCAAAAGGAAAGTACTTGAAAGATACTGCGAGTGGCTTTTTCCACTTCTTTTCTATACGGAGAGTATTAAGAAAACGGAGGAAGCCGCATCTTCCGGAGAGATAAATGTTTTATGCGGGCAGGTAAACGGATACCAGACCAGAGTTTATGGGTTTCTTGCGGAAAGACTTCTTCAGGTATGGATAAATCACGAGGGGCTCAATATCGTGGAAAAACCGGTTTTCAATACTGATGAACCACCGGTCGGATTCATTGAGAGGAATTTTATACGTGTAAAATACCTTTGGTTCAAACACGTCCTTCACAGGAAAAGCAAGTATATCAACAAGTAAAATAACCGATAGCATATGAAAAAAACAAATTTAAGAAAAACAGTATTTCTCGGACTCTTTTACGCTCTGGTGGCGTTTATCGCTTACCGCACGAACAAAAAGGAGGATGCGGATCTTGCAGTCTGTAATCTCGGAAGGGAGAATAAGTTATGCAGGGATGCCGGTTTTTATGAGCGGTACATAAAAAGAATGCTGGATATCGTAATCTCGGCGGTGGGTCTGATAGTGACCGCTCCCATTATTGCCGTTGTATCTTTTGCCGTTTTTATTGAGGATCCTGCAAACCCGATATTTGTTCAGAAAAGAGTCGGGATAAACAGTACATATTTCAATATCCATAAGCTCCGTTCAATGAAAAAAAACGCGGGTGATATTCCGACGCATCTTCTTACAAAAGAAGAGCAGGACAGGCTTATCCTCAGAACCGGAAGAATCATCCGCAGGCTTTCAATAGATGAACTGCCGCAGCTTTTCGATATCCTTAGGGGCAGAATGACTTTGGTTGGACCGCGTCCCGCTCTCTGGAATCAGGACGATCTTGTTGCGGAGAGAGAAAAATATGGTGCAAACAGTGTTAAACCCGGGCTAACAGGCTGGGCACAGATAAATGGACGGGATGAACTTGAGATACCCATAAAGGCCAAGTTTGACGGGGAGTATGTAAAGGCACTTAGAAGAAGCAGTATATCAGGCTTTATCATGGATGTAAGATGCCTTATCGGAACAGTCAGCGCTGTTCTTTCTTCAAAGGGCGTAGTTGAAGGAGGAACAGGAAAAAAAACGGCAGCGGATACTGACAGGCTTCAAGACCCGGACTCAGTGAAAGGCTTTGGAGGCAGAAGGGTCAGTCCGGATCTCAAGGCAAAAAAAAAGGTACTTCTTACCGGGAAGGGATCCTACATAGGACGGAGCTTTATTGAATATGCCAACGAAAACTACCCGGATAATTTCGAGATAGATGAACTTGATCTCAAGGATAATTCCTGGCGCAGGGTTGATTTTTCCCAATACGATATCGTTTACCATCTCGCCGGGATTGCGCATTCCGACATAGGCGACGCGGATGAGAAAACAAAGAAAATGTATTACGATGTGAACACATCCCTTGCTGTGGATGCCGCTCTAAAGGCAAAGCGGGAGAAGGTTCCGGTGTTTATTTTCATGAGCTCCATGATTGTTTACGGAAATGCGGCTCCGTATGGAAAAAGGAAGCAGATAACATCCAAAACAAGCCCTGCTCCCGCAAACTTTTATGGGGACAGCAAGTGGCAGGCCGATAAAAAGATAAGGAACCTGGCGGATAAGGATTTTAAGACCGTGGTTCTGCGTCCGCCCTTCATATATGGACCGGGATGCAAAGGAAATTATGTATCTCTTGCCGGGTTAGCCAGAAGGCTTCCGATATTTCCAATGGCAGAAAACAGAAGGTCAATGCTTTATATAGGTAATCTCTGCGAGTTCCTTTGCAGACTTATGCTTGTCGACGAAACAGAGTTTTCCGGGAAGGGAAATATTTTCTTTCCACAGAACAGGGAATACACAGAGACTTTTTATATGGTGGACAGGATCCATCTCGCTAATACCGGGCGCAGAATCTTTCCGACAAAGGCAGTAAATCCACTGATAGGTATTGTATCCGGAATGAATGGGAGGGCAGGTGCTCTTGTAAACAAGGCTTTTGGGAACTTCTGTTACGATAGGGAATTATCAGAGTACCCGGGAATTGAGTATCAGTTATATTCGCTTGAGGAGTCCATAGATATAACGGAATCAGTGAATAAAGAAAGGGCTGCAGGGGCATATTCGAGCGCAGATCCGTTTTGTAATAAAGGAAGATCATGAAAGTAGTTATCGTCAATTGCTTTGATACATATGAAGACAGGGTGTTGCTTCTTCAAAGCTATTTTTTAAAAAGAGGGCATACTGTCAGGGTTGTGACATCAGACTACAGACATTTCAGGAAAAGCTACCGAACAGACAGACCGGAAGGGTTTATTTTCATTCATGCAAAAAGGTACAAAAAGAATTTATCAGTAAAGAGGCTGATATCCCATGAAGGGTTCGCGAAAGATGCGGTAAGTAAGGTCAGAAAGCTCAGACCGGATCTTCTGTGGGTGCTGGCTCCGCCGAATAGTATAATAAAGAGTTCGGTCTCTTACAGCAGGAGTAATCCGGATATGCGGCTTGTGGTTGATGTAATCGATATGTGGCCTGAGACGATGCCGGTCGGCAGGTTAAAATTCACGCCCCCTTTTCAGATATGGAAGGCTTTGAGAGACAGATATATAGATAAAGCAGATCTTGTGGTTACTGAATGTGAACTGTATAAAAAGGTTTTGAGCGGCAGGTGTGACAGGGCAAAGCTAAAGACACTCTATCTTGCAAAAAGAGTAAGCGAACCTGAATCAGAATATATTAAAGATATGGATTCTGCAAGGGAAACCATGCAGACGGAAGATGCGGACTGCGTATCGGGAAAACAGGCTCCGCCCTCCGACAGATGGGAGCTTTGTTATCTCGGTTCAATGAATAATATAATAGACACAGAATGTATAGGGGATATAATCAGGGCTTTGCCGAAAAGACCAAAAAAAACGCTTATACATCTGATAGGCGATGGTGAGAAAAAAGCCGAATTGACAAGAACCTGTACGGAGGCCGGGGGGCAGGTTGTATTCCATGGGAAGATATATGATGCAGTGGAAAAGAGGAAGATTTTTGATACATGTCATTATGGGCTGAATATCATGAAAAACAGCGTGTTCGTCGGACTTACAATGAAGAGCCTTGATTATTTTTCGGGGGGTCTGCCGATAATCAACAATATTGAGGGGGATACATATTATTTTGTTGAAAAAAGAAATATCGGGATCAATTTTCGAAGAGAGAAGGGGCTGTCTGAGGAGGAACTTTCGAAGTACATGGAAATGAGAAGGTGTGTAAGGACACTTTTCAAGGAAAAATTCACAGTAGAATGTTTTGAAAAACGGCTCGATGAGATTCTAAAGCCGTTAACAGGGGGATGACATAAAGGAAGAATAATGAGAGTGCAGGAGATAATCATAGAGGGTAAAAATGTCTAAGAAACGTGTAGCTGCAGTGGTGGTCACTTACAACAGGAAGGAGCTTCTCGCAGAATGCCTTGAGGCCATCTTTAATGGAAGACCGGATCCGGAAAGATATGAGTTATATGTCTATGTCGTAAACAATGCAAGCACGGACGGTACAAATATATTTCTTGATGAATATTCGAAAAGGCATAAAAATATTTGTGTACTTTCGCTTCAAACAAACACCGGAGGAGCAGGTGGTTTTGCTTATGGTATGAATGAAGCCTGCAAGAGAGGATGTGATTATCTCTGGCTAATGGATGACGATACGATAGTTGCGCCGGATACACTTGAAAAATTACTTGAAGCAAAGGATATTTTGAATGATGATTTCGGTTTTCTTTCAAGCCTTTCCTATTGGACTGACGGATCGCTCTGTAAAATGAACTACCATAACATAGCTAAGGACTGGTATACTGACAAGATCCTGATCCGCGACAGCATTCTCAAAATAGAGATGGCTACATTTGTTTCATTCTTTGTTAAGGCGGACATTGTTCGGGAACTTGGACTTCCATATAAGGAATACTTCATTTGGGGGGACGATACGGAATATAGTCTAAGGATTTCAAGAAAATACAAATGTTATCTGTGTGGACAAAGCGGAGTAGTTCATAAGATGAAGACCAACAGATCCACCGAAAAGTATGCGACGGAGAACGATGAGGAAAGAGTAAAAAGACTTTATTATTCATTCAGAAATGATATAAATACATACAAAAAACAGGGACTTAAAAGAAAGATAGGCTTGTTTTTCTGGTATTGGATGGAGTTTTTCAGCGTAATGTTTGGTAAAGGGGTTTCATACCGGGGAATTAAACTCAGAGTACTGTGCAGAGCCGCCCGCGACGGATTGTTTTTCAGACCGGAATTGGTATTTCCCGATAAGGGTAGGACTGATGCATAGAAAAAGCATATTTATTTAAAATTTCAGTGAAGCAGGAGGGAATATATGTACGATTACTTAATAGTCGGCGCCGGACTTTACGGTGCGGTATTTGCAAGGGAAATGACCGATGCGGGGAAAAAGGTTCTCGTTATCGATAAGAGAGATCATATCGCGGGAAATGTGTACACCGAGACAAAAGAGAAGATCCATGTACACAAATACGGCGCACATATTTTCCATACAAACATCAAGGAAGTATGGGACTATGTAACAAGATTTGCCACCTTTAACCGTTTTACCAATAGCCCTGTGGCAAATTATAAGGGAGAATTATATTCCCTTCCTTTCAATATGTACACATTTAACAAGATGTGGGGGGTCGTAACGCCCGAGGAGGCGGCTGCGAAGATCGAGGAGCAAAAGAAGGCAGCAGGCATAACAAAGCCTAAAAACCTTGAGGAACAGGCCATATCCCTTGTGGGCATCGATATTTATGAGAAGCTCATTAAGGGATATACCGAAAAACAGTGGGGGCGTGACTGCAAGGATCTGCCCGCATTTATCATAAAGAGACTTCCTGTAAGACTTACTTTTGATAACAACTATTTTAACGCTCTTTACCAGGGAATCCCTATGGGGGGATATACAAAGATGGTTGAAAACATGCTTGAGGGCATAGAGGTAAGACTTGGGGAGGACTATCTTTTAGACAGGGCGAAATGGGATGCTATGGCTGAAAAAATTGTTTACACCGGTCCCATAGATGCATTCTACGATTACAGTGAGGGACTTTTGGAATACAGAAGCGTCAGATTTGAGACTGAAGTGCTCGATAAGCCAAATTTCCAGGGAAATGCTGCAGTAAACTATACAGACAGAGAAACTCCCTACACCCGCATCATCGAGCATAAATGGTTTGAATTCGGCAAGGATGATGAGGGAAAAGACATTCCGAAAACCATTATCAGCAGGGAGTACTCATCTGAGTGGAAAAAGGGGGACGAGCCCTATTATCCCGTAAATGACGAAAAGAACGCAGCGGTCTACGCAAAGTACAAGGCACTTGCCGATAAGGAAGAGAAGATCATATTTGGCGGAAGGCTCGGAGAATACAAGTATTACGATATGGACGGCGTAATTGCGGCGGCGCTTGGTAAGATAAAAGAGATGAGGTAATTATGTTTCAGAAGGAAAACCTTATAAAAAGATACATCTTTCTGTTCCTTGATATGCTGATAGTCGCGCTTTCTTTGGGAATTGCCAACATAATAAGATTCGGAAAGCTGAATATTTCAGAGGCGGATAAGGATCTTTACCTGCTCTTTCTTTTGGTGGAGCTTTTTGCGTGCGTTCTGGGAAACAGACTCTTTAATCTCGACAGCAATATCTTTGACAGAGGCTGGTTTAAGGAGTTTTTTGCGGTGCTTAAGTCCGAGATCTGTATTATGCTGGCGGGACTGTTTTTCCTTTATTTTATAAAGGAATCCACTACTTTTCCGAGACTTCAGATGCTGTATTTTCTGATCAGCTATTTTGTGCTGTCCTATCTCGGACATCAGTTGGTTAAGAAATTGATTGCTGTTTACTACAAGAACAGTCATTCCTTTAAGCAAATCATGTTAATATCAACTTCGGATAAGGTCGAGCAGATCGTTGAGAAGATAAAAACAACCAATAACTGGTATTTCAAGATCGCATACATAACTCTTGTAGACAGAGATGCAAAAGGAGAAGAAATAGGCGGGATCCCCGTTATCGCAAATGTGGACGATATGCTGGAGGAATCGAAGACGAGAGCCCTTGACGGAGTATTTATTAACCTTGGATACGCAAATCACGGGAATTTAAAGATAATCGATATAATGCATGAGTACCAGAGCATGGGAGTATTTGTACATGTAAATATCGATGCTCTGGAACTGGATGTAGCCAATAAAAAGATAGAGAATCTCGGATTCTTTAAGGTCGTAACTTACTCAAGCAAGCTCCGTGACCCTGCCCAGATGGCGCTTAAGAGGATAATGGATATACTTGGCGGATTTATCGGAAGCCTGTTTACGCTTATACTTTGTATTTTTCTTATCCCGGCGATATGCATCGAATCCCCGGGGGCTCCGATATATACTTCAACCCGTGTAGGCAGAAACGGAAGACATTTCAAAATGTATAAGTTCCGCTCAATGTATAAAGATGCTGAAGCTCGTAAGGCAGAACTTATGGCCCAGAACGAAATGCAGGGCGCCATGTTTAAGATGGAGAATGACCCCCGTATTACCAAGGTGGGCAAGTTTATAAGAAAGACAAGTCTCGACGAATTTCCGCAGTTTTTCAATGTATTGAAGGGAGATATGTCCCTCGTCGGAACAAGACCGCCGACAGTGGATGAGGTGGAGCAGTACCAGGTAGAGCAGAAGCGCAGGCTTTCCGTCACCCCCGGTATAACCGGACTCTGGCAGGCTACAGGCAGAAGCGATATCGTAAACTTCGAGGATGTGGTCAAGCTGGACCTTGAATATATAGATAACTGGAGCATCGGACTCGACATAAAGCTTCTCTTTATGACCATTGGAAATGTATTTTTACGAAAGGGAGCAAAGTAAGCCATGCTTTATGCCATACAGGTAAAAGCGGGAGAAGAGCATGAGACGCTGGTTCGGTTCGCGGAGTGCATAACCGCAGAGGGCGAGGAGGCTTTTGTTCCCACCTACGACAGAAAGAAAAAGTTCCGGGGAGAGGAGAAGGTAATTACCGCCGTACTTTTCCCCGGATATGTGTTTTTCAGGACGGAGGATGTAGAGTCTCTTTTTTTTCGTTTGAAGAAACTACCGAGATTGACCAAGATACTGCGGGCAGAGAATACATTCCTCCCTGTATCACAGGAGGAAGACGAACAACTTACTCTGCTGGGTGGACCGGACCACCACATCACAGTATCCATCGGTGTCATCGAAGCCGGACAGGTTAAGATATTAACCGGTCCCATGGAAAACTTCAAGGGTCCCATCCGCCACATCGACCGCCACAAGCGAATCGCCATCATCGGTATGGAAATCGGCGGCAGGATGCATGATGTTGAGATCGGGCTGGAAATAACTAAGAAAAGTTAAAGAATCACTTGACTCTTGCAGAAATGCAGGAGTCAAGTGATTCTTTAACAAATATTAAGGATTTGAAAGCTCTCTATTTTTGACTTTAGACCTCTATTATGCTAAAATTTGAAAGATAGTGGTTTATGTATGTTATACATGTATTCATCATATATTTTGTATAATCTACGAAAATCGCATCAAGATATAGTACAGATCCCCATTTTCCCAATCGTCGCCTCGCCGCGTTGGAGAAAAATGTGGGATAAATATTTTAAGCAAACCGTGGGACGGTGAAAGTCGGCTCATGGCGAAGCTATGTCAATAAAGATGTATGGAAAATTAGATGTATAACCTCAATTATGTATAATCCACCGTGAATTATACATAATTGATCAATATGCGGGAGACAAATAAAATGGTATGTATAGTGGTTTCAGGTGTCCCTAATAGCGGAAAAACGGGTTCTATAAAACATGCTATCAAGAAATTCTTAGAAATGGATGATACGGTTATTCATATAATCCATATGATGTATGTGGGATTGTTCCATCTATAACAGATACTGAAAGCGATGTTTTATAGGGCAATCAGATAGATGTTTTGAGAGACTTAATATGGTTCTGCTTGTGGGACATTAAAGATGAGGAGGGAAAATATTAGACGTCATCCGTGTATTTAGATAAAGGGAAGAAGGAGGTAATTATATGGCAAGGGCAATAGATGTGGCACAGGCTATTTATAAAGAGTATAAAGCAATTTCAGGAAAAAATATTGATGAAATGAAGCTTCATAAATTGTTATATCTTTCGCAGAGGGAATCCTTGGCTATTACTAACAAACCATTGTTCCCTGAAAATTTTGAGGGATGGAAATATGGTCCGGTATGCAGAGAAGTAAGAAATTGTTATACAGAAGATGGAATGTATTCAGATGAGATAAATGAGATATTGGCAGAGGAGCAATATATAGTTAAAAATGTTGTTATCCAATATGGCGCATTAGAATCATGGAAGCTTAGTGAGCTATCACACAAAGAGATTTCATGGAGAAACGCAAGAAAAGGAATTCCTGAGGGACAAAATGGCAGTAGGATACTTTTGCTTGACGATATTCGAAAAGATGCACAAAAGATCAGACCATATGATTCAATATGGGATATGTATTATGATGAGTTTCAAGAGGCGGCAGAATGATCGGAATGGCTTATGTATCGGTATTCCAGTATTTTGATAAGCGTGCAAACAATATGGGATTTAAGCAAAGACCGGTCCTCATTATTGGAAAAGCGGATTCATCAGATTACATTGTTTTACCAATCTCCAGAGTAACTAATAGCGCGAACTTGGATCCATATTATGATGTTGAATTACTTCCTTCACAGTTTCCGCTTATGAGTTTGACACAAACTTCATACATACGGACTCATAAGCAGTCTGTTGTTAATTCAGCGGCTTTGACAAAAATGATACTTGATTTTAAGGAAACTTATTCGGAAAAATACTTAGAGGTTCTTGTAAAAGTAGAGGAATTTCAAAAGAATATGATAGGTAACGCTATTTGATTCTGTTTAAGGTGCATGTATCAGTCCAGATTACGAAGATTTATGCTGAAATGTCATAGTATTTGGTCGATAAGAAGCTGAAGGAATGGAATGATACTTGATTTGGCAGAAAAGTTGATATGATAGACCTCCAAAAAGATATACCTGACTTCTTGAAACGGAGATAAAATATTATTCGAGAAGAATTATTGATAATGCCGGAAGCAACTGTGCTTACTAGTATAAATGTTTTTAAATAAGTGGACTCTATTTCAAACCTATAGTATAATGTTCTTATGATATATGAAAGGAACATTTTTTATGGGAAGAAAATCCATTTCAATTGTATTAAGTGATGATGATCGTTCTTATCTCG